>CBFDDU010000005.1:0-43375 GCA_965603655.1 uncultured Candidatus Electrothrix sp. | reverse complement strand
AAAATATCCTGAACAATTTGCCACAGGCCGATGATTGCATTATACTGCCGAAATACTCTGAATTCACTGCTGATCCGTCCATGACGGGCAGCCCGTCCGTAACATCATCAACCTGTTAACCACCTGATGAAATCCGATAAGACATCCTCTGTTCGAAGTCCTTTGCGAAAATGGCTTTTCCTCTTTCTCTTCTCTTGCCTGCTTTTTTCTACGGCCCTTCTGCTGGCCTTGACTACAGAAACTGGTTTTTGCTTCCTGCTCCGCACTGCGGATACCCTCAGCGGGCCTGTTTTTTCTGTGGAAGAGATAGAAGGCCGCTTGTTGAGCCGCTGGCGCTTGGGCAAGGTGCTGGTACATATTGACAAGGTAATTGATGTGGAACTGGATGAGTTGACCTTTGCTTGGTCACCTGAGATGTTGTTCCAAAAAAGGCTGGTTCTCCATCAGGTGGCTGCGCAGGGGCTGGTGGTAAGATTGACCGGCAGCAGCAAGGAGGACAAAAAAGAGGAGAAAGACGGGCCTGTTGTCATGCCGACCATCAAACTTCCGCTGGATATCGATCTGGAAGAGCTACACCTTCGTGATGGCCAGATCTTTTTTTCCGAAAATGGAACTCCGCTTGTCATGCAGGAGGTTATCCTTCAGGCTACTACTCGAAATCAGCAGCTGGAAATAAAACAGGCCACCCAGGTTGATATTCAACGGATCAAGCTGGACCTCCGCGATTATGGAGTAGATCTTCAGGGTCAGATTGCCTTCCATGATGCCTGGCCTTTGCAGCTTAAAGGGGCCTGGCAGGTGGCCGACCCCGGCATCAATGATCTTGATGGTACCCTGGATGCGCAAGGAGATTTGGCCGATTTGGCCGTCTTCCTTACATTGATTGCACCGAGCGAGGTTACCTTGGAGGGGAGGGTGACTGATATTGTTAACGACCTCCACTGGCAGGCTGCAGCCAAGACCGGCCATTTTAACCTGAACGATATCAAGGTCGATGTCCCGGTGGACGGCACCCTGACCATTGTCGAGGCCTCGGGTACGGTGGGTAGCTACCAGGGAACCTTGGCCGCAGATATCCATTATGAAGGGTATCCGCCGGTTCAGGCCGAAGCCAAGGTCATTGCTGAGGATTATAGCGGCGTGGCCATTGAATATCTCTCTGTTCACCATCAGGAGTCTACCCTGACCACCCGAGGCAGGATGGAATGGACCGGCGGTTTTTCCTGGCAGGCAGAGCTGGAGGGCAAGGAGCTTGATCCCTCTCTGGTTGCGGAAAAATGGCCGGGTAGGATCAACGGGTTGATTCAGAGCCAGGGGCAGCTCAGTTCTTCTGGGACCTCGCTGGAAGTGAATATCAATGCCCTGAGCGGTGAATTGGCTGGATTTCCCTTAAAAGGCAGCGGTGGTATGGAGCTGGATACGCAGGGGATGGTGTTCAATGATTTGCACGTCCAGGCCGGTTTTGCCCAGGTCGAGCTTGACGGGCGCATTACCAAGGATAATTCGCTGGACCTCAAGGTTCGTGCGGAATCGGAGGACCTCTCAGCCTTTTTCCCTGAGTATGCTGGCAGTATCCATCTTCGCGGAACCGCAACGGGCAAGCAGGAAAATCCCGGTATTGATTTCGTGCTGGAGGGAGCCGGGCTTGAGGTTGCGGGCTATAAGCTCAGTAAGCTTCAGGCTGATCTCAAGGCTGACCTGATGATGGAGGGGGAAGAGAGCGGCATGAAGATCAACGTGCTGAAACTGCTGGTTGATGAGGACATGTCTTTAGATGCAAGCGGCCAGGTGGGCTGGGCCGAGGGGCTTTCTTGGCAAGTAGAGTTGCGCGGAGAGCAACTGAATCCAGGGCTGTTTGTTGCTGAATGGCCGGGGAAGATTCAGACCAAAATACGCTCACAAGGAAGAAAGAGCACAGAAAAACTGGTCGCCGAGGTGGAGATTGATGAGTTGAGCGGCATCTTGCGCGAGCTTCCCTTGTCCGGGAGCGGTAAGGCGGAAATCGATGGCAAGAAAATAAATATTCATGCTCTGCATCTGCAATCCGGGTCCACCCAGCTGGATATTGACGGGCAGGCAGATGAACAGGAGGTCCATTTCATGGTTCAGGCTCGCTCTGATGATCTGAGTCCTCTTGTCCCTGAGATCCAAGGCGGTTTTCAGGCCACGATTGAGGCGCAGGGAGAGCCCGCTCACCCAGAGATCACGCTCTCGCTGAGCGGCTCTGGACTTGCTTTCCAGGATTATACCCTGCAATATTTACAAACCGATCTGAAGGCAAGGCTCAGCTTGCAGGGAGAGAATCAAGGCGCAACGGTGGATGAGCTACGCCTTGTTTTGGATAAGAAGAGTATCCTTGCTGCCAGCGGGCAGATCGGCTGGAGCAACGGGTTGTCCTGGCAGGTTGATCTGACCGGGAAGCAGCTTGATCCTTCCTTGTTGCTCTCGGAATGGCCCGGCAATATCACGACCAAGATCCATTCTCAGGGCCAGAAAAACGGAGACAAGCTGACAGCTCAAGTCCAGATAGATGAGCTGGGCGGAAAATTACGTGATCTCCCGCTCTCGGGCAGCGGCAAGGTTGCGTTGAACGATAAGCAGGTTCTGGTTGATAAGCTGCGCCTCGGTTTTGGCTCAGGGAAGATGGTGGTTAATGGCTCTGCCGATCCTGCCCAGCAGTTTGATCTCAGTTTTGAGGCGGAAGCAAAGGATCTGGCCGGTCTCCTGCCAAAGGCCGGTGGTAATTTCCAAGTACAGGGGACCTTGAAGGGCAGGGCGCAACAGCCTGATCTGGACCTGACCGTCAATGCCGGGAACGTAAAGTATGAAGGCTATCAGCTTAAGCAGCTCAAGGGCAGGGTCAAGGCAGATCTTGCCGAACATGGCAGGATTGATGCGGATCTTCAGGCCTCCGGGATTCGCGTCAAAGAAGAAAAGATCAACACAGTCTCCTTACAGATCCAGGGCAGCACAGACCAGCATACGCTGGAACTGGCTGTTGCCGGTACGCCGGGAAAGGTTCAACTTGCTGCTGCTGGTGGTCTTGAGGAACAAACATGGCAGGGCAGGCTGACCCGACTTTCCCTTGATCATGAGCAATTCGGTGGATGGGCAATGCTGCGGCCTGCTGACCTGCGCCTGTCTGCTAAGGAAGCCGCGCTTTCTGGTTTTAGTCTAAAGCAGAATAAGCTGAAGAAGAAGTTTTATAAAAAGCTGGAAATAGCCCTGGACGGAGCTTGGAAAAAAGAGGGCGGCTGGCAGGTCAAGGGCAGGGCGGATGATTTTGCTCTCAAGCTCTTGCAGGAATGGAAGCTGCCGGTTCCGGATTTTGACGGCACGGCAAAGGCACGGCTGACGGCACAGGGCCGAGGCGCTCTCCCGGATCAGGCGGAATTTTCTTTAGAGCTGCCCAAGCTGTCCCTGACCACGGAGAGCTTTGAGGATGACGGGGAAGAGCTTGGTACGACCGTTTGGATCTGGACGGATAATACTGTTGAGGCCCGACTCCGGGACAAGACAGTCCGGTTGCACGCACGGACCCAATTCCAGGATAACAGCGATGCCGATCTGGAGCTCATAGTGAAAAACTGCGGCGATTTCAGTAAGCCGGAAAAAATGCCTTTGAGCGGCCAACTTAATTTGAATCTCAAGGATCTCAGCCCGATTGCCCACCTGACCAATGAGGCTGTGCTGGCCACCGGGAAATTCGGAGGACGAGTCCTTTTCGGCGGGACAGCTCGTAAACCGACAATGAACGGCAAGCTGGCCCTGAGTAAAGGCAAAGAAAAGGAGGGCGAGATATTTATTCCAGCAGCCGGTATCGGGCTCAAAGAGCTCAAGATTGCTCTTAAGGGTGATAGCAGCTCTAATATGATAGACGCGCAACTGCGTTCCGGTGAAGGGAAAATCAAGCTCACCGGCGTAGCTCGCCAAGATGCAAAGCAACATTGGCTTGCCGATTTTGTCATCTTTGGTAAAAATTTTCAGGCAGCAGATCTCCCGGAATATAGTGCCGTTATCAGTCCAGATCTCCGCCTGCGTTATGCGGAAACAGGAACTCGACTCAGCGGGACTGTGACTCTGGATAAGGCTGAAATAGCCCCGACAGGATTTAGCGGTGCCGTATCTTCCTCCAGTGATGTTATTGTTATTGACGATGAGCAGGCACCAAAAGGTACTTCGCCGATGTATCTTGATCTTGAGGTGATCATGGGCCAAGAGGTGTTGGTCAATACCTTTGGTCTGAAGGGTTTTCTTGATGGCAGCCTCAAGATTAAGGCAAAGCCCGGTCGTCCGATCACCGCTCTTGGTAATCTTGATCTTCGTGACGGCACCTTTGATTTTGAGGGCAATACACTGCAACTTACTCAGGGAAGGGTTTTTTATCAAGGTGGTCCCATTGATAATCCAGGGCTGGATATTCAGGCCTCTAGGGAAATAGATAAGGTTGAATTGGGGGTGCGTCTCACCGGAACAGCGAATGATATGGAGATGCGCTTGTTTTCTGACACGGCTATGGATGAATCAGAGATTCTTTCCTACCTGCTGACCGGTCAGGATATCTCCAAGTCCGGTACTGAAGACAGGGCCCTTTCTCCTGCTGCTGCCACCTTGAGCAAGGTTGGCGGCGGGGTGCTGTTGAAGACGGTTGATCCCCTCAAAACTCTTGATATGGAGGGCTTGGTTGATCTCAGTATCGGCGGGGGCGAGGATGCCTCGGATGTGTCTTTGGTGATGGGTAAAGAGGTCTATAAGGATCTCTATATCAGCTATGGCAAGGACCTGACCGGAGCCGGAGGAACCTTCAAGGCCCGCTATGATCTGAAATACGGATTTTCCGTTGAGACCGCGACCAATGCTAAGACGAGCGGAGCTGATTTGCTTTTTTCCTGGGAGCATTGAGAGCCTGAGAGGGGAGCAGTATTCCTTTTGTTCCTCTGCTCTCCGGCCACTGTTACGCAGGCTGGAAGCAAAGAAAAAGGGCAGACCTCATTGAAGAGAACCTGCCCTTTTTTATTCGGTACGGAACTGTAAGGGCGCGGTTCGCGAACCGCGCCTGCTGAACCCTTAACGCCAATCGTACTTATTTCCCAAGAATATCGCCGCGAACACTATTGGCCACGCCAGCTGCCTGTTGAATCAGCTCGTCTTTCACACCAAGCTCTTTCAGGGTGGTTCCGAGATGCTCAAGGATAATGTCAAAATGAGTGTCGTTTAGACCTTTTGCCACCAGATGAGCATGACCGGCCCGCAGGTCTTTTCCTTCATAGGCATTTGGTCCGCCAAAGGCGAAGGTCAGGAAGGCTGTCTGCATTGCCCGCTGACGGTCCATATCAACTCCTTCAAAAAAACCGTTCACTCGATCATCAGCCAGCACCTTATCGTAAAAACCATCTACCGCCGCTTTAACAGCTGCTTCTCCACCCAATTGTTCATAAAGGGTCGGTTGCGGCTCTTCAGCTTCAACCTTGGCTTCTGCGGGTTGGGCATTGCCTGCAATGGCGCTTGTGCCAACACCGGCGAGAAATAAGGCTGCAAATGCCGAGAGGAAAATAAGTGATTTCTTCATTGGTCCAACTCCTTTTTTTAGGTTGTCTGGGCCTACTCTTCGTGCATTATTTATGTACCAGTATGCACCGCTACGCACACTGGGCACGACGAGCTTTTTGTGGCCATTGTAAATAGAGATTGAGAGGAAAAAGTCGCCCCTCTCTATAATGTCAATTGTATGAAACCACCTGGTAAATGCAAGGAAATTAATAACGGTTATCTCTTTTAGGTGTAACTGTTTAAATAGTCAGTATATTTTTTTATAATAATCATGAAGGATACGAGCATGGTCAAAGGCCAATTCCGGCAATTGGTCCTTGCTGAAGATCCGTGCCTGCTTGGCGTCATCCGCACCCACAGGGGGGCCAGCAGCCGTTGCGATAAAGACCGTTGAGGCGGTATGCTGCCGTTTATCTCGATCCGGTTGAGAATAGGTATGAAACTGGCGGACCAAGGTTACATCCAGGCTGGTTTCCTCCTTTGCCTCGCGGACCGCAGCATCTTCAAAGCTCTCTCCGTAGTCAACAAAGCCGCCGGGTAAGGCCCAGCCAAAGGGAGGATTCTTCCGTTCAATAAGAACGATTCCACCTTCCAGCTCGATAATAATGTCCACTGTGGGGGCCGGGTTTCTATATACAGGGATTTCTGCACCGCATTGACTGCATCGCATAGTCTTTCTCCAAGAAATTTTTGCTGCGTTGGATAGGGAGAATTGCTCACCTGAAAGCTGATAATATATCATTTTTTCGTTGGGTTCAGCAAGGCCTATACCGCGCAGAGACGTTCTGGGCGAATACAGGGATTTGTTTCCTACAAGTATCCTGTAGATAAAAAAATGCTTTCGCATTTCAGAAAAATGAGGTATTCTAGCTTCCGACTATCCCATGCGCCCGTAGCTCAGCTGGATAGAGCATCGGACTTCGAATCCGAGGGTCGCAGGTTCGAATCCTGCCGGGCGCACCAGTTATTTCAGAGAGTTGTTTTCTTTCCCCTCCCTTCTTGATTTTTTTCTAGCTGCTACCATCCCGTTTTACGCTGTCTCTTTTCCCCGTTGTATCCTGAAGGGCTTAAACCTAGTCACTTATGTAAATTATCAGATGCATGAGGTCGTTATTTCAGGAGCTGTTGTTGTTTGATGCTTGTCGCATCAGCGAGATCAGGCTGTAAGTTTTTTGGCAATTTGGGCAAGGTGCTCTCCCTGAAAACGAGCACCTGCAAGCTCATTCTCACTGGGAAGGCGACTGCCGTCACTCCCGGCAATAGCGGACGCGCCGTAAGGGGAACAGCCGCTGATCTCGTCCATGGTCATTTGCCCCTGGAAGGAATAGGGCAGGCCGACAATCACCATCCCATGATGTAAGAGCGTTGTATGGAAACTGAGAAGAGTTGATTCCTGCCCACCGTGCTGGGTATTGGAGCTGGTCATCACACTCCCCGCCTTGCCCACCAAAGCACCGTTCATCCAGAGTTGTCCGGTTGCATCAAGAAATTGCCGCATTTGTCCGCACATATTGCCGAAGCGGGTCGGGGTGCCGAAGATAACCGCATCAGTTTCTCCCAGCTCTTTTACGGTGCAAACAGGCACCTCTCGCTGTTCATTCTGGGCGTGATCAGCGCCCATCTTTTCTATAACTTCTTCAGGCAGGGTCTCGGGAACTCGGCGAATGGCAACTTCCACCGACTCGACGGCCTGTACTCCTTCAGCTGCGGCCTGAGCCAGCTTATAGACATGTCCGTACATTGAGTAGTAAACGACCAACACTTTCATGGCAATCTCCCTTCTGTTTTTACCTTCTGCTCTTATTAAGGCTCATGGTTTTGCGAGCCGGATATTCAAAAGAATATACAAGAAGTTAGGAGGTTGCAAGCGGTTTTTCGTAAGGCAAACCGATAAGGGTGTCAGGGGTTTTTGGGGCTAAGTTTTTCCGTTCCAGCGCAGAGGAATTGTGCAAAAGGGAGGGGGGGGCTTTTTCAGACGAGAGGAGAAAAGAGGAAGCACTTGACGCACCGGGTTGCAGCATTTAGTATGTTTTGCTTCGGAGAAGCAGAGGTCGGCGGTGGAGTATTTCATTCTTCCGTCGAATGAGTACATAATCAATCCTGGAGCAACGGAGCCACCCATGACCGCCGACGTGACAGCAAGGACGGTTGATTTCAAGGCCGGTGAACGCAATGTCTTTTTTCACCTCCTCACGGCCTGTAATCTCTCCTGTCAGCATTGCTATATCAATCCTCCCCAACACGGGACAGAAACCCTGCCCACGGAGAAGGTGCTCAAATGGCTGCGCCTCTTTGCCCGGCCTGAACAGCAAAGTAACCTAATCCTGCTCGGTGGTGAGCCTACCCTCCATCCTGATCTGGCCTTGATTATCCGCGCTGCAAAGTCACTGCGCTACGCTGTCACGGTGGATTCCAACGGCTCTCTTTTTCATGATCTCTTGGAACGGGTCCGACCGACAGAGCTGGATTTTCTCAGCTTTAGCTTGGATGGACCTGATGCGATGGTCAATGATCCTATTCGCGGGCAGGGTGTTTTTGCGGTCTGTACGGAAAATATCCGTCAAGCTGTGGAGCTTGGTTTTCGCACCAGCCTGATTTACACGGTTTCCTCCCGAAATATTGACCAGCTCCATCGAATGCCTGCCTTGCTGGCAGACCTCGGGGTTCGGCGCTTTTTTATTCAGGTGATCGGCCTGCGAGGAAAGCCAGCTGTTGCCTCAGCAGAAGGGGAGCAATGGCAGGTTGATCCGGCCCATTGGCTGGAGGTTGTGCCCGAGGTGGCGCGACAGGCGGCCCGAGCCAGTATCCATGTCACTTATCCCAAGGTCTTTCTCGGGCCGGAAGAATCCTTTGCCTGTGCCGGTCGGGTGGCAGAGAATTATTTCATCTTTCCCAACGGCAGGGTCTATCGCTGCCCGCTCTGCGAGGATTACCCGCTGCATAGTCTTTGTGTTGAGGACGACCAGCTGGTTAAGCGGGAGGGCCTGTTTGAGGATCGTTTTTTTGCCCTGGATATTCCAGAGGGCTGCGTGATGAATAAGCTCCTGCAGCCTGATACCCTTGAGTATCACCCTGATGGCAGGCCGAAGCATCGCATTTCTTGCTGTATGTTGAAGCAGGAAATCCTGCCGTTGAACTCGTAGCTGTACAGAAAAATATGACAGATAAGACAATACAATGGAAGATATGCAACAGATATACACCCAGGCGGTTACAGCCCATGAGAGCGGTGAGGTCGCTGAGGCTATAGAACTTTACGGAAAAATTCTCGCAGAGTTCCCGGATGCGGATGTGGTGCTCTATAATCAGGGCTTGGCCCTGTTTGACTCGGAGCGTTATGCTGAGGCGGCAGCTGTCTTTTCGCGGGCAGCGGAACTGCGCCAGGATGATGCAGATACCTGGTATAATTTGGGGTTGGCCCTGAAGCAGGAACAGCAGTATTCCGAGGCGATGGATGCCTATAAGCAGGCCCTGGCTCTGCAACCGGATGACCCGGATATCCTGTTCAATCTTGGCAACTGCTGTCGGGAGAGTGGGGATAGGGAGGAGGCCGCTGCCTCTTATGCCCGGTTGCTTGAACTGGAGCCGGATAATGTCTCGGCCTTGAATAATTTTGCCTACCTCTGCCATCTACGCCATGATAATGCCCAGGCAGAGCAGTTATACCTGCGGCTTCTTGAGCTGCAACCTGATCATCCCGGTACCCGGCACATGCTGGCCGCCTTGACCGGCAAGTTCACGGGTACGCCGGAGAATGCCTATGTCCGCGATCTCTTTGACCAGTACAGCGACAGTTTTGAACTCAGTCTGGTGGGCAAGCTGGGCTATTGCGTTCCGGAGCTGCTCTTTGAGCTGGTTCTGCGCATCCGGGCAACCCTGGCAAAAGATTCGGAACAGCCTGAGCAACCCTATGCCCATTGCCTGGATCTTGGTTGCGGTACAGGGCTTGCTGGCAAGCTTTTCACGAGCTGTTGTCAGCAGCTGAGCGGTGTGGATCTCTCCGAAAAGATGATTGTTCGGGCAGCGGAAAAGGGTATTTATGACCGGATTGTTGCCGATGATGTGGTGCATTTTCTTTGTGAAGATGACCAGCAGTACGACTTGCTGGTTGCTGCTGATCTGTTTACCTATCTGGCTGATTTGGAACCCTTGCTCCGTGCTGCTTTCCAGTGTACCGCACCGGGTGGTCTCTTTGTCTTTTCCACGGAGCATGGTGAGGAAAACCAGTGGCAGGTACGACAGACCGGGCGTTTTGCCCATCGTCCTGAGTATGTGGTTGAGGTCGCGCAACGTCACGGCTGGCAGCTTGTCACCTCTGAAGAGGCGGATCTGCGCCGGGAGGAGGATGCCTGGATACGGGGTGATCTTTTTGTTTTGATAAAAAAGGGTGGTTCCTGATTCTGTTCTCTCCATTGCGAGTAAAAACTTCTCAATTTATCTCTTCTGGTTGGGTGCGAAATGCCCAGCTCGCCTTTTCTTTAAGCGTGGGTATTTTGTTGAAATGATTAATGAAAAATAATTCGCTTTCTTTGCGGGTCCATGAATCTGCGGTGCGGTCTTTTCTTATACCATAAATTTATTTTTCTTTGTGAGAACAGCATATTTCTCACAACGACAAGCTGACCGAGAGCAACGAAATCAACAATACCTCGCCGCAGGTTCGCTTTTGGGTGCAAAATGTCCTGCCGGATATTGCGGTGCAGAGCCTGAGTGTTGACGATGACCTCATTGAAGTTGAGGCAGGCAGCACGCACGATATTCACCATTGATGTGGGTAATATCGCGCCCGTGGGCGGCGATGCTCATTTCCCGGTGGTCGTGCAGCTCTGGTACGACGGTGATCAGCTTTTAGGAGAGCAGGTCATTGATGCGGCTGATCTGATTGCAGGCGGCAGCACCGAGATAACCATCAGCGGCTGGACCGTGCCCTTTGAAGAAGGAGCGCATACACTCACTGCCACGGCAACCAGCAAGTTCGTGCCTTACGAGGCCAACCTGAGTAATAACACCTTGGCGCAGAATATTACCATCATCGTTACGCTGGGTGACCCGGACTGCGTTATTGTCAATCCAATGGAAGCTCTGCCCGCAACGGGCGGCTTTGATCTCGCCGCAACCGCCATCAGTTTTCCGGATACCCTCAAATGGGGAGAATCCCTGCATCCTTGGGCCGAGCAATGCGTAATTTCTGGCCGTTCGCCGGAAACACGGGCCATGTGGGCCTATGCTCGCTGCGACGGTACAGGCTTTACCCCCTTTGACGATGACGGGAACGACGGCATGAAAGCCGGTCAGTGTGGCGCGGAACAGGTGTATACGGACAGAAACCTGAGCACCATGGATCCGGGCATGTATATGATCTATTTCATCTCCAACGGTACCACCCAAATACCGGAGTCGGATCACAGCAATAATGTACAGGCCAAGGCGTTTTTGCTGGAGGAGTAACCGAATAGAAGAAGCTCTCCGTTGAGAGGAAAGGCCCTGAGTCCAGTAGGATTCAGGGCTTTTTTGTTTACCCGATTGCTCTTGTCTTGCTGTATCTTCTTTTGTGAGGTAACCTTCTATAAGTTATAAGGCGATATGATAGCTGTTGATCTTACCCAGACTGTCGAGGCGTCGTGTCGCTGCAAAAAGATTGTGTCAAGCCGCTGCAAAGGAGTCTGCCATGTCGAATCAAGCTGAAATTTATCAACAGGAGTTACTCCGTGAGATCAAAGCGATTCCACCGGAGTATGTTCCTAATCTGCTGAAGCTCATTCGTGTCTTCCGGGAGACAGCTCTGTTCGGGAGAGTATCTCGCAATAAGACCGAAGAAATAAAGGATAAATATCCGCTGCGGGGGCTTCCGTTTACATATGTCGATCCGACTGAACCGATAGCCGTTGACGACTGGGAGGTGCTGCAATGATCCTCCTTGTTGTTGACAACAGACAGCTCCGACCTTTATCATACGATGAATGAAACGAAACCAGATAGTAATCCGAGGTACTTGTTATGGATACGGTGAAAACAATCTCTGCTCAGGTGGAAAGACTGCCGTTAAACCTTCAGGAAGAAGTGCTGCATTTTGTCCGAAATCTTATTGTGCGGAACAGGCTTAAAGCAGGCGGAAAGGAATGCAGTCGCGACATAGCGAAGCCCTGCCGCAGCATTTTGGAACTGCGCGGTCTGGGCAAACACCTGTGGAAAGATACGTCGGTCAAAGAATACATCAATGCGGAGCGTGACGCATGGGATGGATAGATGAATTGCGCGGAAAACTCATTGCCTTGGATACGGCTCCGCTTATTTACTTTATTGAGGAGCATCCAACATACTGCCCTGTTGTTGAGCCGTTCTTTGAGCAGCTCGACAAGGGGACAGTGCAGGTTGTGACTTCTGTCATCACTCTGACGGAGGTACTGGTAAAGCCTTTGCGTGACGGTGATGCTCGATTGGCTGAACAGTATCGGGATATCCTGCTCAATATTGATGGCCTGACAACTGTGGAAGTTTCAGCTGCTGTTGCTGAGAAGGCCGCCCGACTGCGGAGTCAATATTCGCTGCGCACACCGGATGCGATTCAGATAGCAACGGCCCTGCATACAGGCGCATCGGCATTGCTGACAAATGATATCCGCTGGCCTGCTTTGCCGGATGTACACATCCTGACCTTGGAGCAGCTTGTTTGAGTTGAGGTTAATCGATCTGATATAAAAAAGGGATACCATCGCCGCAACGAGCTGCAACCACCCGGAAAACTCAATGAAACAGAGCGAAGACAAAAAGAAGAAATCAGGGCGAATACAGCGCGAAGCCGATACAGTCGCGGTGATGATTGGCCAATACTGTCGATCAAATCACGGCGACGGCAAAGACTTATGTGTGGATTGCACCGAACTGCTGAACTACGCAGAGCTAAGCCTGAGGAATTGTCCTTTTCAGGAAGGCAAAACAACCTGCGGCAACTGTACGGTCCATTGCTATACACCGAGTATGCGGGAGAGGATTCGCGAGGTGATGCGGGTTGTCGGCCCTCGTATGATCCTGACCAACCCGATCATGGCCTTGCGACATGCTATGGATGGGTTGCGCAAGGAACCGGTGCAGAAGAAAACAGAGGAAAAATGATTTCGGTACGGGCCTGTAGGGGCAAGGTCCCTGTGCTTGCCCGCCCTTAATGTCGTCCTGGGAAATAAAGGGCAGACACATAGGTCTGCCCCTACAATTCCTCACCGAAAACGGTGATGCAACTACTGCCGTTTCTTCCGGGCAAACATAGCCGCTTCCATACCTGCCACACATCCTTCGCCCACAGCCTTGGCCATCTGGTACGGAGGGCCGACAATATCTCCGGCAGCATAGATGCCGGGAATATTTGTTTCCTGCTGACGATTGACGTTGATATACTTGAATCGCTCCGTGTCCAGCAGCACCCCGACCTGGGTAGCCAGCTCAAGGGCACCCTTGGAGCCGAGTTCGATAAACACCCCGCCCACCTCGATCTTCTTACCGCTCTTCAGAAGGACCTCTTCCACCTTGCCTTGCCCGCTGATCTCCTGCACCCAATCGCCGCTGTGCAACTCAACATCGCTGGCATGGAGTTTGGTCAGCATGGCCTCGGAGCCTTGCAGCTCTTCCGCAACCAGATAGACCTTGGCGGCATAATCCAGCAGAGTCAGGGCTCCGTCAATGGCTGCGCTTTGGTTGCCGACCACCATCACGGTGTCGCCCCGGTAGAAGTTGGCATCGCAGTCAACGCAGTAGCTGACCCCCATCCCTCCAAGCTCTTTTTCTCCAGGTACAGAAAGCTTGTTCTTGGAAACCCCCATTGCGAAAATCAGGGCTCGGCTGGTGACAGCATCGCCGCTTTCCAGTTCCAGGGTGAAGAGCTCATCCTCTAGCTCGCCTTCTCCTTGGGCGATCTTTAGGACATCATCGGGTCGCATGTCCGTGCCGAAACGCTCCAGCTGGCTTATGCCAGCTTCCAGCAAGTCCTTGCCGTCGGTGACGCCGCTGATGCAGGCGTAATTTTCCACATGCGCCCAATAGATAGCGCTGTTTTCAGGCCGTCCCAGGAGCAGGACATTGGTTTTTTTTCTGGTTGCATGAATGGCCGCCTGGATACCTGCCGGGCCTGCGCCGATAATAACAACATCATAGATTGCATCCGACATGGAGACCTCCGCTTGTCATTATGGATGTTTTTCTTTGTTTTTTCAGTGAAGATTTAACTCTCTGAAAAAAAATGAAAATAATTTACTTGATTTTGTTTTGAGTTATGTACACTATATTGAGTTCAGGGTCGACATAATTATCAGAACCCGTTATACTCTTTTTAAGTTTTTTTGAGACGAATAACGGGTAAAGTTGCTCTGATTTTATCCTCTTGAGTTCCTGTAAGACCGCGCATCTTCAATCTGTTTTAACGATAAAAAGAGAGGTTGGTTTTTTTGTTGCGTTGTCCAAGGTCGACAGTAGGCTGGGGTTGAACAGTATCACTGATTATGGCTGAATGAACTGATCAGTAGGAGTGAATTTGTGAATCTTTCTGTGTTCAGCATGATGGCGCATGCCGGTTTGGTGGTGAAGCTGGTTATGCTTGTCCTGCTCATTTTTTCTGTATTTTCTTGGTGGATTGTTATTGCCAAGTATATCCTTTTTTCACGGGCCCGCCATGCATCGGAAGATTTTTTGGCAGACTTCTGGGAGTCCAAGACCCTCAATAATGCCTACGAGGCGGCACAAAATTTTACGCTTAGTCCTGAGGCCTCCGTCTTTGTCTCCGGTTTTAACGAGCTGCGCAAGCTCAGTGCCGCTCGCAGCGAGCGGGTCAAGGTGGAGACCCTGCAAAGTAAGCTGGCCTCTATGGATAACCTGAACAGGGCGATTCGCAAGGCCCAGCTGGTGGAAACTGATCGGCTGGGGCGTTCTCTTGCTTTTTTGGCCACAACAGGGAGTGCGACCCCCTTTATCGGCCTTTTCGGGACCGTGTGGGGTATCCTGACTTCATTTCAGGAAATCGGGATGCATGGGTCAGCCTCTTTGGCTGTTGTTGCTCCGGGTATTGCTGAGGCCTTGGTTGCTACCGCAGCGGGATTGGCTGTAGCCATTCCGGCAGTTATTTTTTATAATTTTTATTCCAATAAATTGGCTGATTTTGAATCGGATATTGAGAATTTTTCTTTTGATTTTTTAAATTTGGTTGAACGTGATATGCTGTCAAGAGACTAGCAGCGGCGCAACCGGGATTTTTACCGGTGCAGTTGACAATATTCATTTATCACTGAGTTGTATTTTTTATGGGACCTTCCGGGGTGAGAGGCCGAAAAGGCCGAAAAGGTCTGGTAGCGGAGATCAATGTGACCCCGCTGGTGGATGTCATGTTGGTGCTGCTGATTATCTTTATGGTGACAGCCCCGATGATGACCCAGGGGGTGGATGTTGATCTGCCGAAAACCACGTCCAAGGCCTTGCGCCAGCAGGAAGAGCCTATGGTGGTAGAGATAGACAAGGCAGGGAAAATTCGCCTGGGAAAAACAGAGGTGCATCTGGCTCTTATGCGGCAGGAGCTGGAAAAAATGCCCCAGGAGAAAAAGAAAGAACCTATCTATCTGCGGGCGGATGAAAAGATTTCTTACGGTCTGGTGGTGCAGGTGATGGCCCAGATAAAGCAGGCCGGTTTTGAAAAGTTGGGTATGGTGACCCAGCCGGACAACAAGGAGAAATAACAGATCCTACGGCATTGAAGAAACAGTGAAGAAGACAAAGAGCGGCTTGTACATCGGTGATACTTGGGAAACATTCGTGGCGCAGCGGGACCGGCTGCCCAACTGGAAGATTCCCCTGAGTATAGCGGCTGTTCTTCATCTTGTTGTTTTTGCGAGTGCGGCTGTTTTTCCCGATATCGGCAAAAAGTTTAAGCCGGATGATGTGATCACTATTGATCTGCTTTCTTTGCCTCCGGGCGGTCCGGCTTTTGTTGCGGCTTCGGCAGCTGGACAGCAGGCTGCACCCCGCAGTGAAAAACAGGAATCGGCTCCTCAACAGCCGCCCCCTGTCGAGAAAGTTGCCCGGAACGCTGCACGGGAAAAGGCTGAGGCTGAAAAAACGACGGAGCAGTCTGCCCCCGAAATTGCGGAGGTTGCAGAACCGGCACCGGTGCTTCCTGTTGTTACACCGGTTGCACCGAAAAAAAAATTAAAGGTTGTGCCGAAAACTGTATTAAAATCGGCCCCCCCTCCTGAGCCGGTTGCTCAGGCCAAACCCGTATCACTTCACCCGTTAAAACGAAAGAAAAAGATCGCTGAAGATATTCGGCTGGCCGAGGTGAAGGAGCGCGAAAAACGAGAAAAACAGCAAGCGCAACAAAAACTCCAACAAGAGCGGGAGCAGCTTGCTGCCTCGGAAAAAAAACGCCTTGTTGCAGAGGGGAAGAGAGAAAAGGCTGCTGAGCAGGAAAGAAAGCTGGCTACCCGCAAGAAAAAGCAGCAGGCCGCAGAAAAGAAAAAGAAGCAGGCTGATCAGCAGCGAAGAAAGAGAGAAATTTCCGAAGCTGGGCGTTTGGCTCGGCAGGCGGAACAGGCTGCGGAACAGGCTCACCTTGAAGCTGCCCGAGCGAGAAAGGAGTACGCTTCTGTGGCCCAGGCGGTTTCTGACCTCAATACCCCCTTGGTGTCCAGCAACTCCGGTTTTTCCTCAGGCGGGTATAGCGAAGGGTATAGCGAATCGAGCGAGCGGGAAGGCAGAAGAGGGTACGGAGGTAATGGTCGTGAGCACTCTCCTGCTGTACTCAAGCAGTATGCTGCATCGCTGAACGGTCGGATAAGCAGCCAGTGGCAGCTGCCTGAAACCGTTAAAACAAAGCCTCATCTCAGGACGGTGGTGGCTCTGACTCTTCGTCGAGATGGCTCCATAGAGGATATGCGGATTGAACGGAAATCCGGGGACAGTTTTTTTGATCAATCGGTGATCAAAGCCCTCCGTAACGCAGCACCTTTTCCTGGTTTTCCTACTCTTATCAAGCAGCAGACCCAAGAATTTGCGTTGAATTTCACTCCGCAAGGACTGTCTTTGTGATTGTTTTTTTAAGATTTTTTTACGGCCCCGAATATAGTTTTAAGCGCGATTTTGAGCCTGATCAATAACCATTGTTTGTTGTTTTAATTAATTTCTTCTGACATGCATGTAATGAACCTTTTTCAATCCCTGCTTCGTCCTTGTGTAATTTTTTCACTTGTTATGGTGAATGTCTTTTTTTTCGTCCCCGGCGTTTCCGCGGAACGGATTTATCTGGATATTGCCAGTTCCGGTGTGCGCAAGCTCGTCATTGCTGTCCCCTCTTTTGCGGATGCTTCAGGTGATCAAAATACAGCAACAGGTCGGGATCTTGCCCGGTTGATGGAGGAGGGATTACAGTTTCACGGATTTGTTCGGATCCTGGATTCCCATCGCTATGAGGGTCAACGCAGGCCAGATTGGCGTGCCCTTGGTGCGGATTATGTTGTCATGGGCAAGTATACACTGGCTGGCGAGCGGATGACCGTTGCCGGGAATTTGTTTGATGTCATGAGCAGGGATAAGCTTGCAGCCAGAAGTTATAAAGGAAGTTCAGGGCAGCGGGAGGAGATTGCCTTGCGCCTTGTTGATGCGATGGTTGAGGAGTTTACCGGTGAGCCGGGAGTCACCGGAAGCTCAATAGCCTTTATTTCCGATAAAACCGGGCGGAAAGAGGTCTATATAGCAGATGTATTCGGCAGGCATATTCGTCAGATAACGCGACATGATCACCTGTGCGTTTCTCCTCGTTTTACTGCGGACGGGACTCGACTTGCCTATACCTCCTACCATCGGGGCAATCAGGATCTTTACCTGACAGACCTGGATCAGAATAAAAAGACCCGCACCCTGTCCAGGCGTAGGGGAATGAATCTGGCCCCGGCATTTTCACCGGATAACCGGACTGCTGTGGTCACCTTGAGTAAAGATGGTAACCCCGATCTTTATCTTATGGATATGGAAGGAAACATTATCAGGCGTCTGACCAAGCGGGCAGGGATCAATGTTTCCCCTTCGTTTTCTCCTGACGGCAGGGCCATATGCTTTGTTTCTGATCGGAGCGGTAAACCGCAGGTCTATATTATGGACCTGCAAACCATGCAGGTGCAGCGTTTGACCTTTAAGGGGAAAGAGAATGTTGAGCCTTCGTGGTCACCCCGAGGAGATAAAATAGTCTATACCCATCTTGCCGAAGGGCGGTATCATATTTATACTATCCCTGTCAGCGGCGGGTCCCCTACTCGAATAACCTCAGGGGCCGGGAATTGTGAAGCGCCGACCTGGTCGCCTGACGGCAGGCTGATAGCCTTTTCCCGAGAGCTGAACGGAAAAATGGAAATATATGTTGTTCAGGCTAACGGAGAGGGGATGCGTCCTATGTTCGCCTTGGAGGGGAACCAGTCCTATCCGCGTTGGTCTCCTCGTTTGTATTGAGCCCGGTTAATGAAAAATACGAGAAAAAACTTTTAACTCAGCTGTACATATAAGGAAAGAAATATGAAAAAAATAAAAACTCTTGCGTTTGCCGGTTGCTCGGTTCTCCTGCTTTGCCAATGCGCAAGTGTGGATGATGTGCGTAGATTGAATTATCAGCTCCGCACCATGAATCAGAAAGTTAAGGATGTAGAATCAAGCACAAAAAATCAGGTGTTGAAACGAACAGCCGAGTCTTCCAGTCAGTTGGACACTGTGGCTGAGGAAACGCGTGAGTTGCGGACCATAACCGAGGAAAATTTAGAAGCGATCACTCGGATGAGAGAGCAGGATGTGCAAAAGATTACAGAGCTGGAAGAGGCCTTGCAACAACTGCGGCGGGAAAATCAGCAGATCCGCTCGGAAAGCGATGAGATCCGTTCGCAAAGTAGTCAGGTCCGGCGAGAAAATGAGCAGCTTATCCAAGCGCTTGAGGTTAAAATTAATAAATTATCAGGCAATATGCAGCAGTTAAGTCAGGCTCGGGTGTACGCAGCAGAAAAAAAGGCCCGGCAGGCGGCTGATCGGGCGGAAAAGGCCAAGAGAAGGGCCGTGGTAGCGGCGCAAACCCGACCGAGCGACAAGACAACCTTGCTGCCGAGTAATAGAAAGGTTCGGAAAAATTATGGAGCAGTCGTCGATGCAGTGCCGCAGCAACAAACCCAGTTGAGGATTAATCAGCCGATTGTTAATGCTTCTCGACCGACGATTACACCGGAGAGGCAGAAGAAAGCTGTGAGCTCGTCTCGCCAGCAGCCTCGTCAGCAAATGCAAGTACGGCAGCAGGTGCAACAGGAACAGCACGTACAAGAGATTCAAGAGGTACCCATTCGACAGCAATCATCTGTTGTGGAGTATCCGCCGCAGAGCCAGGGCCTGGATATGGAGGGCAGTTTGCTTGAGCAGGGTGTTTCTCAGTTTAAAGGCAAAGAGTACAAGGCAGCGTATAAAATTTTTGAGCAGGTTCTTGCTGGTCGTCCTGCGGGTAATCAGGCTGCCAAAGCCTTGTATTTTATGGGAGAGTGCCTTTTTAATCTGGGTGAGTATGACTTAGCCATTCTTGATTATCAAAAGGTGATCTCTAATTACAGTAGAAATCCTCATAGTTCTGCGGCATTACTGCGCCAGGGGATGTCTTTTGAAAAATTAACCGACCATGAGACTGCCAAGATTATCTACACAAAGCTGATAGCTGATTACCCGAACAGCAGAGAGGCTGGGGTGGCTCGGCAGCGACTGGAAGGACTGTAAAAAGAGTACGCTGTTGTCCAGAAATAAACGTGAAAAAAAACGCTTGGATCAGCTGCTGACGGAACGTGGTCTGGCCGTTGATCTGAAAAAGGCACAAGCTCTGATCGGGGCGGGTCAGGTCATTGTCAACACCAGGAGTGATTATAAGGCGGGGAGCCTTGTTCCCAAGGACAGTGAAGTTCGGCTAAGGAAAAGCTCTGCTTTTGTCAGCCGGGGCGGGGAGAAACTTGCTGGCGGTCTCAGGCAGCTGGCAATCGAGCCAGCAAACTGGGTGTGCGCTGATATTGGTTGTTCAACCGGCGGGTTTACTGATTGCCTGCTTCAGCGGGGGGCGGCCAAAGTCTATGCCGTGGATGTGGGATATGGCCTGCTGGCCTGGAAGCTGCGGCAGGATGAGCGGGTTATCCTGCACGAACGGACAAATGGCCGTTATCTGACCCGGCAACATATACCGGAGCCTCTGGACTTGGCTGTCTTGGACGCCTCGTTTATCTCATTACGCTCCTTGCTTCCGCCGCTGCTTCCGCTGTTTGGTTCGGTTGCCCGTATACTGGCCTTAGTGAAACCGCAGTTTGAGCTTGCCAAGGATCAGATCGGGGATGGGGGCGTTGTGCGGGAGAGCCAATTACATAAAGAGGCTGTCGATGCAGTGAAGCAATGTGCTGAGGAGCTGGGCCTGAGCTGTAGAGGAGAAGCGGCTTCCTCGATCTGCGGAGCCAAGGGGAACCAGGAGTTTCTTTTGTACTTTACAGCTGTTGAGAATTTTGAGAGAAAAACCTGAAAAAGAAAAGTGGTAAAACAAGGAGAATCTAATGCAATGCCGAACTCTTAAGGAGGGTGTGAGAGTCTGTATTTTAACAGCGGCGCTGGCAATAATGCTGAGCGGAGTTGCCGGAGCTGCTGAATTTGTATCAGTTGTGAAAGACGGGGTTAATCTTCGTTCCGGCCCGACAACCAGTCACGAGGTCCTCTTTCAGTTGCCTGCAGGCTATCCGCTGAAGGTGCTGGAGCGGGACAAGAAATGGATCAAGGTCAGTGATTATGAAAACGATCAGGGGTGGATTTATGCGAGCCTTGTTTCCAAGACACCTTATGTTATCGTGAAGGCTGATGAAGGTAATGTCAGGTCTGGCCCTGGGACAAGCTACGATAAGATTGGGAAAGTTGTTCGCGATGTTATCCTGAAAAAGGTGGAAACAGAAGGGGATTGGTTTAAGGTCCGTCACCCTGAATTGACCGGTTGGATATACCGCAATCTTGTCTGGCCCAGAGAAGCAAGCTGAGCAGGGAAAAGGTGGACGGAATGGGGCAGCAATGACAGCTGGAGTCGGCCTGATGAAGGATAATGAAAGAAGGGTAATGAAAAAAAATAAGTATATGTCTCTTTGCGCGTGTCTGCTGCTCTGTGGCACAGCTGCGTCAGCTGAATCCTTGGGTTCTGCTGATGAGGGTATCCAGAAGAATTTTAATCGCTTGGTAACGACTAAGCAATGCCCAGATTGTGATTTGCGGGGTGCTGTCCTGACCAGGATGGATTTGCAGGAGGCTAACCTGCAAGGTGCTGATCTTTCCGAAGCTAAGCTCAATCTGACCAATTTATCCAAGGCCAATCTGAAAAACGCCGTCCTGCGGGGGGCTGCCCTTGGCGGAGCGGATTTTGCCGGAGCTGATCTTCGAGGCGTTGATCTGACGGATGCACAGCTGGCTGGAGCTTATCTGAAAGAGGCCCTTTTGGATCAGGAAATTACCCCGGAAAAGCCGTACGAACCGGAGGAACTTCCTGAAGCTTTGCCTGAGGAGGTTGAACTCCCCGAGGCATCGACTCAGATATTGCCCCTGCCTTCTGCTCAGGAACTCATAACTCTGGAACCTGAACCGGATGCTGTCGCTCCTGCTGCTGAGGAAGAGGAGAGTCTGCCTTCTGCTGAAATACCTGCCGATGCGTCAGCAGGCATTGAAGAAAGCAGCGCAGTATTTGCCCCATCTCAACCGTCTGAATTACCTGAAGAGCCTGTAAAGACGGTGCAGAAATTTAGAGAAAAAAAAAAGGAAGGGGTAAGGCTACCTGATATTGAGGGAAGGGTCGCAACAACCGTGCGCCCTAAGGAATTGGCTTTTATCGCGGAAGTTCAGATAGTCGATCCCGATCAGGCGGATAACCTGCCTGATACCTTACTTGATACGGCAAAGGCAGAGGGAAAATCGGCAGGGCTTGATGATATTCCGGTGATTGATACCGCGTCTGAGCAGGAAAAAAGCGGAGCTGAGGATGAGGAAACAGAGTTAAGTCTCTGGAATACCTTTGCTTCCCTGTTTAGTTCTGATACTGCGGAGAAGGAAGAAAAGGGTGTGCCGTCTACTGCTCAACAGCAGGCGCCGATGATTTCAGCGCAAGTACCCGCACAGCCTGAGAGTAACGAGGAAAGAGCAGGCACAGGACAGCAGGTCGGGGCCTACACCGTAGAGACCTTTGGGCAAAGTCAAGTCAGATTGCAGGCTTTGGTCGATAAGCTGCACGAAGAGAAGTGTTGTGTTTCCTGCGACTTAGCCGGTGCAGATCTGGCTGGTAAAGATCTGGAAGAGGTTGATCTGGAACGGGCGGACCTCAGTGGCGCGCAGCTGGAAAAGACTGATCTGCGGGCTGCCAACCTGAAAGGGGTGAATTTCACCGATGCAAATTTGAAAAATGCAGATCTGCGCGGGGCTGATTTATACCTTGCTGATTTTACCGATGCCGATCTTACTGGCGCACAGTTGCAAGGGGCATTGCTTGACTCGACCACTTTTATCGGGGCAATCGGGGCAAAGGTTGAGGCTGCTCAGGAATAAGCATGAGAGTCAGTTAAAAATCCATCGTTGAGTAAATACAGTTGACAAGAGGGATTTATTCAGCTATACGGTATAGTTTATATGAAAATGGTCGATGACTTTCCGAGTCACCCGACAATTTTCATTTTTTGTTGTCCCTCCCCAGAGGGGAGGGATGGGTGTTTATTTTAAAATGATTTTTTGCGGAGAAAGAAAGATCTCCGTCTAAGAAATATCGTTCCGTTATTTCGTCATAAGCAGCTATCTGTTCGGGGTAGCTCGCCGGATTATATTTATTTATAGAAAGCATCAAGGAGTTTTCATGGCTAATCATAAGTCAGCGATCAAGAGGCACAAGCAATCCCAGGCGCGCCGTATGCGTAATCGAATCAACAAATCAAAAATGAGCACAGCTGTTCGCCGTGTTGAAGAAGCCTTGGTGGCCGGGGTCGAGGACGCAGCTCAGGAAGCCCTGAAAATTGCTATACCCGTTATTCAGAAGACTGCGGGGAAAGGGACTATTCATAAGAAGACAGCATCCCGCAAGATTTCTAGGCTGACTGGTCGAGTTAACCGCATGATGCCCATCGGTTGATCGGATTGATTCCCGCTGGGAATCCTTTGACTTCATAGAAGGATTATGAGCCATGGAAGCTGGACTTCCGTGGCTTTTTTTGTTTGAGGCTGCGCTCATTGCTGTTGAGGCAGAGATCGCGTTTCTGCTCATCGTATTTGTTGATAGGTAATCATGTACTCTCCTGACTTGGAAGCCTTTTCCGGGATGCTGGAACAGGCCGGGCTTGTTCCCCTTCACCGGACAATTGTCGCAGATCTTGATACCCCCCTGACCATATTTGCCAAGGTGGCGGAAAGGGAAAAACACGCTTTTCTTTTTGAGTCGATGGAGGGCGGGGAAAAGTGGGGGCGGTATTCTTTTATCGGACTGGACCCGCTGCTGTCTTTTTCATCTGTTGGCAACGCAGTGACCCTGCGTCGGGCCGGTTCTGAGGCTGAGCCTGATGTTAAGATTGAGGATATCCGGGAGGGTGTGAACCCGTTTCAGGAACTCCGTGACCTGCTGGCTTCCTTTAATGCCAGTACGGCTCCGGGCCTGCCCCGTTTTTATGGGGGTGCAGTGGGATTTCTCGGCTATGATATGATCCGTTTTATTGAAGAAATTCCGGATCAGCATGTGCCGCTTGATTTTCCTGATTCCTCTTTTATTGTGCCTCGGTTGGTGTTGATTCACGACGCAGTGCAGCAGACCTTGACGGTGGTCTGCAATGTGGTGCCGAGCAAGGGGGCTGATGTGTCAGATTCGTCCGGTACAGTCGATACTACGGCACTTTATCAGGACGGCTGTCGACGCATTGATAAAATTATTGAATTGATCAGAAGCCCTTTGCCGACGTCACTTGCAGCCCATGCAGCAGGCTGCCCCCCGCATAGTTTCACCTCCAATATGGACGAGGCAACCTATGCTGGCATGGTCGAGCAGGCCAAGGAGTATATCCTGTCCGGTGACATCATTCAGGTTGTGCTCTCCCAGCGGTTTCATACTGAAACCGACATGGATCCTTTTCTGCTCTATCGTTCCCTGCGCCATATCAACCCCAGCCCCTACCTGTTCTATCTCCGCCTAGACGATATTATTCTGATCGGTTCTTCCCCGGAAATTTTGGTGCGTTTGGAAGACGGTGAGATTGAGCTCCGTCCCATTGCCGGGACCCGGAAGCGAGGTGCAACCGCGCAGGAAGATAAGGAGCTGGAAGAGGAGCTGCTGGCTGACCCCAAGGAACGGGCTGAGCATCTGATGCTGGTGGATCTGGGTCGTAATGATGTGGGTCGGGTGGCCGCAGGCGGCTCCGTAACTACTGGTGATCTGCTGGTTGTTGAGCAGTACAGTCATGTTATGCATATTGTCTCCGGGGTACATGGCAAGCTGGCAGAGGATAAAGATCAGTTTGACGTCTTGGAGGCCTGTTTTCCGGCCGGGACGCTCAGCGGAGCACCAAAGATTCGGGCCATGCAAATCATCGATGAACTGGAACCGACCCGGCGCGGCCCCTATGGCGGGGCAGTGGGCTATTTTGGCTTTTCCGGTAACATGGATTTCTGTATCACCATCCGCACCTTTCTCATGAAGGGGAAGGATCTCTGGATTCAGGCCGGGGCAGGCATTGTGTCTGACTCTGTGCCGGAAAAAGAATTCGAGGAAACGGTCAACAAGGCCCAAGGCTTACGTCGGGCTGTCGAACTTGCTGAACAGGGGTTATAACCGTGATTGTTATTATTGATAACTACGATTCGTTTACCTTTAATATTGTCCAGACCTTAGCCGCTGCCCCTCCGGGTGCGTCCGCTGATTGGCAGCAGCCTGATATCCGGGTCTTTCGCAACGACAAGATAACAGTACAGGAAATTGCCGACATGGCACCTGATCGCCTGTTGATCTCCCCTGGTCCTTGTACGCCGAAAGAGGCCGGAATTTCTGTTGAAGCCATTCAGTATTTCAGCGGAAAAATTCCGATCCTCGGTGTCTGTCTCGGACATCAGTCCATCGGCGAGGCCTTTGGCGGCAAGGTGATCCGGGCGGGCAGGGTAATGCACGGCAAAACCAGCCCCATGCATCATGATAACCGGGGTGTGTTTACCGGTTTGGACAATCCCTTTGCGGGGATGCGCTACCATTCCCTTATTGTCGAGGAAGCCACCCTGCCGGATTGCTTTGAGGCCACGGCCCATACGGATCAGGGTGAGTTGATGGGGATACGGCATAAGACCCTGGAGGTGGAGGGCGTGCAGTTTCATCCGGAGTCCATTATGACTGATGTGGGCGCAGTGCTGCTCCATAATTTTCTGCGGGAGGATTATCCGGGGTTGATGCGGAAGGGATAATTTCCGCACAGGGAGTTTGTGCAGCGTTTTTTCTAAGAACAAAACCTGGTGAACCCAAATGAAGAAAGTAGCTTCACTCAAGTACGGTGTGGTCTTTAAGAAGGCTTTCTGCGACCCGGAGATTTTCGCCGCCTTTGCTCAGGACATGATCGGTCGACCTGTCAGCATTGATCATGTAGAGACGGAAAAAGAATTTGATCCACCCATTGGCTATGTGAAGCCCCGTTTTGATCTTTTTGCTGAAGATATTGAGCATCGACTTGTTGTTGATATCCAACATGCCCGGACCAACGATCATTATGACCGCTTTCTCTATTATCACTGTGCAGCCCTGCTGGAACAGGTAGCGAGTTCCAAGAATTATCGTCCCCCCTTGGCAGTATACACCGTCGTTGTCCTCACCTCGGGCGACCGCCATCAGCGGGATATTGCGGTGACAGATTTTGATCCGCATGATTTGGCAGGCAAGCCGCTCCGGGAAGTTTCCCATAAGGTGATTTATCTCTGTCCGAAATACGTTTCCGAAGCAACACCGGAGCCGTACCGGGAATGGCTGCGGGCTATTGACGATACTCTGGATGAAGAGGTGGATGAGAGCCTGTACGCTCAGGGTGTTATCCAAAAGCTGTTTGAGTCCATTCGTCGGGATCATCTATCGCCGGAGGAACGGGCTAGGATGATAGAAGAATATCATCAGGAAGAACTTCAGCAGACCAAGTTTGAAGAAGGCGTTAAAGAAGGTAAGAAGGAGGAAAAACAGTTTATTGCAATGAACTTTCTTCAAAAAGGAGTTGCTCCTGATCTTGTGGCTGAGGCGACCGGTTTGTCAATGGCGGAGATTACAGCTTTGGAAGAAGCCCGGAATTCATAATGAATGATGACCTTGGTGAACGTAAATGAAGAAAGTAGCTTCACTCAAGTACGGTGTGGTTTTTAAAAAGGCTTTCTGCGACCCGGAAATTTTCTCGGCTTTTTCCCAAGATATGATCGGGCGGCCTGTCAGCATTGATTATGTTGAGACGGAAAAAGAATTTGACCCGCCCATTGGCTATGTGAAGCCCCGTTTCGACCTTTTTGCCGAAGACACCGAGCATCGACTTGTTGTTGACATTCAGCATGCCCGAACCAACGATCATTATGATCGCTTTCTCTATTATCACTGCGCGGCTCTGTTGGAACAGGTAGCAAGTTCCAAGAATTACCGTCCCCCGCTCTCTGTATTCACCCTTGTTGTTCTCACCTCCGGTGACCGCCATCAACGAGATATTGCGGTGATTGATTTTGATCCCCATGATCTGGCAGGCAAGCCGCTTCAGGAAATTTTCCATAAAGTGATCTATCTTTGTCCGAAATACGTTTCCGAAAAAACGCCGGAACCGTATCGGGAATGGTTGCGTGCCATCAACGATACCTTGGATGAAGAGGTGGATGAGAGCCAGTATGGTGAGGGCGTCATTCAGAAAATGTTCGAGGCCATCAGACGGGATCATTTGTCGCCGGAAGAACGGGCCAGGATGATTGAGGAGTATCATCAGGAAGAGCTTCAGCAGGCGAAATTTGAAGAAGGTATCAAAGAGGGCGAAAAGAAGGAAAAGCGGTTGATTGCAACGAACTTTCTTCAAAAAGGAGTTGCTCCTGATCTTGTTGCTGAGGCTACTGGTTTGTCGGCTTTGGAGATTGCGGGGTTAGAAAAAGTTGGGAATGTGCCTCCTGGAAGTTGAAAGCGTGTGGTTTTACCCGGAGTTCATCTTGATTGATGTGGGGTGATGTTGCTTCATGATGATTTCCTGCGGAAAGGTTGTTGTGAGATTTTGTGAAAATGGTATTTTTGTAATAGGCAAAAAATATGCCTTGGAAAGGGGTAAAAACATATTAAAGCAGCAGCAATCTTCTAAGATTAGAGAGATAAAATGGATCTCAAAGAACTCAAGTCATGTGTTGATAAGATTATCTCTGATCTGACAAATAATGGAAAATATCCCAAAGAAAACAATCATATTGATTACAAAAAAGAGCTAAATATTATCCAAAATAATAATCCATTAGAAATTTTTTTAAAAAATTTTGCAAAGGATATACTATCATTTGCAAATGCGGATGGTGGAGTAATATTTATTGGAATTAAAGAAAATAAAGAAACAGGTAAACATGAAGATTTAGGTTTAGATGAGAATAACTTGAGTATTTTGAGTAAATTAGACTTAAATGATGTAAGCCAAAAATTTGAAAAAATTATAAAAGTTGGGATTTCTATTGATTTACAAAGATTTAACATGGGATCAAGGATATTTTATTATCTATCCATACCAAAAAGCAATGATACGCTTGTGCCAACAAATGATTTCAAAGAGTATAAAATAATAAAAGGAAATATTTATTATCGTGCGTCAGGCAAAACTGAACAAGCAAACAGTTCAACTTCTGAATTCAATCGTTTTTTGCAAATCAAAGCGAATGAGAAGAGTAAAGAATTTATGGAGATATGGTCAAAGTTGCTCCCGGAAATGGTAGATATAAATCCGAGAGAAATTCTGATTCTTAATCCGTTGCAAAACAAAGTATATGGATTTAACAGCAAAGATAAAAAACTTTCTGGAAGCAATGTTGAGATAGAAAAGGCACAAAATGGAATTTTTAATATTATTCTAAATGCGATAAGTGCGGGAGAAATAGGAAAGATAACAGACAATGAGGGGAAACCTATTTATAAGATAGTTGGTGAGCTGCATCAAGAGAGAAAACATATACCACTGAGTAGCCTGGAAAGCGGCGCGAAAGAATTATGTAAATATAAATTTATAAACTCTCAGTTAAAAGCTGTTATTCATCACTTAGGGTGGGTAGATAGTGAAAATTTTTTGGTTGTAGATCCATCAGAAGAAACTGTAGTGAAAAAATATAGCAGGTACATTTGGATCGAAACAACTAATGAGCATACAAAAAGAAAGAAGATTTTCTTTTCTCCTAAGGCCATTGATGAGGTTGTCAAAATAATAAACAATGAAGGGCTGCATGAAAAGATTTTTGGAAAAAGGTTATCTTCTTCTAAAGAAGAGGGTGAATAATGAGTTCTCCGACCATAAATTTCTTTCAGCCCTTACGCCTCCGAATCGAAGGAAACGGTCCGTTTCCAGAAAATCCCTATGAAGTAGACTTCACCGATGAAGAAGGGCAGCCCTGTAATATTTTTCTGCTCATGTCAGAAAACGGCAGGGGTAAAACCACTGTGCTGGAAATCATGACTGCCCTCATGGGGATGCTCGGAAAGAAAGAGATAGAATCTTGCGGCGTGGAGGGCTTGGATAACGGAGAACTTGCTGTTCAATGGGATATCCTCGTACAGATCGTTGAAGATGATAATACTCCTCGGAATATTATTCTGTCCTTGTTGGCCGGGAATTTTTCAGGCGATAATCTGATCAGTTGGACAGAAGAAAAGCTGCAAAAATATGAGGCAGGCGGTCAGGAAGTAATAGGATTTCAATGGACAACAAAGAAAAGGTTTCTTCATTACATATCTCCTCATGCGGTATCCCTTGGTTTAAATAATGCGTTTAAGAACTGGGAAGGAGCCGGGCCGGAGGTATTTGAGAAAACTCACTCGGGACTTCCGACATTGCTGCATTTCAGCGCATACCGCGATATTCCGAAGATAACCTCCCCGAAAAGACAGATCTCAGAACCTGATTATTGGGGCTACAGCCTTGTCCGAAAGTTTTCCTCACACAGCACATCCTGGGGAAATTCTCTGGACAATGTGCTGGTCTGGATGAAATGGCTGGACGACGGACGCTTGGAAAAGGCCGTTGATATTATCAATAAGCGCGTCTTTCAGGGCAGCACGACCTTTATCAAAGGCGTGCGTAAAACTCCGCCGGAGGCAATTGTTGTTTCCAAGGGTCAAGAGCATGGACTTGATAGGTTGAGTAGCGGGGAAAAAAACTTGGTCCAGCTGTTCTTACGTATCGGAGCGCATTGCACCCGTAATTCCATTATCCTGATTGATGAACCAGAAATTCATCTTCATCCGAATTGGCAGAAGCGTCTGATGAAACAGTTGCGGGAGTTTGCTCAGGAACATCCAGGAATCACCATTATTCTTGCCACCCATTCCATAGAAATGCTACGGGCTTTCGGCTTTGAGCATAAGGAAAATGGCTTGCGCAAAGGTGGTGAGATCATAGAAGAGAATATGGAGTAATGTGCGATCATGACGGCCTTCAAGGATAAATCTGCAACCGAATTTGCTGAAAAATCCTATCTCAATCGGATTGTTGTTTATCTGGAATCAGAAGAAGACAGGCTGATTATTGGCGATCGCTGGTTCTACGATGAAAATCTGGAGTTTCGCTCTGCTGGTGAAGAAGGGCAGGGAGGCGGCTGCAATCAGGTTATCAGAAAAGTTACTGATGACGAGGAAAAGGGCATAAAGAGTGTTGGGTTAGTTGACCGGGATGTTCTGCTGAAAGATTGCCATTGGGAATGCTGGTGGGAACAAGATAATGCCGCTTTCAGGGTTTGTCAGCCCTATGGCAAGAACATCAAGGTGCTCAGTCGCTGGGAAATAGAAAATTATTTGCTGGTGGAACCGGATATTATTGCCTCAGTCAAAGCAGACCGATTCGGTCGAGCACAGGAACGGCCAGCACCAATCCCCCTTTCTTCCGAAGAGATTTCTTTGTTTACAATGCTCACCGCTGCTGATGCCTGCTGCCATATGAAGAAAATGAAAAAGGTTAGCGACAGTATGGCCGGTTTCACAGGGACTTCTCAGGAGCTGCGAACTAGTTTGGAAAAGAAGGGTATTGATTCAGCAGAGCTGGATGAGAAGCTAGACAAGGCCGTTTGTTTTGCTGGCGATGAAAATGACGATCCTGTCAAACAATGGCGGCAAGTAAATCGAATCCTGAACGGTAAAGCCATTCTCAAGCGCTTACAGTTGTTGGGGAAAAGCAGGAGGATGCAACGGATTATCGCTTGGCCTTGGCACGTAAAATTGCCGATGATGATAAGATTGATTCTGAAATCAGAGACTATATTGCTGCGTTTAGAAGGATGAAACCGTAACGGCAATGCGCAAGGGGTTATATAGGAGGTGCCGCAATGGCTATGATATTTGAACAGGTAGTGGAAACCGTGAAACAGTTTTCACCGAAACAACGGGAGATTCTGTCTGACCTGATGGGTAAGTGGGAAATTAAAGCTGTGCGGCACGAAATTGCCAGAGATGCCCAGGAATCTTTGACCATGTTCAGCCAAGGAAAACTCAATCCTCAATCAGCACAGAATGCGATTAAAGAGCTTCCTGAAAACGAACGGCATGCTTATGAGCGATACAGGGATAATCTCCATTATGAAGCCAGTATGTTTGAGTCATCGTATACCGCCGCAGTTCTGGAAGGACGAAAGGAAGGCCTGCTTGAGGGAAAGTTGGAAGGAATAAAAGAAGGCGAAAAGAAAAAGGCGATGCAGATAGCCCGAAACCTTCTGAAGACAGGCGGGTTGAATGTACAAAGCATAGCCGCCATGACGGACTTGAGTATAGAGGACATCAGAATCATGCAGACTGAACTGGGTAACTCATAGTAAACCGGCCTAAAGCCCACTATCTGAAATATAAACATGTTTTCTGTGCCGACCGTAAACGAAATTTCTGAGCCATTCGGAGTAATACCATGCCCTACAGCGACTTTACCGTAAAAAAGGTACAAGAGGTTTTTCAGGTTAAGCTGCATGAAACAACAGGATTATTTTCAGGTCTTCCCAAGAAAGAGGCAAGTTCGCATCTTCTTGAAACGCTCAAGGAAAATGTTCCGCTGGCAGCCTCGATCAATACAGAAAAGGCCCGTTCCGAACTTATTATCGCCCCGGTTTTGGTTGAGATCAAAAAACAGCATAAGGGAGATCTCAGTTTATTTTCCGGGGTTGAGCTGACTGTTGATCGGGAAAGGGAACTCAGCGGCTTCTGTGATTTTCTCCTGAGTCGTTCGGCGGAACAGTTGTATGTTCGTTCGCCTGTCGTGATGATTGTCGAAGCAAAAAATGAAAATATTATGAGCGGGCTGGGCCAATGTATCGCCGAAATGGTTGCAGCCGGAATCTTCAATGAGCAGGAAGGCGAGGGTATTGATAGAAGTTATGGGGTTATTACCTCGGGTAACCTTTGGAGATTTCTTAAACTGGAAGGGCAGGACGTGCATATTGATCTTGATGATTACGGAATCAAGGAACTGAGCAGAATTCTCGGTATCCTGTCCGCAATGGTTGAGCTGAAAGCCTGAGTCAGTGTCTCGATAAAAAGGGTTCTATGCTCAGGGAATGTGCGGCAGATAATTTTCAGGCAGGCGAGGAGTGTTATGAATTGGCAGGAAGTATGTGAGCATCCAGAGTTGAAGGACTTATCTTTTAAGATTGAATTGAACAGACAGGGACAATTGGTCATGACCCTGGTACAAGTGTATAATTCTGTTTTTAAAGGAGAAATAGCCGCTTTGCTCAAAGCGGAACGCAAGGATGGAAAAGTCCTTACCGAGTGCGCTGTCCGTACGCATCAGGGGACAAAAATAGCCGATGTGGCTTGGGTGTCAGCAGATACTTTTCAGCGAATCAAAGATGAGGTTGAGTGTTCCGTAGCTCCTGAAGTCTGCATTGAAGTCCTGTCCACAAGTAATACCGCTGAAGAGATGGAAGACAAGAGAAGCCTGTATTTTGCAAACGGTGCCAAGGAAGTGTGGATGTGTGATCGGCAGGGGCATCTCCGATTTTATGTGCCGGGAGCGGAAAGAGAGGACTCGCTTCTCTTTCCTGATTTTCCTGCGGCAATCGACTATGATAGCTGATATTTCAGAAAAGAAAAATTCTATAATAACCCAAGCTCCATTACCTTAACCTATCCGCCCATGTCCTTTGAACGTTTTGTCAGCTTCCGCTATTTGCGGGCCAAGCGCAAACAGAAATTTATTTCCCTGATCTCGGTTATTTCCGTGCTCGGGGTCGCTGTCGGAGTAATGGCTCTGATCGTTGTTCTCTCCGTCTATACCGGTTTTACCGAGGGCCTGCGGGACCAGATTATCGGCATCAACGCCCATGTCATGATTCATCGACCGGGCAGCGGGATAGCTGATCCCCGACAGCTGCAAGCGGATGTTGAGGCGGTAAACGGTGTTCAGGCCTCTACCCCGAATATTTACGGGCAGGCCCTGATCACCTCGGGGCAGTATTCCTCCGGAATAGCGATTCGCGGTATTGATCCTGCGACGGTGGGTAAGGTCCTCACCCTGGAATCCAAGATGGTTAGCGGCAAGCTGATTGATCTGGCTGATGATTCCGGTCTGCCCCTGATCTTTCTCGGCAGGGAGCTGGCAAGCCAATTGCGGGTGGATATGGGCTGGAAGATCAGGTTGCTGTCACCCAACGGAACCCTTACTCCTATGGGGGTGCTGCCCAAGGTCCAGACCTGTGTGGTCGGCGGGATCTTTGCCACGGGCATGTATGAGTACGATTCCACCATCGGGTTTGTCACGTTAGAGACCGCTCGGCGGCTTGTCGGCATTGACGGCGACGGCGTGCAGAGCTTGGAGTTGCGGGTAAAGGAGATTGATAAGGCCGATGCCGTGGCTGCGGCAGTGCGGCAGCATATAGGCCCGTCCTATCTGGTACGGGATTGGAAACAGGCCAATCAAAATCTCTTTGCCGCCCTGAAGCTGGAAAAAATCGGTATTTTTATCGCCTTGGCGCTCATTATTCTGGTGGCATCTCTGAATATCATCAGTACCTTGGTTATGGTGGTGATGGAAAAGACGAAGGATATTGCCATCCTTAAGTCTATGGGAGCCAGCACCGGTTCTATTATGCGTATCTTTTTCTACCAGGGAGCGGTGATCGGTTTTACCGGCACCGTGCTTGGAGTCGGAGCAGGACTGGGGCTCTGTTCCCTACTCAAACGCTATAAAATTATTGAGCTGCCCAGCAATGTCTATCCTATGTCCACCCTGCCCATCAAGGTGGTTCCTGAAGATATAATGGTCGTCGCGATTGTCGCTATCCTGATCACCCTGCTCGCAACCCTTTATCCCTCCTGGAAGGCATCCAGGATTCGACCTGCCGATGCCCTGACCTATGAGTAAACACGCAATAAAGAAACAAGGAGGGGGGAATGTCCTCCTGCAGGCTGTTAATATCCATAAGAGCTACGGAACCAAGGAAAATCCGGTACAAGTGTTGCGCCGGGTCAACCTGGAAATTACGCCCGGTGAGATGTTGGCTGTTGTCGGTGCTTCCGGATCAGGAAAAACCACCCTGTTGCAGATCCTCGGCAGTTTGGATGTACCGGACAAAGGCGAGATCTGGTTTGACGGGCAGGGGTTGAACGAGCTCTCGGAGAATCAACTGGCAGCGCATCGTAATAAAAGCATCGGCTTTATCTTTCAGTTTCATTATCTGCTCCCGGAATTTTCTGCATTGGAGAACGTGATGATGCCTGGCCTGATCGCCGGTCTGCCTGTAAAGAAACTCGAAGAGGATGCGCACGGACTGCTGAAGCTGGTCGGGTTGGGCCATCGGGTGACACACCGCAGCGGCGAGCTATCCGGCGGGGAGCAGCAGCGAGTGGCCCTGGCCAGGGCCCTTATCATGCAGCCTGTTCTTTTGCTGGCTGATGAACCCACCGGCAACCTGGATTCGGCTAGTGGTCAGCAGGTTTTTGAACTGCTCACAGAGCTTTGTCAGACCCGCTCTATGTCTGTGGTCATGGTGACCCATAATATGGAATTGGCTGGCGCTATGGATCGCTGTGTAACCTTGAAAGACGGGCGGTTGGAGTAAGGGGGAGGCGGTACGATGGTAAGGCGGAATGCTGTCGACCGGTGCTCTGATCCTTTCTTGAACTGGTGATAAAAGAGGAACGGGGTACGAAAAGGCATCCCAGAAGAGCCACCTTTTTTCAGGGACATTCGGTTATTCGTTGTTTTTGTTGATTTCTTCTGTTCAGAAGCGGTATACTGTCAAGGTGCATTAAAGGGATGAGCGAAGAGAGTGGTTCCATCAAAAAATAAAGGTGAATTACCGGAGAAGATATGGACGATCAATCAAAAAATAATCAAAATAAACAGCAGGATCCGACCTTGCTGCCGATACCGAAAGAATTACCTATTCTTCCCTTGCACGGATTTGTCTTTTTTCCGGGCATGGGTTTCCCGCTCCAGATTGCCAGCGCCACCTCCAGGCAGTTGGTGGACGAGGCCATGGAAGGCGATCAGATGATCGGTTTGGTACTCTGTCATAAAAAACAGGTGGGGGATAACGATACCATCTCCAGTACCGATCTGCATCGAGTCGGTGCGGTGGGCTATGTTCACAAGGTGTCAACCACCGAAGAGGGCTATTATCAGGTTTTGGTCAGCGGCATTCATAAGCTCAGTGTTGACAAGTTCACTGCGGAGATGCCGTATATTAAGGGCGAGATAAGTATTCTTCCCATGGAGGTGAATGACGGGGATCACGAGACCGAGGCCCTGGTTCTCGGTATTCGTAATGAGTTTAAAAAACTCGGCGAGCTGATCAATCTGCCTGCGGAAATTATGGCCACGATGGATGCGATCTCTGATCCCTACCATGTCGGCTATTTGGTCTCTTCTCAGTTGAACCTTCGGGTTAATAAGGAGCAAGAAATCCTTGAGATCGTTGAGGTCAACCTGCTGCTGCATCGAGTGGCCCGTGAACTGAACAGGCGGGTCAACACCGCTGAGATGAGCAATAAGCTGCAGGAGGATATCAAGAAGGATATGGACGGCAAGCAGCGGGAATTTTTTCTCCGCCAGCAGATGCAGGCCATCCGTAAGGAATTGGGTGAAGAGTCTGACGGCAAGGTGGAGCTGGAAGAGCTGCGGGAACGGGCTGCCGAGGCTGGCCTGAGCGAGGAAGCGAACAAGGCTGTTGAAAAAGAGCTGACCCGTCTGGACCGAATTTCTCCCTCTTCTCCCGAATATTCCGTCTCCCGCAATTATATTGACTGGATCCTGGATCTGCCTTGGAGCATCTCCACCGAGGATACCTTGGATTTCAAGAAGGCGGAACAAGATCTGGAAGAGGAGCATTACGGACTTGAAAAGATCAAGAAGCGGATCTTGGAATTCTTAGCTGTCCGCAAGCTGAAAAACGATATCCACGGCCCAATCCTCTGTTTGGCTGGCCCTCCGGGCGTAGGTAAGACCTCATTGGGACAGTCCATTGCCCGTACCATGAATCGTAAGTTTTCCCGTATGGCCTTAGGCGGTATGCGTGACGAGGCCGAGATTCGTGGGCATCGACGAACCTACATCGGTGCGCTGCCCGGTCGTATTATCCAGAATCTGAAAAAGGTGGGTGCCAATAACCCGGTTATCCTCCTGGATGAGATCGACAAGCTGGGCAATGATTTTCGCGGCGATCCTGCTTCCGCCCTGTTGGAGGTCCTGGATCCGGAGCAGAACTCAACCTTTACCGATCATTATCTGGATATTGAGTTTGATCTGTCCAAGGTTATGTTTATTGCCACCGCCAATATGTTGGAAACCATCCCCGGTCCTTTGCGGGACAGGATGGAAGTGGTGCAGTTATCCAGTTATACGGAAGATGAAAAGCTGGCTATTGCCCGCAAGTATCTGCTGAAAAAACAGTTGAAAGAGCATGCCCTCACGGGTGAAAATCTAGAAATAGATGATGAGGCCCTGCGGGCTGTTATTCGTTCCTATACCCGAGAGGCGGGTGTGCGTAATCTGGAACGCCAACTGGCTGCCATCTGTCGTGGTGTTGCAGCTAACCTTGCCCGAGGTTGGACGGAGAAGACCGTGGTTACGGTGGATAATCTGTACGACTTTCTCGGGGTGGTGAATTATACATCAGAGATGAAGACCCGTACCTGGGGGCCGGGACTCTCCACCGGTCTGGCTTGGACCCCGGTGGGCGGCCAGATCCTCTTTATTGAGACCTCGAAGATGAAAGGCAAGGGCGGTCTTGCCCTGACCGGTAAGCTCGGTGATGTGATGAAGGAATCCGCTTCTGCGGCCCTGACCTATATCCGCTCCAATGCTGTTTCCTTGGGGATTGATGAGGATATTTTTTCTCAGTTTGATCTCCATGTCCATGTGCCGGACGGCGCTACGCCTAAGGATGGACCTTCTGCCGGTGTAGCGATGGTCAGCTCCCTGATCTCAGTGATCAGTGACCGGACAGTGCGCCAGGATGTGGCCATGACCGGTGAAATCACCCTGCGCGGCGATGTCCTGCCGGTGGGTGGTATCGCGGAAAAAGTCCTGGCCGCCTTACGAGCGGGAATCTATGAACTGGTCCTGCCGGTTCTCAATGAAAAGGATGTGCTTGAGATTCCGGAAGAGGTCCGCCAAGGCGTTATTTTCCATTATCCGCACACCATTGAAGAAGCTCTGGAGTTTGTTCTGGAGAAAGAGACGGATAATACATAATGCTTGGTTGGTTTAAGAAAAAACTCTCAGGAAGGAAGGAAGAGGCAGCGGTCGAGGAGACCGCTGCTCAGGTTGATGTTGCTGAGGAGCTTAAGCCTTCTGCTTCCTCGCCTCCTGTAACAGCGGAGCCAGAAAAGACGGTTCCGGCTGCTGAAGCTGCTTCCTGGTCAACGGCAAAGACCGAGATGACCCCTCCGGCTGAAGGACATGCCGGGGGGCAGGAGCAGGAAAAACCGCAGCGTTCTATGTTCAAGCGTTTGCAGGAACGGCTGGGAAAAAGTCGAAACCATTTTGTTCATCGTCTGGACAGGCTTTTTCGCGGCAGGAAGGAGATTGATCAGGAGCTGTTTGACGAACTGGAAGAGATTCTTATTACGGCTGATCTCGGAGTCAATACGGCAATGGAATTGCTGGATGCGGCCAAAAGCAGTGTGAAACGCCAGGATCTTAGTGATCCCCAGGCCTTGAAAGAAGTGCTGCGCGATAAGATTCTTTCTTTTCTCTGCGAATCTGACCGACCGGCAGAACTGGTTCTGCCGGACTCGGGCCCCTTTGTTATCATGGTGGTCGGGGTCAACGGGGTGGGCAAGACCACCTCCATCGGTAAGATCGCCTCTAAGTTTGCCAGCTCCGGGCAATCTGTACTCTTGGTGGCCGGTGATACCTTTCGGGCTGCGGCCATTGATCAGCTCAAGATCTGGGGCGATCGGGTCGGAGTGGAGGTGGTTGCCGGACCGCCCAAATCAGATCCCTCCTCTGTGGTTTTTGATGGGGTGGCCAAAGGTGTGGCCAAGGATTATGATGTGGTTATTATCGACACCGCCGGTCGTTTGCACACCTCTGTCAACTTGATGGCAGAGCTGAAAAAGATTAAGCGGGTGGTGGGGAAGAATCTGGCAACCGCTCCTCATGAGGTGATGTTGGTGGTTGATGCCACCACCGGCCAGAATGCGATTTCCCAGGCCAAGATGTTTAATGAGGCTGTGGGCATTACCGGCCTGACCCTGACCAAGCTGGACGGCACAGCCAAGGGCGGTATTGTCGCTAATATCTGCCATGAATTAAAAATTCCGGTTCGTTTTATCGGCATCGGTGAGCAGGTAGAAGATCTGCGGGATTTTGATCCTGAAGAGTTTGTTGATGCCCTGTTCAGCGTAGAGGAGGGGAGTTAGGAATTCTTCAAAAAATAAGATCTCCTTTTCAGGGGCAGGCCCCAGTGCCTGCCCGTTTATATACCGCACGGGACACGTTCTTTAGGGCGAACACAGAGATTCGCCCCTACGGCACCCGGCATAAAGTAAGTAAGGGGGGATTTTTTTGTTGAATCCTTTCGTCCACTGATCAGGCCCCCTGATCTCCTCTCCCTATCCTCTATCCCTGTAACCTTTTCCCTTCTTTCCCCATGCAACGCCAGTACAGCTCTAACAGCAACCAGCCCGGCTGCGGCGGTTGTCTTCTTATTGTCATCCTCATCCTCTTGGCCACCGGTGGCTGGCAGGCTGTGGGGAGTTTCTTTTCCGTTCTTGTCTACACCGGCCTGTTCGGGGTATTGGCTCTTGTTGCGGCTTTTTTCGGTTTTACCAAGTATATCCAGAGCCGAGCCGCAGCCTATGCACAATCCCAGACCGAAAGCCATAATCGCTTTGTCTTTCTTCTGGTCAATATCCTTGTTTACGTCGCCAAGGCGGACGGCCGTTTCACCAAGTCCGAGTTGCGGACCATGCTCAACTTCTTCCAGCACTCGCTCCATTATAATCAGGAGCAGATGTACTGGGTCAAGCAGTTGATCAAGGAGGCCCAGGAGAGTGACCAGGATTTGGAGGCCTTGCTCACCGAGTTTCGCAACAGTTTTGCCTATGAACCCCGCCTGATTCTGCTGGAGCTTGTTTATCAGCTTGTTTTTGCCAAGAAACCGGTCGATGAAAGAGAGCTTGCTCTTGCCCGCAAGATCGGTCAATTTCTCGGTATTCGTGAGTATGAGCGACAGACCATTGAAAATAAATACCGATACGGGCACCAATACCAGCGTGGTGGTGCCGGGGGCGGTGCGCCTTCCGAGCAGCAGTATTGCACTGTGCTCGGGGTGACTTCTGGGACGGAATTTCCCGAGATTAAAAAAGCCTATCGTAAGCTCTCCATGCAGTATCACCCGGATAAGGTGGCTCATCTGGGCGATGAGTTCAAAGGAGTGGCTGAGGAGAAGATGAAGGAAATTAATGCGGCGTATGATTATTTTCGGAAGAAGTATGATGGGAGTTAGGTGAGACGGTGTGTTGTCGGAGCGGTGCTGTATATTTCTCTAATGAAAAAAACACTATGAACGATCCGCAATCATTTCAGGACTGGATTGACACAGCCAAGGAGCGTGCCGGAGACGCAGATGCTATGCTTCCGGCAAGAAATAACTCTGTCGGACCGGCGTATATGGCGGGATATGCTGTGGAGTGCATGCTCAAAGCATATTTGAAGAAAACGAACAGGCCGTTTCCGACGAGAGGCAAAGGAGGGCACAATCTTCGAGGCTTCTGGCGGGCAGCTGGTTTTCGAAGTTCCGATCTTAATGATCGCACTGGTGCAAAGACGTTTTTTCTTGAAGATTGGGATACTGCCCTGCGGTATCAGAGCAATATCGATGAGCTGACTCATTCGACAGAGGAACTGGTGACTGCCGCCAAACAGCTTACAGGCTGGATCAACAAAAATATCCAACGAAATCGAAGGATGTTGTAATGAACAGAGACGAGCTGCTGAAAAAAATTGAAGATAATTTAAAGCAGACCAATATTGAACCTGAACGCATTATTGTTCGGCAAGATCCTTACGGCGGCTGGCGGATTGCTGTCGTCGCGGAAGGGTTCCGCAATATACCGCAAAAAATAAGACGGCAGACTGTACTTGAAAAAATTGAAGAAGCCATAGAATGGATTGAGTTGGTTACTCCGGAAGAGCAGGAATGGACAGGTGCTCTGCCCGGTGATATTGAGATTGAAGACCTGCCGCTGTGGCCCGAAACACTTGCCAAAGGTGCTCTTGAAAATTCTTCGGAAGTCGTTTTTCCTTCCGATCTTGACGAAGATATCTCCCCCCCGATTGTTACAACTTTTTATTCGCTTCGTGGAGGAGTCGGACGCTCAACCGCACTTGCCTATACAGCACATATTCTGTCAGCAAACCGGCGCAAGGTTGTCTGTATCGATATGGACTTGGAAGCTCCGGGTCTTGCCTCGTTATTTGCCTGCGAAAACGAAGTGCGCCCTGATAAAGGCGTTGTGTCTCTACTCATGGAAATAGATCAGGGGGAAGACCCTGATTTTTCTTCCCATTTGATACCGGTACCGGATGCGGACAATATTTATCTGATCCCGGCGGGACAGATTTCGCCAGATTATGCACGGAAATTACGGTTTATTCTTCCTGATGCCTGGTACAGAGAGGAACATAATCCATTAAAACTCCTGCTGGCCGGTGTGAAGGAAAAATTGCCGTTTACACCTGATGTCATTCTGCTCGACGCCAGAACCGGAATAACAGATATCAACGGGCCTCTTCTTTTTGATCTGGCAGATATTTCAATCATCACCTTTTTCCCCCATCCCCAGGCTCGGTTAGGCACGCAGCTGCTGACCCAGGGGCTGCTTGCCTCCTCTACAGAAAGGAAGACCGCTGGCCAAAGATTAACTCCAGAACCCCGTTTTTTAATATCTCCTCTGCCCAATATCCCGGAACTCATCAACAGGTATAAAGAAAAATCACTTCAATGGATTGCTGAATGGATGTACAGCGTCAGTAGTGAGAGAGAGGATTTATCCTCTGATGAAAATGAGCTCACCCATTTTGTCCGTTATCGCGATGATATAGCCTCATCCAATGCCATCTTAAAAGATCCTGTCATCTGGAAAGAATTTGAACCGGTTGTCAGCTGGATTGAACGTTTTCTCCCCTCTGAAAATGAAGCGCAACAGGCGGAATCTCTGGAACTGGCAAAGGATACAATTTTACGGGATCTGACCTTTGCACCGGGTACGGCTGAAAATCAGGGGGAGTTTTTAGACAGTTTTGTGGAAACGGCGATTGTTAAAGATGCCCTTTCTGTCCAAATTCCGCTTGTTCTCGGGAGGAAAGGCTCAGGGAAGACGGCGATATTCAGAAGAATATCAGAGGACGATAAGGGATACAGTACAGTGGTCGTCCATGCCCCGGCTTCTCTTAAGCAAAGAAAAAGCTGGATAATCAGCGTGGACGGCTTTCAGTATATTGAGAAAATTATCAATGACAGTGAATTATCCTGGAGGCATTTTTGGGTTCTCTATGTCAACACGTCCATAATGAACTCTCTGGATCTTGATGTTGATATGCCGGAATATCTGCAAGAGGTTCCGTTGCAATCTGAACGGGAAATTATTGCGGCATTAAAAAAAACAGCGGAGATACCAGGGGGTTCTCTGGAACTTAATGACTGGCTTCTTCGTTTGGATCGCAAGGCGGCAAGGGATACGTTTCTGCTTCTTGATGGGTTGGATACAGGCTTCGGCAGTGCTCCTTCGGATAGAAAGCGTCGATCAGGTGCGATAGAAGGGCTGTTCGACCTGCTGATGAATCAGGGACAAACTCTACAGTATTTTCATTTCAAAATACTTCTGCGGGAAGATATCTGGCGGAAGCTACATTTTGAAAACAAAAGCCATCTTTACGGCAGAAGCGTTGAGCTTAAATGGACAGAACAGGCTACCTTTCTCAAAGTTATCTTGAAACAGGCTCTGCGCTGTAAGCCTTTCCGTGAATTTCTGCAAAAAAAATCTGATCTCCCTGACCCTGAAAAAAGATCTGTAGACTCTTGGACAGAAAAAGATGTGTTTGCTGTCTGGAATATCCTTGTCGGCGAGCGTATGCAGGGAGGCCGGACAGCCTTCACAAGAAACTGGGTTTGGACTCGACTGGCTGACAGTAATAATGATCATACGCCGCGCTATCTTCTTCAGCTTTTTCATGAAGCGGTTCCATGGGAACAAAAAGAAAATAATCGTTCACGCTACCTGCGTGCCCTCATACGGCCACGGGCGTTGATTCAATGCCTTCCTGAAGTCTCTGTACAGGCCTTGGAGGCTCTCAAGGAGGAATTTAAAGAGCTGGAACCCCTCTTGGATAATCTCAAAAGAATTGGGCGCACTCCGGTTGCAGCCAGCGACTTGGGGGGCAATCAGGAACTTATCCCTCTTGCTCAGGAAGTAGGTATTTTGTCTGTTTACGAAGAGCGCAATGACGAAGCATCCCGCTATAAAATTCCTGATGTATACCGACATGCTCTTGAAACTACACATAAAGGACAGGCGTAACCTGTCAGGTGTTTTTTTGAAAAAGAGGGGTAGTGTTTCAAGTTCTTCATGCAGTATCATCCAGACAAGGTGGCTCATCTTGGCGATGAGTTCAAGGGGTTGCTGAGGAGAAGATGAAGGAAATTAATGCGGCGTATGATTATTTTCGGCGGAAATTTGAGGGGAGTTAGGTGAGCTGGTGCGTTGTTTGAATGGTCGAGGGAAAAGTTTATCCGGCATGTTTTAGGGTGTATTTTTTTGGATGGGCTTGATGAGCAAGAGCGTAGAAGGAATCTGGATTTTTTACAATTAACTTATTGGAAATAGAATGGGTAAGTATCACAATGATCAGCCAATACAAGGGGGGCCAGATGACCCTGATTTGTTGAACCGATCAGTTTTTTCAAATCACTTGGCAGACATTCTTTTATTGAACCATGATGATGATTGTTTAACAGTCTCCTTAGAAGGAGAATGGGGATACGGTAAAACTTCGGTAATAAACTTGGTTAAAGGCGCATTACGTGAAAAAGAAAACCCACCAATCATTATTGAATACAACCCTTGGTTAGCTGGAAAGCCAGAATCTCTGATTCAAGACTTTTTACTTCAATTCTCATCCCAACTTAATATTGGAGATAATTCTGCAAGTGCTCTCAAGGCAGCCGAAGAACTCATCGCCTATTCGAGTCTTTTTAGCGTGGCTAAATTAGTACCTGGTGCAGAACCGTGGGCTTCAATTCTTGAAAAAATATTATCCGGTTCCGGAAAGACAACAAAAAAAATAGCAGAGCTTAAGAAATTAGATTTGCTTGGTAAAAAGAAGAAAGTTGACAAGGCGATTAAGAAAATAAAAACAACTGTCGTAGTCATTATTGATGATATTGACAGGCTCACTCCATCAGAGACATTTCAAGTCCTGAGGCTCGTAAAAGCTGTTGCGGACTTTTCAGGAACTTCCTTTCTCTTGGCTTTTGATGCCAACTATCTTGCTTCTGTACTCAAAAGAAATGATATAATAGACACTTCAGAGTATATAAATAAAGTTATTCAGCTACGAGTCCCCCTACCTCTCATTTCAGAGCGTGGAATGAGGGAGTTGGCAAATGTAGAGTTAAAAAATCTAAGCAAAAAAGACTTAACAGATCAGTTTGATCATGATCAAGAGAGACTGAGCTGGATATATCATAAGTATTTCAAGTTGTTGATTAAGAATCCTCGTGAACTTAAAAGGTTTTTTAATCATTTAAGATTCGTATTTGAGCAAATCGAAGGCCAAGTATGTTTTTCCGATCTGTTTGCTTTGTCAATTATTGCAACAAAGGCCACTCCTCTTTACGAGCATATCAAGAAAAACCCGGAAGCATATATTGGTTGCCGTTTGTCAAATGATGGTCTCTCCACTGATAAAACAGAAGATATTATAGAATCCTTTGCTGAAGAACGGGAAGGACAGCTCAGACACTATGGAGAAAATGACCGTCAGCTCATTAATGGTCTGCTGGGCGAGATATTTCCATTAGTCAAGAGTGATAGTTTTTCGGTATATCAGACATAGTAAACTACCCTCCCAACCCCCATATT
>CBFDDU010000004.1:0-45394 GCA_965603655.1 uncultured Candidatus Electrothrix sp. | reverse complement strand
CCGCGATACTTCGCGCCAAGCTGTCGTGCTCCCGCTTTGCTTTATTTTGCAGCACAGGGCACTTGACATAATAGACCGGCAGAATCAGATCGCCCCGTCCCAGCTCCTCTTCTCGCTTCAGGAACCGCTCCAACTCATCCCGGCAGGCCTTGCTTTTGAAGAATCCCGGCGTGATGATCGGAATGAGAAAGGTGACAGCATCAAGCGACTGGTCGATGCGTTCCTGCCACTGCTGGCCCCAAGCAATGTCCTTCCGGTCTTGGAAGATGTCGAACAGTTCGCCGGTCGGCATCCGCACCTCGCCGCTCAGGCATTCACGGAATTGAGTCAACCGCCCCTGTTCATGCTGGTCATCCAGATTCACATAACTCATGAAGGCAAGTGCTGTCCGGCTCACCTTAATTTCCTCCGTTGCGGCAATAGCTGGTGTCTGTTCATATCTTGAAGCAGGGGAAAGAACTCCACCCGACTATCTCCTTTTACAGGGCAAGATGATCCGCGCTGGTGTGTACCCATTCGCGAATTTTCACCAGTTCATTCGACCAGTTTTTGGAAGCCCTGATATTGATAAAAAGGCGGAACAGTTCGTTGATCAATTCAATCCCATCTTCAAACAGGGAGATCCGCTCCAGCACCTGCCCCTCAAAACTCTCAGCGTCATCACCGTCACCGTCCTCTGTCCCTGCGGTCTTAGGCAGCCGGACACTACGGAATTCCATAGTGGCGGCAGTCAGGGTGATACTGAACTCGTAATCATCGTTGCCAATTTTGATCCTGGCCTGTTCCGGTTTCTTTCCCAAAGCCAACCCGGCTCGGGCCTCTCTTAGCTCGGTTTGCAAGCCCCGGCAAATCAACTTTTCGCTTTCCGGACCTTCGCCGTATTCCAACAGCATATGCTTTTCAAAAGCGACCTGGATATCACCCCGGCCAGGAAGCTCAATGCTCCCGCCCCGTTCTTCGCTTTTAAACCAAAGCCACGCCAGAAACTCCTGACCGATAAAACGCTTTTCTTCTATAAGATCAATTAAATCCATAAAATCCTCAAAGGTTAACGAGGTTAAACGGCAAAAACCGCCCTTCCCTCACACCCCCTTTTTTCCTATCGGTTAAATGAGTATTGCTGGTTGCAAATCGGCAAGTTTCTCCGCAGTTGCGGGATCTGTCAGCTGAAGTGCATTATTCCAGGGAATCTGCATAATCAACGAGAGTTCAAACGTCTCCCTGAACAGATCTTCCAGCAAAGCAAGCGCCTTGCGGCTGTTGGAGAAAAAAAGCAGGGTATTATTAGAGAGATTCCAGCAGAGGTCATAGACCGCCGGGACGGGCGGAGACTTGCGCACCATTTCCGCTCGAATCCGCTCCTTGATTTCAAGGCGAACATTACGGCTTAAACGCCGTACTCCTTGTTCCTGCCTGAGACGAGCCTCTTCCTTGGCTGTGAATTTTCGCAGCACAGCCGGAGAGCACTTCCGCTCATCAACACGCATAGACAGGACCACATAATCTCCAGCAGCATAGGAGCTGAAAGCAAAGTCGCTGTCAAACATATCGACGACCGAGACCCAACCGATGGAGTGCTCATCAATAGTATCGTCAATATCCTGAAAAGAGTGTTCCGTCACCCGCTGGGCAACAAAATCCCAAAAATTCTCCGGCACCTCACCTTCCACTGTGAAACGAGTGAATGAGGCACTTCCTGATAATAATCCCATACGTCGTCCTGGTAAAAAGAAAACAACCCTGCCTGAGCGGGTTGTAGAATTTTGCTATGAAATACTGTCTGTTCGTTGCGCGCCCCCTCTTTTCAGTCGGGAAACGTACGGAACCGAGAGAGCAAAAAAAGATTCAGACCATACCGAAATCTTATAACAAAGATAGCCCGAAGCAACAAGCACTATAGAGGCAGAAAAAGGGCCTGAAGAAAAAAACAAACATTGTATGTTTTTTTTAGTTGACACAGACCAAGAAAAAATGGTATAAATCGCTCGCTTTCAGCGTATAAGGGTCGTTAACTCAGCTGGTAGAGTATCTGCCTTTTAAGCAGAGAGTCGCGCGTTCGAGCCGCGCACGACCCACCAAAGACATGTCCCCATCGTCTAGTCTGGTCCAGGACACCGGCCTTTCACGCCGGCAACACCGGTTCAAATCCGGTTGGGGACGCCATATATTAAGGCCTTAGCGAATTTTCGCTAAGGCCTTTTTTGGTTTTATTGGTTCGCTTATCAGTCCGCGCCACTAGACCTCCTTCTCAAAAATACGTCCGGCATTCTTCCCTGAACAGCCACCCGGTCATCAATACCCCCTCCTTACCGAGATCATCTCTTTTTTTTACCGCGACAATCATGAAAATTGCCTCCATGCGAGTGAAAAAAGTTACTCGCAAACAAATCTCACTGTATAAAAAGCATGCAATAAAACGGAGACACCTTAACACGCGCTCTCATCTTATTACGACGCGAGAGAAAGTGATACATTCATTTTACAATCAAACAATTACCAGCACCAAAAACAGAAAAAACATGGCCAAATTATATCTTATTGAAGGTATTAAGAAGATTGAGACAGTTAGTACACTGCAGCCTCATTACTAACGAACGACCTGAGCGAAAAAGAAATACACATATTTCATTTTGCAATGCGTAAAAAATATGTACCACATCAAAGCACCGCCTCTCTACAAAATAGAGAGGCTTTCATGCTTTCCTTTTTTGACATGAAACGCTATTTTATTGACTTATAACGACAGCTGGTTAAAATATAACAAAGACTAGCCATCACGTATCCTTGCCAAGTTGACATCGTATGCTATTTCGGCAGATAATTCTAGGTTGCACGTCAGTACCCGCATCTGACAAAAAACTATTTTAATGGTGCAAAAACACATGAGCTTATTACGATCATATACGCTGTTATTAGCCATAGTCGCCTTTTTTGTCCATGTTGTTTCTCTCGCCTCCCCGACACAAGCAGCAACAGAGATGGGCATTGTCACCGGAGGCACAAAAGGCACATATATACAGATAGGATATGACATCTCCAAGCTGGTCAAGCAGGAAGGTATCTACTTGACCGTGCACCCTTCTAACGGTTCCTTGGATAATGTTGCGGATGTTTATGAACGCAAAGATGTTCAGTTAGGTATTGTTCAGTCAGATGTCCTGGCCTCTATTCGCTCTTCTGGTGATAGCGAGCTGAATAGTATCGCGAAACAAATTAAGATGATTTTTCCGCTGTACAATGAGGAAGTCCATATATTGGCTTCTCGCTCTATCAAGTCCTTTGCTGATTTGCAAGGAAAGGTCGTTGCCATCGGCTCCGAAGGGAGCGGCACCGCATTGACTGCTTCTCTTTTTTTTGAGCTCGCTGGCGTCACCCCCAGTGAAATGAAGTACGGCGATCCTAAAAAGGCCCTGATGCTGCTTCGCTCAGAGGTTATCGATGCAATGTTTTATATTTCCGGGTATCCGGTGAGTCTCTTTTCAAATATTTATACAGAGAATCTCCATCTGCTCCCTATAACGGATCAACGTATCGGCGAACATTATGTATCCTCCGTTATTCCTGCCGGCACATACAGCTGGCAGAAAGAACCGGTCAACACCTTTGCCGTGAAGGCTGTTCTTATGAGCTACCGCTATGACGAAACTCACCAAAATTGCGAAAATGTCGGAAAGGTATCCCGCATTATATACGGCAATACGGGGTGGCTGAAGAAAAATGGGCATTCGAAATGGGAGCATGTTGACTTGGATGCCCAATTAGCAGGCTGGGAACAATATAATTGTGTTGTCGATGCCATTAAAGATCTGAAAAAGGCTCAACAGGAGGATTCCGACGACGGTACTTCAGTAAAAGACCTTTTACGAAAAAAAGTTTCCAATACCTCAAACTGAAAAGGATCTCCGCAGGATTCTTTTGTCGGCACGCTTCCGGCTCATCGGATGAACAGAGTTTTTCGGGATACCCGAAATCCATATCCGGCAGTTTAACCGCAAAAGATCCGGAAAACACAGCGCGGCAAGACCCAACATATCAAGCCGTATAGAATGCAGATGCTCCCGGAAGAACCTTTTAGAACAGCATGTCTTCGGCACCTTTAGAAAAAACAGGCGTAACAAGCATAGGCATTCAAGCTCCCTTGCCAGCTTGGCTTTCGACCATCACTGCAGGCGTACTTCTCGGCACCCTGCTGAGCATCTTTTCCGTCTCACTCACCAGCCTTATTTTTGTCGGACCACTCGCCTCGGAACTTCCCCGTGGTATCGCCATGGCCTTGGTCACCGTCTCCATCACCTCCCTCAGCATGACCCTCTTCTCTGAAAACAGAGGGATTATCGCAGGGTTACAGGATACCCCCCTGGTCGTCATGGCAACATCAATCTCTGCCATAACCGCCTCTCTGGCCTCTTCCGAGGCCGCGATGCCCACCATCCTCGTACTCATCGCTCTCACAACTCTGGGTAATGGAGTGATTCTGATCCTGCTGGGAAAGTTTAAATTGGGCATACTTGTACGCTACCTGCCCTACCCCGTCATCGGCGGTTTCATGGCCGGAACCGGCATCATGCTGCTGTTGGGCGGCATAGGAACCATGATTGATTACAACCTCAGCGCAAGCAATCTGGTGAGATTATTCACAGGCAACCAGCTGGAAGTGTGGCTGCCCGGTGTCCTGTTCGGCCTTCTTCTCTTTATCGGTACCCGTCGCATTCGGCACAGTTTAGCATTACCGGGCCTGCTTCTTGCTGAAGGGATACTCTTCTATCTCCTGCTTATGTTCAGCGACAGCAATGTCAAAAATGCTGCTGATGCAGGGCTCCTGCTCGGAGATATGAACTTAGCGGCGGGCTGGACTTTTATTAGCCCTAAGCATTTCGTTTCCGCTCGTTGGGATATACTTCAAGGGCAACTGGCCAATATCGGCGCGGTTCTCATCATTACTCCGATCAGCCTGTTACTGAATCTCAGCGGTATTGAGATGAGCGAGCGAAAAGATATGGACCTGAACCACGAACTTCAGGCCGCAGGAAAAACCAATATCCTGTCTGCATTGGCTGGCGGCATGATAGGTTTTCACTCATTAAGTACCACCTCACTGGGTCGAAACATGACCGTGACCCAGACACGAGCCTTAGGCATCATTGCCGGAATAATGCCCCTCCTGATACTCTTCTTCGGACGACCTCTGCTCTTTTTCGTTCCAAAAGCCGTCTTAGGAGGTCTGCTTATCTTTCAGGGAATCATCTTCCTCTACAACTGGCTGATAAAAAAATGGAGCTCTCTCCCGCTGGTTGATTACGGGATGATTACCATTATCGGGCTGACAATTATGGCGACAAACTTTATGACCGGTATTGTCCTGGGCTTTGTCGTTATGATGTTTACTTTTGTAATCAGCTACAGCCGGACAGATATTTTCTATCGCAAACTTTCTGGAGCGGAGCTCACCAGCAATGTGTTACGCTCTTCACATGAACGTAAGCAACTTGTCAGGATGGGATGGCACACCCACGTCCTCGAATTGCATGGATTTATTTTTTTCGGGACAGCCAATGCCATTCTGAGCGAACTTCAATCCCGACTGCGCGCATCGCTCCCCTTACGGTATCTCATCATCGACTTTCGCCGGGTGACAGGTGTGGACTCTTCAGCAGCCTTCTGTTTTACTCGTATCATTTATCTCGCGGACTCACTCAACTTTACTGTTATATTAAGTTCGTTATCCCCTCAACTCAAGCAGCAGATGCTATACAACGGCATCCGGTCGAACGAAAAATCCTTAAAATTTGCTTCGGATCTGGACAGAGCCCTGTCCTGGTGTGAAGATGCCTTGCTTGAACCGAACAGCGGATCAAAAGAGCATCTCGCTTTACCCCTGCAACTGCTCGCAAAAGGCTTTAAAAGAGAACAAATACGCCTGCTGAAATCTTACCTACAAAAGTCCACCTTGAAATCAAAAGAACTTCTGGTCCGACAGGGAGAATCCTCGGATTCGGTGTATTTTGTTGAATCAGGGCAGATTTCTATCTATCTCCAAACAGGCAATACGCATCCGGTTCGTCTCCAGACGATCTGCATTGGCACAATGGTTGGAGAAGTAGGATATTGTCTGAATGTCCCTCGGACAGCAACGATAGTGACGGACACAGATACTGTTGTTTACCGCCTCACAAAAAGTTCTATGCAGGCCATCCAAAGAGAAGAGCCTCTCTTGGCCGAGTCCATTAAGGACCTCATGCTGCGGGTCATTGCCGAACGCCTGGTCACGGCAAACCGCCAACTTTTAGCTTCAAGCAGATAACTATCGGAGCTCTCCGCCTCATCAGCAGAGCATAGGAGAAAAAATCCTAGCCATTTTATCTTATTACCCTATAACACCGCAGCGTTGCTCCGATTCTGGTAGTTAACTTTTCCTGAGATCCAACACGCCGTTCCCACCTTTTTCATAGCTATAGGTGCAGTGCGCCGTCGTTTCAGTATATTGACAGGTCCCGGTGATTCATCCACGACAAAATTATCTATGGTACCGTTATACTGAGCCCCATCACAGGCGGTCTCGCTATAGGTTCCGTTATAGGTTCCTGAAAACTGCGCGCAGTTATCCAGCAGCGGGTCCACAGCAACATTACCACTGCCGTCATCGCAGCCCGTTACTCCGCATGCAATGCCAGCAGTAACTTAACAGCAAAGAAAAACTGAGAAAGAGAAGAACTACAGTTATGATCAGCTCCCGATGAAAACGCATCACTCCTGTACGGTTTTCAATGCTTTTTCCGCTACCGCAGCTGTATAGAGCAGGCATTGAAGGTATTTTTCTCTGTCGGATACGGGAAGACTTTCGAGGAACTTCCGTACATTCTGTCTGACATCCGCAGTAACATAATTCCATTGACGATAAGCCCCTGTCAGGCCGAGTTGAACGCCGGTATCCGCAGCACCGAGTACAGGTTTATACTCGGCGTTCAGCGTAATACCCTCAATTAATGCGCTGCACCCCAACTCCTCGTAGGCTTCAGCAGAGGGATACGATCTTGCGACGGTGCCGTTTTCAGCGGATTCAATAAAAACAAAATGGGGAGAAAAATCCGTTGTGGATCCGACATTTATTTCATAGGCAGTTTTCGTATTAAAAATAAAGTACTCCTTGAACTGATACACTGCCTGAACCGGACGTTCCGTATGCGTGTGGGCGGAAAGCCAAAGATTCCTGTCCGCTTCTGGCAACAGGAGATCGCCCGGCCGGTCAAAGGTGTACTCAGGAGCATATCCGAGTGAATCGATATTATAGTGGGAGGCGATAATCCGGACATCGTTGCTGTCACTGAGATTTTCGTTAATCCAGTCCAGTTGCCCACCCTCCTCCCAAGACATACTCCCCCGAACACCGTAGAGTTTCGTCAGCGCAATATCGGGCTGCACCTTTATATCCCTGTAGTCCGAGCTGTCTGTCAAGACAATCTGTCCTGTAATCCCGTTCTTCTGGTATGCGATTATGCCTGTATAGAAGCAAGAAAAATCAGGATCGTTATGCTGGTTTTCTGGATCCTCCGAATTACAGGCCTGATCTCTTTGTGTTTCCCAAGGCCTGCCTACGGCATCAACGGCGATATTATCCTTAAAATCCGTCATGATACCATCTCTGTTAAAGTCGGTAAAAGAATGGGCATTAAACCTGTCTACCTTGGCGATCAGCTCGGCCTTGCTGTACATTCCATTGCCCTGCCCGCATGTTTTTAATCTGAAATCCGTTTCAGGCTGATTGCCAGCAGCCAAGTAATCATGATTTCCGATAACAAAAAAGATCGGTTTATCCAGCTCCGCCCTGGATCTCTCCAGCTGGGCAAAAAAATCTTCAACCTCGTCTGTACAGCCACTGTTCATTCCGTCACCCAGATATAAAATAATATCAGGATCAAGCTCCTTCATATCTTCAAGGAGATATTTCAGGTTCTCCAACGCCAGGACCTCCTGAGCAGTTGTGCGTATCGCCTCGTTGGCAATGAGGTCCGCAAGGCGACTTCTCAGGAAATAATCATTTTCCAGCTTCTCCGTTGTCAGATGCGTATCCGCAATTGCGGCAATTTTCAAGCCGATCCTTATCGTATTCTCCTGTGGATCAATTTTTTCCACCTTGGCAAGGTTCAACCCGGAGCAGGAAGAAAGCAGGACAAGGGAAAGAAGAGCGGCGGATATTTTGAACATTTTCAGACCTCGTTACGGGTTAATGATAAATGCCGAATCGTTGAGAAAAGGCGGAGCACCCACAGCTACGCCCTGGTCAGATGACGATAACGGATACGATGCGGTTGATCAGCAGCCGCCCCCATCCGCTTTTTATAATCCTGCTCATACTCGGAATAATTACCCTCAAACCAGACCACCTTGGAATCGCCTTCAAAGGCCATAATATGGGTGGCGAGCCGATCAAGAAACCAACGATCATGGCTGATGATCACCGCACAACCACCGTAACTTTCCAAGGCCTCTTCCAGAGCACGCAGGGTGTTCACATCCAGATCATTGGTCGGCTCATCCAGCAACAGGACATTCCCGCCCTCTTTGAGCATCATGGCAAGATGGACCCGATTACGCTGGCCCCCGGAAATCTCTGAGACCTTATTCTGTTGCGCAGAACCGCTGAAATTAAACTTGGCCACATAGGCCCTGGCGTTCACCTCCTGGGTACCTAACCAGATCGTCTCCTGGCCCTCGGAAATGGTCTCGTATATTGTCTTGTTCGGGTCCAGGTTGTCACGGCTCTGATCCACATAGCAGAGCTTCACGGTCTCACCGACGCGAATACCGCCCTCATCCGGCTCTTCCTCACCGGTGATCATCCGAAACAGAGTGGTCTTACCGGCACCGTTGGCTCCGACAATCCCCACAATACCGCCCGGCGGCAACGAGAACGAAAGATCCTCCACCAGAATACGGTCGCCGTAGCTCTTGCGGATGCCCTCTCCCTCAATAACCATCTTACCGAGCCGGGGACCGGGCGGGATATAGATCTCCAGCTTTTTCAAACGCTCATTGCCGTCCTGATTAAGAAGCTGTTCGTACTGAGTGATACGGGACTTGGCCTTGGCATGACGTCCCTTGGGGCTCATACGGATCCATTCCAGTTCCCGTGACAGGGTACGTTGGCGCTCGCTTTCCTTTTTCTCCTCCAGAGCCAGTCGCTTCTGTTTCTGCTCCAGCCAGGAGGAATAATTCCCCTTCCAGGGAATACCGCGTCCCCGATCAAGCTCCAGAATCCAACCGGCTACATTATCGAGGAAATACCGATCATGGGTCACCGCAATCACGGTCCCCTCGTACTGCTGGAGATGGTGCTCCAACCAGGCCACGGACTCAGCGTCCAAATGGTTGGTCGGCTCATCCAGCAAGAGAATATCTGGTTTTTTAAGGAGGATACAACAGAGGGCAACCCGTCGTTTCTCACCGCCGGACAGCACCCCAATTTTGGTTTCAGCAGGCGGGCAGCGCAGGGCGTCCATAGCCATGTCCAGCCTGCTGTCCAGATTCCAGGCATCAGCTGCCTCCAGTTGATCCTGGACTTCACCCTGGCGTTCAATCAATGCCTGCATGGCATCGTCATCCATGGGCTCGGCAAATTTTGCGTTGATCTGATTATACTCTTCCAGCAGATCAACAATGCCCTGCACTCCCTGCTCCACAATCTCGCGCACGGTCTTTTCTGGATCAAGCTGGGGTTCCTGCTCCAGCATATCCACAGTAAAACCCTCGGAAAGGAGGCTCTCGCCCTCAAACTCCTTATCCGTACCCGCTAAGATCCGTAACAGGGTACTCTTTCCAGAGCCGTTCAGGCCGAGAACCCCGATCTTGGCTCCATAAAAATAGGAGAGAGAAATATCCTTGATAATGACCTGGTCCTTATACTTCTTACTGACTTTGATCATCGAATAGATGATTTTATTCACTTCTTGTGCCATATTTTCCCGTTATTCATTTATAAGTTGCTTTGACAGCCTGCGGTCGCTCCGACCTGCTTTGTCAGCCCGACAGGAACAAACCCGCGAGGAGTACCTGTTCGCTATTTCAGTAGTCTGTTAATAAACCGTATCTTATTTTTTTGCGAAGGAATTTTTCACAAATCAGGAGGATGATTTTCGATGCGGGATAACTCTGAACGCAGCCATTCATTTCTTGAATTTTCCTAAAATATGCGATAGATGAATAGTTTCATCTTACGGTAAATTTTAGCTCCTCTTTCTGTGTTTCATGTTAGCTGCTGTATTGACCCTCTTTATTAGGGAACTTTGCAGGGTGACTCAAGAAGTAAGAATTCTAGAGCTTGGAGCGAAAAAGTTGCGGCATTTAAAACCGGTGGTCGCCGAATTAGAGTTAGGCCACATTAGAACAAGGAGGGCTCATTGCAACAAATCACCCAAGCGTATCGCCAAGCATCAGCACAGGTTATAGAACTCCTTGGCGATCAGACCTGTCCAGATAGGCCGACCTCTAACCAAATTCAGCAGATTGTCCATAGCTGGCAAAAATTCGTTCTGGCTCAGCTAGACGAAATGACAGCCCTGCGTTTTGAGGGCGTAAGGGCACAGTTGGCCACTCCAATGAGCTGGCACTCATTTACCGATGAAGGTGCGTCGGCGTATACGTCATATCTGACAATGAAGCAACAGATTCAGTGGCTTGCCCAGCGCGTCGAAAATGGTCAGGCCAGAATTACCGTAACTGGCGACAACAATGTGATTTCTGGTGGTGATATTTCACAGTCCCCGATTCAGCAAGGTGTCAACTCACAGCAAGAACAGAAGGTCGAGTACGCCACGCCTTCGAGGCAAGACCTAGCAACACTCGTAGATCTTCTCGGAAAGCATATAGATGAGCTTGGGCTAGCCTCAGATGACAGGCGAAAGGTCGATGCCCAGTTGGCAACAATCAATGCACAGCTAATTGACGAGCCCAACCCTTCGATCATAAGGGAAGCATTCGGCACGATTAAGAACATCACAGAAGGCGCTATTGGCAGTCTCCTCGCCAGCGGTGCTCAGCCTGCAGTTTGGGGAGCGTTAGCATCAATTCTAGGGTTGGCTTGAGTGCCTAAAAATGGGGTCAGAGTAAAATTAAGCCTTGTCTAATTTTACTCTGACCATCTTTACCTAGGAAAAAGAAAGGCATCGTCTCCGCTGAGATATCAACAGACAGAAGTGATCTGTCTTAATTTTAGGAACAGGTATTGATATGGAAACACATGAAATAATTTCAGTAAAAATTGTTCTTGGGCAGTCTCTAAGTCCTAGGTGGCACAACAATATGCAGGTTATCGAAACGGACAAGGGTACTTATATCGACAATATTGAAAATATCCCAATGACTTATTCCCATCTAACACCTGGCTATAATTGGTCGTCTTTTGTAGGTCAGACGGTGAGCGGTATCACTGTTAATAATAGTGCTGGCTTTAAGTGGCTCAATAAATGATATCACTGGGAATCTTAAAACAGTAAATGGGGTCAGAGTAAAATTAAGCCTTGTTTAATTTGGTAAATCAGGGACATTTCCTGTTCGTTTTCCGAGTGTATGTAGATTCCACGTTGCTGAATATGTTCAGGAGGATGAGGAAGGAGGCGGTCTTGTTTTCACCGGGCCGGTGCTGTATTATTACACAGCACGGACCATCTCGGCACCCCGCAGATGGTGATGAATACGGTCGGCAGGGTGCTTACCTGCCCTTAGGCGAGGTTCAAGTGGCTGTCCCCCTTTTTCCTATGAGAAAAAATTATGCCAAAAATAGAAGGATTCAGGATAAAAAAATTCTGACTGTTACGGAATTAGGGGAGGCTATCTCAAATGATGGAATATCAGCATGTTGATTTGTTCGCCAGAAAGCTTCTGCAAGTCATCTGAAAGAGGAGCATGAACATAAGTTGCTGATTTCTTGCTTTTGAGATTTCAGCCTTGACGATCCAATCTGGGCTGCTCCCCTAAAAACGTAACAGTCAGAAAAATTTCAGATCGTTGAAGGACGTTACTCTTGGCCGACTGTGGAATAAACAAAAAGCCGAACCGCTCACGCCGATGACTGCGGTTATCGGGAAAAACGGTGTCGGGAAAAGCACGTTATTTGATGCCTTTGGTTTTTTGGCAGACGCTTTGAAATTAGGCGTTGAAGAGGCGTGCGACTCTCCCGGCAGAGGTGGTTTTAAGCGAATCAGGGCACAAGGTCAACAAGAACCCATCGAATTCGAGGTGTATTACAAGGAAGACGGGAATGCTCGACCCATCACCCACGAGATTGCAATTGATATAGATAATTCCGGGCGTCCATTTGTGCTGAAAGAACGTCTCAGACAAAGGTGCAAAGGGCAAAGGCATGGATGGCCCTTTTCATTTCTTGTCTTGAATAATGGAAAAGGAGTTGTTTGGAAAGGAACTCAGGGAGGTCGTCAAATTGAAGACGATCAAGGGGACTTTAACCTGCTTGACCTGATGGAATCCATTAAGGCAGGTGCATCCAAGGAAGAGTCCAGAGAAACCGAAGTTGTCGAACTTGAGGACATACTGGAAAAAGGTCCAGATGGTTTTTCAATTATCCGCAGGGCAAGCAAAGACGAAACCGTGAAGAACTTGGTTGCCGAGGGATTGCCTTTGGGTGGTCTTTGGTACAGCGATTATTTAGATGCGAGGTGATCATATGTATCTTGAGAATGATTCCATTTGCGGCACCTAGGAAAAGCTTGCGGATGCCATCTTCCCCGGCGGCTCGGCGGCACTTTCGGCCAAGGGTTGGCAGGCCGTCGGGACTGAGAAGTCTCTCTGGGCTGAAAAAATCACACCGCATATGGATGTGAACAATAATGCATCCCCCAGTTTTGGCTATCTTAGGACAAACATCATGGAATTAGCTGGGAACCTTGAAGCGCTATGATGACCTACCCGTTGAAGATGTTAAGTAATCAAAAGCAGACCAATAGACAATTAATATAATAATTCAGAAGAGATGAACCCAGTCACACATTTTTTTATCGGCTGGCTGACCGCAAACACCGCCCAGATTGAACGCCGCGAACGCATGCTGATCACCGTTGCAGGGGTCGCCCCGGATGCGGACGGCCTTGTTGTTCTTGGCGATATTCTGGCTGGAAAAGGTACGGAGCAGCTGGAACTCTGGAGCACCTACCATCATGTGCTGGGCCATAATATCGGTTTCGCCGCCTTAGTGGTGGCTACCGCCTTCCTACTGGCCCGCAAACGCAAAGCAATCACAGCTTTCCTTGCCGGAATCAGCTTCCATCTGCATCTGCTCGGTGACCTGATAGGATCGCGTGGCCCGGACGGGCACCAATGGCCCATGCCCTATCTCCTGCCCTTTTCAAATGCCTGGCAATGGATCTGGCAGGGACAATGGGTTCTCAATTCCTGGCAAAACCTACTCATCACCGTCTCGGTTATGGGGACAAGTTTTTATCTGGCCTGGAAAACAGGCTACTCGCCGCTGGAAATGATCTCGGCCAAGGCGAACAGGGGCTTCATCGCCACCCTGCACAACAGATTCGGCAAGCCCGAAGATTGATGATTAACGTTGTGATGCAATCCCTGCGAATGCTGTTGCGATGGATGTGACTGCGGGGCTACTGAAGCCTCCTCTGCGCTCTTAGACTGTCGGGAAAAAATGGTTTTTCAGCGGAAGCGTATTATCGTACATGATGAGCCCGTCTTCCAGCGTAAAAGAGATATCTTCAAGTGATTCTCCTCCCAACAACTTTGGATCCTCGGCAAAAGAGGAGAAAACCGTCTGGAGCAATAAAAAGCTATCAATTTTCATAGAAATAAACCTCAAGGCCATACCGGTCTCATCCACCCTGACGGCGGAACAAACAGCCCGTATTACAGAACCTTGGCCACAATCTACCTGCTTTATCTCAATTATACAGACATCGCCTGCCTTCTGTTCATAGAACCCCTTCACATAGAGCCCACTCAGGCTGAGATTATTGGCAAAATGCCTGTATCTCCGCACTCCGAAATCAAGACATACATCCAACAGAATGTCCACTCGGGTAAATCGACGCCTATCCGCAGCATGTTCCATTGTTATCGCCTAATGTAAAAAAAGAGAGATTTCTGTTCCGTTCTTCCGTGCATCACTGCTAACATATTACAAATAACAGCAAGGAGTATACCAGCGGTCAGAGCATAAGCCTAACTATTCGTGATCAGATATCGCCATCCCCACCAGCTCAACCATTAAAAAATCTGGGTATTGCGTGCAGAAAACCGTGCCCAATAAAAAAAAATATCTGAACTCAGAAAGGAAAGCAGATCAGCAACAAAAGCTAAAGAGAGGAAAGATGTCAGGGTGACGAGAAAAAGCACATAAGCGCAGTGGAGCAGAGGTGCCAACAGGCATAAAAAAAAGCGGCTATAGGTAACTACCTATAACCGCTTGAATATGCATGGTGCCGAGACCAGGATTTGAACCAGGGACACACGGATTTTCAGTCCGTTGCTCTACCGACTGAGCTATCTCGGCACTCAATGTTGAGTGAAAAAGTTTATATCATAATTCAATGATACCTGTCAATAACTTTTTATTTTTTTAACCAAGATCTCCAAGATCTCCTAAATCGATATCAAAATCATCAAGCGCTGTCCCGGTCTTGGCACCCGGCGCGGGTTTGCTCTTGCTTCCACCTCCACTCGGTGCCTGCATCGGCGCATCGAGATCAAGCCCACCCATCTCCAAATCCGGGATGGTATCACCCAAGGATCCGGCACCGCTATCACTTTCAAGACTCAGATCACCTATCCCGCCATCTGAAGAGGAAAGACCAGAGATATCCAGCCCACTCAAGTCAAGTGAATCGCCGGGTCCGCCCGCATTATCACCCTCCATGCCGAGAGAAAGATCAAGGGCGTCGTCATCACTATCAAGAGATAGGTCAAGATCACCCTGTCCTCCTCCGTCATCATCACTATCGAGAGAAAGGTCAAGTCCACCATCATCATCGTCACCATCAAGAGATAGGTCAAGACCACCCAGCCCTCCTCCGTCATCATCACTATCGAGAGAAAGGTCAAGTCCACCATCATCGTCGTCACCATCAAGGGAAAGGTCAAGACCACCATCGTCGTCACCATCAAGCGACAGATCTAGATCACTAGCATCATCATCGCTACCAAGGGACAAATCGAGGCCGCCTTCATCACTGTCATCACCCATTGCCAGCTCTATACCGGTATCCGTAGCTTCATCCACATCGTCATCAGCAGACAGCTCAAACTCAATCTCCTCCCCTGAATCATTATCTCCCGCTTCATCATCGGAGGAAAAATCTATTTCTTCGTCTCCCCCCTCCAAATCTATATCGTCGTCAAACGCAGCCTCAGTGTCGGTCTCTTCATCATAAGAGTCCATTTCCGTTTCAAAGTCCTTTTCTTCCGACGCTGACTCATCAATATCTAACTGTAAAAAATCAGGGATCTGCGCTCTGAATGTAACACCCGACAACGCCTTGGAAATTTTAGATATATCCTTTTTACATTTTGGACATATATCCAGTTGATCAAAAGTGATGTAATCACATTTACAGCGCATAATCTTTGCCTACAGTTATCCTGATTTTAAAATATACAAGAGTCAATCAATTCTACTAACAATAGAAACACATTAGGATCGAAAAAATCAAGGCGAAAATGTGCCTTCACCGTACAAAAAAAAACAAAAAACTCCGTTTACGGTGCTACGGCTTCCTTCCCTAATGGAAGGATAATAAGAGAAACCACCCTTCGCTCCAGGAGACTACAGAGGACCTATTTTTATTTTTTCGTTACCGGAGAGGATAGAGCTATAACTTTTTCAACACGGGATAACTCGACGAATTACTTGACATCCAAACGTATCAATATATACTTCTTGTAATATAGCACTCCCAGCTATCAGGAACCAGAACCAATCTATTTTTTCATTATTTCTTCACTCCGTCAACCTCTCTCAGAGAAAGAGAATGAAGCAGTTCAGCAAAACTATTTTCCTGATCAGCCTTATCATCCCCCTTTTATTCGGGGGATGTGATCGATGACTCCCGGGACGGAAACAAGATCAAACGCTTTCTGGACACGACCAACCGCTTTCCAGGAAACTCCGGCTGGCAGTCATAAGATCGAAGAGCCTGCCTCAAGGGTATGCGAACGAGACCAGGCAGAATGTTTGACGGTCATGCAAATGCAGTAAAGCATTAAGGGAAGCCAAGGGGTATAATTGAGCACTGTACGAATACCGACACCGAAAAAATCAAAGGCTCTGGGCTGCATGTATTCCATTATCAAAGAAATTACATCCGGCTTTTCGGCAGCAGTTGTCTTTATTCTGTCGGGTACGCCCATTTTTTTTAAAGACATATTTGATGGCTCCGAGACGAGCTGGTTGTGGGGGTTGGCGCTCGTTCTTTCCTTCGGCACCTATTTCGGTGTTCGTCGTTTATTCTCCCCTCTTTCCAGAAAGGTGTCGGTAGAACTGCCGGAAGGGCTTTCCAAGGAAGCTTTCACCGCCTTTCTTGTTGCCTGCGCCGAGAGCCTTGCTCTCCTGAAAAAAGATGCAGAAGCCATCAACAAGCTGTCTCTCCGACGCACAGTGCTTCATCTTTGTGCACTCGGCGATGAATTGCTGGTCAATTTCGAAAAAGATCCCCGTGACGTGCAGGTGGCCCGTGCCCTTCCTGATCGTTTACAGCGTCTTCATGAGATACTTACCGGCTATCTGGAGCTGGCAGACCAGAGAACCCAATCCCCCGGGACCGTGCGTGCTGTCCAGGATACGGAAAAAGCCGTGATAAAGACTGTGACCAAATTTGAGCAGCTCCACCATCGTCTGTTGGAAAACAACGCCATCGACCTGAGCACCAACGCCAAAACCCTGGATAATCTGCTCGACTTTGACTGAAGGAGACGCCCCGCTGAATTCCCGACCCGTTTTTATTTACTTAGCCAACAACGCTGCCGATCACAGTTCCTTGTATGATTCAGGAGAGAGGAAAAAATGGACAATTTACCTGTTCTGGTCCTGTCAGATCAGAAAAAGGATTTGCTGTATAAGAAACTTGCGGAAAAATCTCCGGGAAAAATGCAGGCGGCCAGAGATATGGTATCGACGCTTGATTTCAGCAGAACCCAGTCGGTACTTGCATTCGGGGTGAGCAGCCAAAAAGGGTTGGTGGACTTTACAGACGCTGTTTTGACCAATATCAGATCCGGTGATGCCGGGCCTGCGGGTCAACTCATGTCCAACCTGAAGGGTAAAATCCTTGACCTTGATGTACGCGGACTGCCGCAGAGTACAGGGGGGAAATTGAGTGCCATAACAGCAGGTATCCCGATCATAGGCGGTTGGCTTTCTGCAAAGGTTGATGCGGCACGCGCCTTTATTCGCCGTTACGAAATCCTCAAGGTTCAGATTGACGGCATCACTCGAAAGCTTGAAGCGGAAAGAACCAACCAGATAGAACATCTCAATCGGCTGGACACCCTGTACGAGCGCAATGAAGACTATTTCGATGCCTTGGAGGTGACCATTGCCGCCGGTGAGATGAAACTGGTGGAGATGGAGGGAGAGTTCGAACAGCAGCGTCAGGCCTTTGCCGCCCAATCGACTGTTGATGCCAGAGAACTCCAGTCTCTCAAAGATTTCGGCGACGCCATTCAGTCGCTGGATCGCCGATTGTATAACCTCAAACTTGCCCGGGTCTCTGCAATAACCTCCGGCCCGACCATCAGAATTGCTCAGGAAGGTTCCAAGGCCATTGTGGAAATGATTCAGGATTCTATCCTGATGATGATCCCGGAATGGAAAAAACAACTGGTTATTGCTATTTCCCTGTTTGATCAAAAAAGGGCTATGGCTATGGTCAACGAAACCAGAGATATGACCAATAACCTGATGATGTCCACTGCAGAAATGCTCGGCGAGACACAAGCCACTGTGAAAAAGGCCCAGGGAGAAGGCTTTGTCAAGGTTGAGACCCTGCAAAAGATGACGGACAAGCTGGTGCAGACCATTGATCAGGGCATCCAAATGGACGCTCAAAACAAACAGAAACGAGCAGAAGGAATTCAGAAGCTTGCAGAGGCGGAAGAAAAACTGAAAGAGGCCCTGAAAGCGGCGAACGAATCCGTTATCGCCTAACGACCATGACCTGCGGTCACAACAAAGCATGAAAATTGACGGGTGACTCCCATGAGTCACTGATCACTTTCATAATTTCATACAAACGTACTATGTCTATTATCCAATTTATTCGAGGCCTTCTGGCGTATCTTACCATCCCCCCTCTGACTGCAGCGGTCTGCCTCAGTGCCATCGCAGATGTTCATTGGTTCCGTAAATCAAAGGCAAAAGCGCAGATCTTTCCCAGAACTTGGGGGAAACTTCTCTGCCGCATTGCTAATATCAGAGTTCGCGCTGAGGGTAAGGAAAATCTTGATCCGGCCAAACCCTACATCTTTATCGGCAATCACACCAGCATGGCAGACATCATGAGCTTTTCCGGCTACATCGACCATGATTACCGCTGGATCGCCAAAAAAGAACTCTTTGCCATCCCGATTTTCGGCTCCGGTATGCGGGCGGTGGATTTCATCTCCATTGATCGCTCGCGCGGCAGAGAAGCGGTTAAAAGTCTGAACGATGCTGCAAAGCGCATTGCCGACGGAGCCTCGGTCATTCTTTTTCCCGAAGGAACCCGCAGTGCGGACGGCCATCTCCGACCCTTTAAAACCGGGGCTATAATGCTGGCGCTCAAGGCCGGAGTGGATGTTGTTCCGGTGGGCTTTAACGGCACCCATCAGGCAATACCTAAGGGGAAGCTGCTGTCGCGGGGAGGAGATGTCGTGCTTCGCATCGGCAAGCCCATACCGACCAAGGACTTCAAGGCCAAAGACAAACAGATGCTGGCCGGAATACTGCATCAAAAGGTAGCTGAGCTGCTGGATGAGTGCCATCTCCCCCTACCGGAACCGGAAAACAGCCCGACTGCCTCTACTGAAGCCTCTGCTGAAACTGAAGGATAGGAAGCAGCCGAGCAGAGAGTATTTCTTTGCAAAAAAAAAGGAACATGGCATAATGACATTTTTTCGCATATCAGAGTGGCACACGGCAGGCAGCCGGGAGTCGCTGCCGATCCGCTGAACAATGTTTCAGCAGAGAACAAATGAATATATGAACAGTTATTCAATATAATTTCAGATACACAGGAACGTCCTATGCGTCATTCATCTCAAGCTCAATGCACTGTGAAGTCGGTTATGCCCCTATCACGTCTTTTTGCAGCCCTGTTGCTTCCGTTGCTCATTTTTCTTGCCGCCGGTCCGGCCTCGGCTATTGAGCAAAACACGGTTTTCCTCCCTCTGAAAATTAACGCTGAAAACAGCGAAACAGTGGCCCAACGGGTTGATATAGCCTTTGAAGGGGCGTTGCGTGATAAAGATATTATCATGCTCCCCCGTCTTGAGGCAGAGCAACTGATCGACTATAACGGCCCTTGGCCGCCATCAACTGCCGCGCTAACCAAGGTGGCGGAAAGTGCTGGGCTTGATTACGTGGCTATCGGCAGCCTGACCATGCTCGGAGAGCATATCTCCGTTGATATGCAGGTCATTGACCTCCTCAAGCCGGAAACGCCGCACTCCTCCTATCGTGAAGGGACTTCGCTGTCCGAGGTTCATTCGGTGCTCAAGAGCACCTTAGCGGATGTCCTCGGTTACACCAATCGCAATTTTATTATTGCCACAATCATCCCAGAGGGCAATAAACGCATCGATTCTGGAGCCATTCTTCGAAAAATTTCTACAAAACCCGGAGACACGTACAGTCCTGACGCCCTGCGCAAGGATCTCAAACACGTTTTTTCTATGGGCTATTTTGACAATGTGGAGATCGAGGTCAATGACTCGGCCGAAGGAAAGGCTGTCATCTTCCGGGTTCAGGAGAAACCGCTTATCAAGACCGTTACCTTTACCGGGCTTGATAAAGTCGAGGAAGAGGATCTGCGTGATGCTGCCAATATTAAGGTCAACACCATCCTCAATCCTGCTCAGCTCAACGATGCGGTCAAACGGATCAACGGGCTCTACAAGAGCAAGGGCTATTATACGGCTCGGAGCAAATTCGCCTTGGAGCATCCAGATCAAAATTCCGTTGAGGTGCAATTCATCGTCAATGAGGGCGGGAAAATGTCCATATCCGGCATTCGTTTTGTCGGTAACGAATCCTTTACAGACGAGGAGCTGGAAGACGAGATTCAGACCTCGACCTGGAACTGGTATTCGTCCTGGATCACCGAGGCAGGCACCTTAAAGCTGGATGTTTTGGAACAGGATGCGGCTCGACTGGGTGCCTTTTATAATAATCAGGGATTTATCGAGGCCAAAATCGGAGAACCAGAAGTGGAAGAGGCTGAAGATGATCTCTATGTCGCCTTTACCGTCCAGGAGGGCCCCCGCTATCAGGTAGGAACAGTGGAAGTTCAAGGAGACCTGATTGAGGACAGGGACAAGATGATTGGTTTATTGCAGATCCGCAAGGAGAAATTTCTCAACCGGAAAACCCTGCGCGACGATGTGATGAAACTCACCGATCTCTATGCGGAACACGGCTATGCCTTTGCCGATATCCGGCCTCAGGTCGATAAATCAGCAACAGGAAAACGGGTCAATATCACCTTCAAAATTGATCAGGGTGATCTGGTTAACTTCAACCGGGTTAAGATTCAGGGAAACACCCGGACCAGAGATAATGTTATTCGTCGGGACCTGGAGGTGAAAGAAGGCGGTGTCTATGATTCCAATGCGATCCGTACGTCCACCAAGCGCCTGCAGCGTCTGGGATATTTTGAAGACGTCACCGTTATTCCTCAGGAGACCATGAATAATGACCAGATGGATGTCATGGTTGCGGTAAAGGAAAAACCGACGGGCCAGTTCAGTATCGGTGCCGGTTATTCCTCGTCGGACAAATTGATGTTCATGGGTGAAATCTCGGAGGACAACTTTCTCGGACTCGGTACTCGCTTGGCCTTTTCCGCAAACCTCAGTGCCGTGAGCAATAAGTTCAACCTCTCGTACACCGATCCCCGCATCTTTGACTCCAAGGTTTCCGCCGGTGTTGATGCCTTTAACTGGGAGCGGGAATACACTGACTACACCAAGGGTTCAACCGGTGGCGGACTCCGCCTGGGTCATCAATTCATTGAAAAATGGCGGATCTATTACGGCTACACTTGGACCGACACCGAGCTGAGCGATATCTCTGAAGATGCTTCGGATTACATCCTTGAGTCGGCAAAAATTAATATTACCAGCGCGGTTCGCCTCTCCTTTGTCCGTGATACCAGAGACCGCCGCTTTAATGCCAGTTCCGGTTCCAAACACAGCCTGAGTATTAAATATGCTGGTGGCCCACTGGGCGGTGAAGCCGCTTATACCAAAATGGAGGGCTATACCAGCTGGTTTTTCCCCATGCCCCTTGATCTAGTGTTCCACACCAAGCTTGCTGCCGGGCAGGCATTTGAGAACGAGGACGGCAAGCTGCCAGTCTATGATAATTTCTACCTCGGCGGCATGAACTCCATTCGTGGCTTCAAATCCTCATCTATCAGCCCTATAGACCCGAATAATGATGAAAAATACGGCGGCGACAAGATGTGGTTCAGCAATCTTGAAGTATTCTTTCCGCTCCTCACTGATGCGGGGGTTCGCGGGGTTGCCTTTCTTGACTTCGGAAACGTCTATGATCAGGATGATAACTGGGATTTCGGCAACATCAAAAAATCAACCGGACTCGGTATCAACTGGCTCTCCCCTATGGGACCGCTCCGTCTGATCTGGGGATACAATCTTGATACCCAGGAAGACGATGAGGATGCCCAGTGGGATTTCGCCATGGGCGGCAGTTTTTAACGAAGGATTCAATGAATACTCGTGGGGGTGAATCCCTGTGTTCGCCCGATCCCGGACCCGTAGGGACACGGCGTGCCGTGCCCCTACAGCACCCTGCAGACACCTTTTTACGCTAACAATATGAACGATCATAACCTTCCCGAACATTGCAGCGCCCTTGGCAATGACGAAAAATTTTGTTTTTCCTGCCATCCCGATGTTCCCTGCTTTAACGAATGCTGCCACCAGCTCGACCTGATCCTCACCCCCTATGATGTCCTGCGTCTCAAAAACAAACTCCACCGCCACTCCGGCATGTTTTTGGAACAGTTCGTCATTATTGAGTGGGAGGAAGGGATGCTGTTCCCGGCCTGCTACCTCACCATGGTTGACGACGGCAAAGCCAGCTGTGTCTTTGTCAAAGACTATGGTTGCCGTGTCTACGAGGACCGCCCAGCGGCCTGCCGAGCCTATCCCGTCGGGCGTGGCGTCTCCTGCCGAGAGGACGGCAAGATCACGGAACAATTTGTCCTGCTCAAAGAACCCCATTGTCGTGGTTTCGAGACAGGTAAAGAATTTTCCGCAGCCGAGTATTTTCAGGATCAGGGTTTGGAGGAGTATAACCGTTATAACGATAAAATGACGGAGCTTCTCCAGCATCCCAAGATCCAGGCAGGATTTCGCCCGACTAAAGAGCAGGCTGATCAATACATCATGGCCCTCTATAATCTGGACACCTTCCGGCAGGAACTGAAGAACGGCTACATCAAGATGAACAAACCCTTATCGCCTATGGAACAACAATCCATGGAAACCAATGATAATGTCCTGCTCCTCATCGCCATTCGCTGGCTGATCCAGGAATACTTTGGCGAATAAGATGGAAACCGGGGAACCAGCCATCGCCCCGGAGCTGCTAGCGTCCCTGCACACAATCAGTGCCCGCTACTGCCTTGAAGAAGGGGGCTCCCACGGCCCGGATCACAGCGAGCGGGTCTTTCACATGGCCATGACCATCGGTCGCCGGATGGATGCCCGCTTAGACATCATTGCCCCGGCTGCCCTGCTCCATGATATCGGGCGCAAGCAGGAGAGCAGCACCAAAGGTAAGGTCTGCCATGCTGAGCTGGGAGCGAAAATGGCAAAGCCGCTTCTTCAGAATTTAGGCTATTCCCAAGCAGACCAGGAAGCAATCTGCCATTGCATTCATGCCCATCGTTTCCGAAGCAGCACCTCACCGGAAACAAGAGAGGCCAAAATCCTCTTTGATGCGGATAAGCTGGATTCCATCGGTGCTATCGGTATCGGCAGGGCCTTTCTCTTTGCCGGTCAAATCGGGGCCCGACTCCATAATGCGGAGCTTGATCCGGCACACACGAAGACCTATTCTACGGAGGATACCGCCTACCGGGAGTTTCAGGTCAAGATGTCCAAAATCCGGGAACAAATGCTCACGCCCCTTGGCCGTCAGGTCGCGGAGCGTAGGCATGCCTTCATGGAAACCTTTTTCAGCGAACTACATCACGAAATTTACGGCTCAGAGCTCCTATAAGTACCTGTAGGGACACGGCATGCCGTGTCCCTACATCTCTACCCTGCCCCTCTTTTTTAAAACAACCCCCAGGAAATATTCCATGTTGAAACTCGTCATCTTTGACTGCGACGGTGTCATGTTTGATTCCCGTGAAGCCAATCGTGCCTACTACAACCATATCCTTGCGGCCTTTGACTGCCCCCCCATGAATGAGGAGGAACTCGGGTACGTCCATATCCATAATGTCTTTGATTCGATAGCTCATATCTTCGACGATCACCGTCAGGTAAATATGAATGAAGTGGACAAATACCGTCAGGAGCTTGATTATGGATCCTTTCTTCGCCACATGACCATCGCACCTGATCTCAAGGAGTTCCTCCAGGTTATCACACCGAAGTATCACCGGGCCATATCCACCAATCGATTCAATACGATGGATATGATCCTGGATATTTTTGAGCTGCGCTCATATTTTAAAATTGTCATGACAGCCTCAAATTCTCCCCGTCCCAAGCCTGCCCCGGATGCCCTGCACATCATCCTGAAGCATTTCGGCCTGACAGTGGATGAAGCCATCTTTATCGGTGATTCCACGGTTGATCGTGATCATTGCGCTTCGGTGGGCATGAAGCTGATCGCCTTTAAGAATCCTGGGCTTGAGGCGGCGTATCATGTGGAGAGTTTTATGGAGGTTTTGGGGCTGCCGGAGTTTGAGGGGATGAAGAACAAGTAATCAAATATTTTTTAAAGACACACCCACCATTTGGTCAACAAGTTGCAGCTTGCTATTTTTACTGTTAATATTTTTTCACATAGCCTGAGTCTGTGAAAAATCTGGCATGCTAACCTACTTAAAATAAGTAACTTATTTTTATTGACCAATTGGTGGGATACACATTTGTATACCCTGAATTCGTATTATATGTGATAATATACCAAGAAAGGGCTGGTAGCCTATTGAGCCGAATTTACAATATTAATGATAATATATTTGGCTAAGCTACTGCCTTAACAAGGAGACAATCAGGTGTATAAGCATGACAAATTCCGAATTAATCAAGCAGCTTTTTCTATCGTTCAATAACAAAGACAACGAAGGATTCGTGCAAGCGGCACGAGAATACATTGAACGGGAAAAACGTAAAAAACATAATGTTGTTGCCAGAGATCTAGAAAAAGCTCTGTATCAGAGCGCGGGCTTAACCAACAGCCAAAGACGGTTTAGAGAGAATCTGCCTATTCCACGAGATACGGAAAAAGGATTTCCATTACTTGAAATTCAACATTTTGAGCAGAATTTTGACAGGTTGATTTTATCAGAAAATTGCAAAAGTCAATTTGAAAGGATTATTCGCGAGTTCAATAATGCTGATATCTTAGCGACCTACAACCTGAGCTATAAAAAGAAAATTTTGCTTTGCGGCAGTCCAGGAACAGGAAAAACATTTTCGGTGCAAATCATAAGTTCTGTGTTGAATATTCCCTTAGTTTATATCCGTTTTGATGCAATCATCTCGTCCTATCTTGGCGAGACCGCCGGAAACCTCCGTAAGGTATTCGATTTTATAGAAAATGGTGTCTGGATTGTATTGTTTGATGAATTTGATATTATCGGTAAAAACCGTGATGACAACAATGAACATGGCGAGATCAAAAGGGTTGTTAATAATTTCCTACAAATGCTGGATAACTTCAAGGGCGACAGTATTATATTTGCTGCCACCAACCATCAGAATATGCTCGACAGTGCCATCTGGCGACGTTTTGACGCAGTAATTGACTATACATTACCTGATGAGGCGACGCGCCGACAACTTTTTGAACTTTATTTAAGGCCGATTAAACGAGATGAACAGCTTGATCTTGATAACGCGGCAAAAGTCAGCCAAGGATTATCCCCCTCAGATATTCAAATGATTGCAGTTGAGGCTATGAAAAATTCCATTATTGATGCCAGAAACAGCCTGAGCGAAGATGACCTAAACGCTGCTATTCAACAATTTCTTCATCGGGAGAGCGTGAAGCAATGTGGGCAGGGGGATAACTAATGGAAAAACTTCAACACCTGAAGCTTCCCGTTTTTCAGGAAAACGTTGAGCGAAAAAAAAACGGTGGCGGTGGGTTCTCACTACCGGCAGGACGAAATAAAACGCAATTTGCAAATCAGGCATGCCAGCAAGCAAAGAAATTAAGTGAATCATTCGTAGCGTCGAAAAAACAGCTCTCTGACCGTATTGATCCTACGTTAATTTTCGAGATTGAAATCAGCCAAGGTGTTGACCCCAGAGCCTTTGAGGACACACTGGCTTCCATGAACATTCATGTGTTATCGATTGCTGAGGGCAAAAAGGGTTTCTGGGTGGTGTTCAGCGAGGATGAACAATTAGAAAAATTCAGAAAAAAAATGGCTGACTATGGTTCGGCAGATGGGCCAAAATATGACTTTTTCCATGCTATTGAATCGTTTGGCGATATTCCGATTGAAAAAAAGATCGGCAAACAACTTGCTGAAGAACCCCTGACAGATCAAGCTGATTTTATTGATCTCGAACTGTGGCGAATGACGGACCCACAGAGAAACGAACGTTTTATTCAGCAATTAAAAAAAACGTATAACGATTTTACGAAATTCAGGATAACTGATACCCTGATTGCAAAGACTTTTGTTTTGCTTCGGGTAAAACTCACCCAAAGCATATTTGAGGAGATCATACAACTCAAGGAAATTGCACGAGCAGATAAACCAGCTCAGGTACAATTTAATCCGTTTCCAATGCGGCGACCTGATGTACAGGATATAAGGTTTAACTCCCCTGATGAGAATGCTGCCGGTATCCTGGTGATTGATTCCGGAATTACTGCCAATCATCCCATGCTGGAACATTGCGTAGGCGGGGAAGAAAATTTCCAGTCAGGTGAAGCAGAAATTCAGGATACTGTGGGGCACGGCACCGCAGTAGCAGGCTGTGCCGTTTATGGTGATGTTGAAACTTGTCTGGAGGAAAAAATATTTAATCCCTCAAACTGGCTGTTTTCCGCAAAGGTTATGTATGCTGCGGAAGATTGGAATGGCTGGAAGCGAGCGGTCTATTCTCCTGAAAAATTAGTTGAACACCAGCTGAAAGATGCTGTAGAGGGATTTCTCTCCAATCCTGAATATCATATCAGGGTTGTCAATATCTCACTGGGTAATAAGGATGAAATATGGCATAAACATTACTTCCGCCAACGTCCCTTAGCTGCGCTTATTGATGAGCTTGCTTTTACTTTTCCTCATGTAGTCTTTATTGTCTCCACCGGCAATCAATCTCCCATTGGCCCATATTCCTCTATTGAAGAGATTCTAGATAATTATCCGCAATATCTTATCGCTAATGAAGAATTCAAAATAATCAATCCTGCTTCTGCTGCTCTTGCGTTAACTGTGGGTTCTATCGCCGGTCAGACACGCTTTGAGAAGGAGCGTCATGGTGGGCCGGAGCATATTAAAACACCTATAGCTCAACAAAATCAACCATCTCCTTTTACCAAAACAGGTTGTGGAATCAACGGCATGGTTAAGCCGGAATTGGTTGAATACGGCGGGAATTTAATTCTTTCAGAACAGTATGGACGTATTATTGAGGATACTGGCGGGAAACTGGCCCTGCTGAACAACAAGGCGACTGATGATATTTTACAGTTTGATGCTGGCACCAGCTTTGCCGCTCCCAAGATTGCCCATCTTACCGGAAAAATAGCAAATCACTTTCCGGAAAAATCAGCAAATTTCATAAAAAACATGCTGTTGGTCGGAGCGGATTATCCTTTTCAGCCTACAAAAAAGTTCTACCAGACTAAAGATAAGAAGAACGCGGAAAAATGTCATCTTACTACCTGCGGTTATGGCCTCAGTCATTACGAAAAATCTCTCTATTCCTTTGAAAATAGAGCTGTTCTCTGGGATGAAGGCCAACTTGCACTCAATCAGATTAAGGTTTACTCACTCCAACTTCCAGAACTGTTTTTTTCAGAAGCAGGTAGGAAAAAAATAAGCGTTGTTCTGACGTTCACGCCTGAAACCCGTGCGACCCGTGGCGACAGCTACTTGGGCAATCGCATGGAATTCCACCTTTTTCATTCCCAGAATCCGCAGGTATTGATAGAAAAATACGGTAAACTCGGCAGTGATATTCTTCAGGAGGGCATCCCTGATGATTTAAAGAAATTCGAGATTGATTTGTTTCCTGGAGCAAACACAAGAAAAGCAGGATGTCATCAAAAGGCATGGAAGGTATATCAAAGAGAGCCAAAAAACAGACCTGCACCTCCAGTTTCGCTTGTTTTGCTGAATATCAACAAGTGGGTAACCGATCCCACACGAAAACAAAATTACTGCCTTTCCGTAACCTTCGAGCATGAAAAGGCAACAGAACTCTATAATGCCGTTCGAGCAAATCTGCGAACCAAAACAAAGGTGAGATAATCTCATGCGTTTTTCGGATCGTATGGTTCGTCAATTCCACATAGAGTTGAACGTAACGGGTTGGCAATCGGAGGGCGAGAGACGGTAACCCATGAACTTCAACACCGCCAACAACACCTTCCGCCAACTCATGGGCAACGGCCTGCTCTACCGGGTACCGCCCTTTCAGCGGGATTATTCCTGGTCAGCCGACGAATGGGACGATCTCTGGCAGGATCTCCTCTCCCTACACACGACCGAAGAGGAACCCATCCACTACATGGGCTATTTGGTCCTGCAATCCTCAGACAGCAAACGCTTTGACATCATTGACGGCCAGCAACGAATCACCACCATCAGCATAATACTGCTGGCCGCTATCTCTCTGCTCCATGATCTTGCCAAAGCAGAGAGCATCAACGATAAGCGGGCAGAGCAGCTGCGAAACTCCTATATCGGCTATCTTGATCCAGTCACCCTGACAGCAAAATCTAAGCTGACCCTGAACCGGCACAATGACCGCTTCTATCAGGATTATCTTGTTCCACTCCAACACCTGCCGCAGCGCGGACTCAACGCCTCAGAACATCTGCTGCGCAAGGCCTTTCTCTGGTTCAAGGCAAGACTGAAGGCAGATCTTGAAACAAGCGGAGAGACGATTGCGGGCTTTGTCGACCAGACAGTGGATCGCCTCTTCTTTACGGTCATCACCGTGACCGATGAACTCAATGCCTTTAAGGTGTTCGAGACCCTCAACGCCAGAGGAGTACGTTTATCCGCCACAGATCTTCTGAAAAATTATCTTTTTTCCGTGATCAGCAAGGAAGGTGCTCATACCGCTGAGCTGAAAACCTTGGAGGAACGCTGGGAGGCGATTATCGGCCTGCTCGGCAGTGACAGCTTTCCTGAATTTCTCCGTGTCTTCTGGAACAGCGGCCACAAGTTGGTACGAAAGACCCATCTTTTCAAAACCATCCGCCAAGCCGTGTCCAACCGAGGACAGGCATTCTCCCTGATTCGCGATCTGGACAGACATGCCCGTGTCTACGCGGCCCTGAGAAATCCTTTGGATACATCCTGGGAACGGGACGAACGGAACTCTCTGCAACAACTCCAGATGTTCAATGTCCGTCAAACACTGTCTCTGCTGCTGGCAGCCTTTGACCGCTTCGGAGACACAGATCGTAACAGCTTTAAACAGATCCTCCGGGCCATGACCATGCTCTCTTTCCGCTATAATGTCATCTGCGGACTGCCGGGCAATGAACTTGAGCGAGTCTATAATGCCATTGCCGTCCAGCTCGCCGATGGAACATTCACCTCTGCACGAGGAGTGATTACGGCTCTTCAGCCTATCTATCCAGGGGATAAGGTTTTCAAGGTCGCCTTTGCGGATAAATCCTTGCGAACAACTAACAGTCGCAATAAGAAGGTTGTTCGTTATATCCTGTTTGAGCTGGAACGCTGCTGCTCAAATATAAGCTATGATCCAGATAACTCTGCCTATACCATTGAACATATTCTGCCGGAACACCCTGAGCAGGGCTGGGATACCTTTGATGATCGCCAACACGAAAACGCGGTCTATCAGCTGGGCAATATGACCCTCCTGTCCGCATCGGCTAATCAGGACTTGGGTAATGCGCCGTATCAGGAGAAAAAAGCCGTGTATGCGCAAAGCGAGTTCACCATAACCCAAGGAATCAGCAGGCGTTATGACGACTGGACACCAGCCGCCATTGCCTCCCGGCAAACCTGGATGGCCAGCCAAGCCGTTTCAATCTGGAACATCCCTTTTTAAGCCCCCTCCCCTTTATCAAAGAGCTGCTTCATAACTCTCTCATTGCATTATTTCTTCCCTTCTAATAGATTGGATCTTCATAAAAAGCCTAAGATAGGCTTATGCACTGCATGGTGAGAAGATTATGGCAGATCCCTTCAGAAAAAAATTGGTCGCGATTGACACCCTACAAAATATTCGTGGGGTGGACCTTCCCGTCGGCCTGACCTTTGTTCAGCTGCTGGTGACCGGACCACCGGGAGCAGGCAAGTCCTTTTATATCAAAAAAATCCACGGATGGCCTAATGAAGGCTATATTGACCTGACCCGCAAGGGCTGGTGGAAAGACAAGACTCTTATCTACCGTCCCCGTGAAATCCACCTCGGACTCCCCTTTGAAGGCTTCCCCCAGGCCTTAACCGTCTTTGATCCAGAATGGAAAGACGCGGAAAAACCTCTGCGTCTGCAATTGGAACGTATCCAACTGCCGCCGGAAGGGTACGACTTTCTCCAGAGCAACTGGCGACAACGCTATATCTTTGAATTCATCCTCCCCAAGCCGGATATCATTTTCAAGCAACGTCTGGAACGCAAGTCAGAGGGCTATTTTCCTGTGGACGAGGTCATGACCCTTGACATAGTCAAACGACAGGTGGCTGCGTACCAAGAAGTCGTCCTCTATCTCCATAGAGTGAGAATGCAGGTCTATATCCGAGAATCTCTGGACCAACCGCCCATGTGTATTGTGGAGGAAGGCGAACCCGGGATTCCGGCCTGGGCCACAGCCACCTCTGGCCCCCGACCGAGCCTAACTACGCTGGATGGCTGGAAATGGCTCATCCTTCGTCGCGATCCCAGCAATTGGCTGACACTCACCGAGCAGTGGCAGCAGATAACCAAAGAGACCCGAATCTCCTTTGACGGAAATCCCTTTGAACTCAAACTCGGCAACAAAATACTGCGCTTCTATCCTGAAATGCCCCTGGGTGTACGAAGAAAATATTTGCGCAGAAACTGGTTGATTACAGACCCGAGCACCTATGGCATGCACCTCTGTCGATTTACCCGGGTTTGTCCGGGTGAAACTGTCATGATAGGCCATTCCAATGAAGAGTATCAAGCTGCTTTTGATTTTGGTCAAAGCGTTGCTGCCCGCCACATCACTCTCAGCAATATCAAAGGGGATATTATCATAACCCCGCTGACGGAAAAAAGTCCGGTGGAAATCATCCAGGTCACGGATGCTGAACGAGAAGAGAGAGTTGCAAAACGGCGCTACCAGGCCATGAGGACAATTCGCCGCATCTACGGCGGCGGGATCAGTCTGCTGCCACCGGACCAGGCCCTTGCACTCCTGAAAGAGGTGAACGCTCTGCTGGAGCAGGAGGCCTATCGCCCGGAGAACAACGAGGGCAAGCCAGGCGGACTTATCGAGCTGCCCAACACCCTGGCCCCGATTATTGTCGGCGACCTGCATGCCCAGGTGAATAATCTCCTCAAAATTATCACGGAAAACAGATTCTTGCCCGGCATGGAAGCAGATACGGCCTGCCTGATCATTCTCGGCGATGCTGTCCATTCCGAGGTGGATGGCGAGATGGAAGACATGGATAGCTCCATCTTGATGATGGATCTCATTTTGCACCTCAAACGACATTTCCCCAAAAACCTTTTTTATCTCAAGGGCAATCATGACACTTTTTCAGAGAGTTTAAGTAAAAACACTATCTCCCAGGGGTTGTTAATGCGCCGACGACTTCAGGAACTGCGCGGAGAGGAATATGTAACGGAGATGGAACGTTTTTACAGCCTACTTGCCTATGTTACCTGCTCTGATTCTTTTATCGCCTGTCATGCTGGTCCGAGCAGGAGAAAGGTTACCCGCAATAAACTGATCAATCTGCACAATCACCCCAAGATCAGCAACGATCTCATCAACAGCCGCTTGAAACGACCCCATTACCTAGCTGGCTATACCAAGAGTGATGTGAAGCAGTTCCGAAAAAATCTAGACCTAGCCAAACATACCCCCTTTATTGTCGGCCATACTCCGATAGATCCTTCCGGCAGTGTTTGGCGGAATGTCGCTGACATCAAGGGACATCATATTATTTGCAGCAGCAACCCTGACGGCCCTAGCCTGTTCCTAGAGGTTAACAGTAAAATGATTCCGATTAGTTACCCTAACGAACCATTGATAAAATTTATCGGGAAAATCGACGAGAACAAGGAGACATAAAATTATGTCTTGAAGAGACTGAAATTGTAGAATACAAAGCAAACTTTTTAAGGAGAGTTCTATGACATTAAAATCGACCAGCCCCTTAGCCGGGCTCCTGCACAAATCACCGTTTAAGCCGATTCAGGAACATATGCGGACGGTGTTCAGTTGTGTGTCTTTGCTGCAACCTCTGTTTGAGGCCCTGCATGCAAAAGATTATGAAGGAATCAAGAAGATTGCCGAGCAGATTGATGAGCTGGAAACAGCGGCAGATAAGCAAAAAAGTACCTTTCGTCTCAATATGCCGAAAACACTTTTCCTGCCTGTGGACCGCAGAGATCTGCTCAAACTGCTGCATGATCAGGATTCCTTGGCTGACAACACTGAAGAAATCAGCCAAATCCTGATCAGTCGAGACATGGAAGTCCCTGAGGCCATCAAGGATCTGCTCAACACCCTGCTGGTCAACACCTTAGGCATCTGCACTGAAGCCAAATCAATCATTGAGGAGCTGGATGAATTGGTTCAGGTCGGCTTCAGTGGCATAGAGCATGATAAGGTTATCAATATGATAGATACTCTACGGAAGAGTGAACATGATATCGACCAAACCCTGCATAAAATCAGGCGAACCCTGTTCACCATAGAAAACAACTTACCTCCTATCTCTGCCATATTTTGGTATAAAATTATAGACTTGCTTGGCAACATGTCGGATCTGACGGAAAACATGTCGGATCGTTTATTATTGTTCCTATCAAAATAACCAGCAGAGAGTACAGCGTCAATGAACCGCTCTTAGCAAGGACGTCTCCCTCAGGGGACTATAAGCAAGTAAGAAGAAAAACGCAGGACACGGATACATACACAAGGAGCAGGACAATGGAAGTAATAACGGCCTACGGAACAATTCTGATCATTCTGGCGATGATCTTCGGTCTGTACATGACGTGGGGAGTCGGGGCCAATGATCTGGCCAATGCTATGGGAACCTCTGTGGGCGCGGGCGCGGTCACAGTGAAGCAGGCAATCGGCATCGCCATTATCTTTGAATTTGCCGGTGCGGTCCTGGCGGGCGGGCATGTCACCAAGACTATTCGCAAAGGTATCATTGACCCTAGCGGGATTGTCGATAAACCGGAAATTTTGGTTTACGGGATGCTGGCCGCTCTGCTGGCCGCTGCTGTCTGGCTGATGGTCGCTTCAGCTAAGGGTTGGCCGGTTTCAACCACTCACTCCATCGTGGGAGCTCTGGTGGGTTTTGCCTTGGTCGGTATAGGGCCCGATGCTGTTAACTGGTCAAAGATTTGGAAAATTATTGCCAGCTGGGTCGTTTCCCCGGCTGTGGGCGGGACTATTTCCTTTCTCCTAGTCATGAGTACCCGCAAGCTGATTTTCGACACGGACAACCCGCTCAAGAATGCCAAAAAATATGCGCCAGCGTACATTTTCCTGGTCGGTTTTATCATCTCTCTGGTCACCTTGTTCAAGGGTTTAAAGCACCTGAATGTAAACCTGACCGCTGGCCAGAGTATCGCAGCTGCTGTGTTTATCGGCCTGCTCACGGCCCTGTTCGGCTGGTCCCTGGTTCGTAAGGTTGCGGAAGATCCGGCTGCGGATCGGGATTTTCATTTTGCCAGCGTGGAAAAGGTCTTCACCCCGATGATGCTGTTTACAGCCTGCTCCATGGCCTTTGCCCACGGCTCCAATGATGTAGCCAACGGTATCGGACCGCTGGCGGCAGTGGTCAGTATTGTCTCTTCAGGGGGCGAGGTCATGCAGAAATCCGAGATGCCTTTTTGGGTCCTCCTCCTCGGCGGCGCCGGGATCGTGACAGGGCTTGTCACTCTGGGGTATCGGGTTATGCTCACCGTGGGCACCAAGATCACCGAGCTGACACCTTCCCGAGGATTCTGTGCCGAGCTTGCTGCGGCCTCAACAGTGGTGTTGGCCTCTCGTACCGGCCTGCCCGTCTCCACCACCCATATCCTGGTGGGCTCTGTGCTCGGTGTCGGTCTGGCCCGAGGCATCGGTGCCCTGGACTTACGGGTGGTGCTCAATATTATTATCTCATGGCTGGTCACCCTGCCGGCCGGAGCTTTTATGGCGATGGTCTTTTTCTTTATCTTAAAGGCTATTTTCAGCTGAGCAAAACCGAATCGGGCTCGTACTCCTTACTTCAGAGTACGAGCCCGATCCCCCCGCAAGTCTTTTGCAAAAACGTAGTCCACACTTCCCCGCCTCAATTCATCCCTGCTGCTCTGCCCGTTCCTTGATGCGTTCCAGAATTTCCTCGCGCAGGGTCCCTGCCCATTGAAACGAAGAAATCAGCAATTCGACCGGTGGCGTACATGGCGGGGAAAGGAAGAAGAAGGCCGCCGAGCATAATGGTTACCTGTTGTTAAATGAGTCTGAAGGCGTTAAATTAACTTCAGCGTTCAAAGAAAACAAGTCGCAATTGAGTGATCTTTTCTTTCCGCCTCCCTTATTGTATGCGGGCCTTGAGGGTGTCGCAGAGGGTCATCCCCCCTATATTTCCCCTATCAGATAAAGAGGACAATAAATGTTCTGGTATATCATAGCGTTCGCAGCTGCTGGCGGTTATTTGTCAGGAGGCAAAGGTATCGTTATCGGAATTGTCTTGGGACTTATCTTGGGATTTATCTACTCCAGAATAGATGAGGCGCTCAGGTCCATCACCCGCTTGCAGGAATCCGTTGACAAGCTGCAGAGCAAGGTCAAGACGATAAACAGAATAATCCATCAACCGGAACAAACGCAAAAAGTCCAGCCGAACAAAGGTCGGGGTGGGAATGAACGGCCTGAAGAAAAACCGACCGTTGGACAGCCCGAAAAAATAATTTTCTCCCCGCCTCTGGCTGTTGCAACGATGCAGGATACTGAGTCGGTCAGGAATTCGAATGCAGCTGATTTTTTCGTTAACCTGGGCAGTCAATTGTATAAAGCCGGTACTGTGGTGCAAACCGGTATTGTGCTTCTCCTGTTCGGGCTTGTCTTTCTCGTCAGGTATGCTGCCGTTAATCAGCGTTTCACGGTGGAAGCAGGATTGGTGGCGACTATGGTAGTCGGCATGATTCTTTTGATTATCGGATGGCGATTGATCAGGAAAAAAAGAGCTTACGCCCTGATGCTGCAGGGCGGCTCTGTGGCCATTCTGTTCACCTGTCTGTTTCTCAGTACGGAAGTATATTCCCTGTTTCCGGTTTTTGTCTCCTTTGCCACCATGATCTGCCTATCTGTTCTGGCCGGTCTGCTGGCTGTGCAATACGACACCCGTGAGACGGCCCTGATCGGTATGGGCGGCGGTTTTGCGGCACCGCTGCTCAGTCCGGTAACCAGCGAACAGCTGACCTTTCTCTTTTTGTATTACCTGATCCTAGTGGTCGGCATCTTTGCTGTCTCACGTTTGCGGTCCTGGCGGGTGCTCCAGCTGTTAAGCTGTATCTTTATCATCTTTGTTGCTGTGTTTATAGGCAGAACCGAGGAAATCACCCAGGCCCGAGCGCAGCTTGAACCTTTTTTGCTCCTTTTCTTCCTCTTCTACTCCATGACGGAGATCATGACTGCACAAAAACGAGAGGCGGCATGGGGCGACGGCATGGACCTCACCCTGACTTTGGGGCCGCCTCTGGCTTGCATTGCCTTTCAAGCCGCACTGAGCTATCCTGCTGCAATGCAGCTTTTTTCCATTACCCTGGCTCTACTGACTGTCTATTATGCAGCAACAGCATATTGCCTCCAGCGGTTCGCCGCCGAACGCCTGGCTCTGTTGGTCCAAACCTGCATCTACCTGGCTTTTTTCTGCGGCAATCTCCTGATTTTCTATGAAACAAGTTTCCTTGTCACCACCCTAGTCTACAACGCTGAAGCGGTATGCTGGGTATGGATCGCGACCCGGAAAAAACAGAAATTCACCTTTTGGCTGGGCTTCATCTTGCTACCGCTGGCCTTTCTGCCCCTGACAGTCGCCTACTACGAAGATGCACAGCTGATTTTTCAGAGCAATCCATTCCTCATCCTACCTGTGGGCCTTTCTTTCTTCCTTGCTCCTTTTTTATGCGCTTTGCTTGGTGCTCAGGCAAAAGAATCTCTACAATTATTGGATAAAAAAATCGTTAACGGGTTGCTGTTATGGTCGTTATGTGTATGGCTGGCAGGAGGAGCAAGTGCTGTCGTGAAAACTATGCCTATTGAGTGGGCACCGGGTCTGCTTCTGCTGCTTATAAGCTTCAGCTTCGGATTTCTCCGCTTCCTGGCGCAACGTTTATCCTGGAAGTTTCCAGATCAAATCTGCGACGGATACGGTATCCTCCTGAGCGTTTTCGCAATCGCTCATCTCCGTTACGCGGTCAAGTATCCTGAAAATATATCATTGATCTTTTTATGCAGCAGCAGTCTCAGCTGGATCATAAGCTTAAGCACCCATTATGCCCTGCTGTTTATCGATACATTACAGACAGGTCCTTTTTTCCGCACCTTGAATCATCGCCTCGGCATCTGGCTCATCGGTTTCCTGCTCATTGTACAGATGTATTCCGCAGTTATTTTTTATCTGCACCCCGGACCTGTTTGGCTTTCTTCGTTTTTCGGCATGTTCACGGGCTGCTGGATTCTTACCCTGCTCTTGTTCGGACAAAAGCTGCGATGGCCGGTAAGGCGATACCCGCTTGATTACCAGGGATACGGGGTCTTACCCTTTGCCTTGTTCGTCTGGGGCTGGACCCTGAACGCCTGCCTCTCTCTAGGAGACCCTGCCCCGCTGATCTATATCCCGCTCCTGAACCCGCTGGAACTTGCCCAGGGAACTTGCTTGGCAGCTCTGTTTGTATGGGCCAGGGCCCTGAAGCGTCCTGCTTTACAGGCCGTGCCGCTGCCGAGCGTGGTAAAAAACAACATGGGCATTGCGCTGTACGGCACCTTGGCTCTCTGTCTGACTCTGATGATCGCCAGGACGGTCTGTTATTATACGGATATTGCTTTTTCAGCAGACGGCATCCTCTTTTCTTCGTTTTTCCAGACCATTATTTCAATCATCTGGAGTGCTGTCGCTTTTTTCATCATGCTGATTTCCGTTCGATCAAATCAGCAACGCGTAAATGCATTGGGAACCATGCTGCTCTTTTTGGTGGCAGCGAAACTCTTCCTGGTGGACATCCACCTGTCCCGGGAAATCGAGCGGATATGTTCGTTTATGTGGGTGGGCGGCATCATGCTGCTGGCTGGATATTTTATACCTGCTGACGAGGGGGAGCCGGTATCTGAGTGATAATTTTTTCAGATAGCAAACCGGTTCTAATGCAATGCTGATTTCAACACGCTGTCGCAGTTCTTTCAGTGGCGAATTAGGACTTAGGGGGCTGACTCCCAATCCCCCCAATTAACCCAAATCAACCCCCTTTCTCTCACTTCTCACTGCCCTTTCCCCAAAGGCGCAAAGTCCTCTCCACGCAAACCAATCAACACACTTTTCCCAGATTCATCCACCTTCAGCTCACCGAAGCGGGCACCTGCATATAGATCAGCATCTCCTTCCTGAAAAAAAAAGGACTCGGCACCCAAACGCAGCCCACCCCGATTGCGATACAACAGGAGATACTCGCCAGAGCCCAGCTCTTCCTCCCGATGGATTCTGATAAACTCGGCAACATCATGTTCACCCAGAGAGACAACAATGCACCCTTTGTCCTCCAGCTGTTCTTTGGGAACCTCCCGAGCAATGGAGTAACGCAATACCATGTAATCACCTTGCATGAGGGAGCGTGGGTCACGGGGGGCAAGACGGAGGAGCATGGTGCGACCATCGGACAAGGTGCCTTCCTTTTCCATGATCAGAAGGTTGATTGCCGCAAAAATCAGCATGGCCGCGCCCCAGAGAATGAGCTTTTTCATCTCTGCACCTCCCTTGTTTGGAGGTATTGTAAAATCCAACGCACCGCAAGAAGGAGCAGCCCGCTTCCGGCAACAACATAGGATTTATAGACAAGATCAATATGCAGGGCATAATAAAAAACGATCAGGAAACAGGGGAGAAAAAGATACGCGAGCCAAGCCAGAATACGATCACTAAAGGCACGTCCCATAATCAGCAGGGCAATGGCGACCAAGATGCCCGGAGTGGTGAAAATGCCGAGCAGGACCGTGGCGACAAGGGCAAGCATCATCCAGGGCTCGGCAAGACGTTTGCTCCCTGCTAGACGCAGAAGAAGAAAGATCAGGCCACCGGAGAGCAGCAGGCTTGACGGCCAAAGCGGTTTGTTGAAATCTGTCCGCCAAAGATGCATCTGGGTCAAATTCATAAAAAGCAGGGTTGCAGGCAGCATGGTGGCCCCGGCATAGGCCAGCGGCATAAACACGGGAGGACATTTCCGCCACAGAAGGAGAAAGCCTGCGAGCAACATCTCAGCTGCGAGCAGCAGGTGGATAAAAACAAAAAACTCCTCCTCGATAATCCAGAGAGTTGCCATGATAGCCAGACCTATCGGAGCAAGAAAACGGTAGGTGGTACTCGGATAAAGCGGGTACATCAGAGCACAGACAGCAGCATGCATAAGCAGAGCCGAGGTCAGTTCTCCTGGAGGGGAAGAGGCGGTCGCCGCCCCGAAGGCTATCAGAATATTGCCTGCAAAGGCCAAGGCAAGGGCGAGCTGCCGCAGGAAGGTGCCTTTGTTTGATCGGACAATGGCGCAGGCAGCGACAAGCAGAAGGGCACCGCAGATGATTGCTCCGGCATCGCTGTTGATGATGCCAGAGATGACGAAAAAGGAGATCAGAAATCCTGCGGAGAACCAGGCCCCGATACCGGAAAGGATGCTAATGTATATAGGGTCGCTTGTATCCTCATCCTTGCCTAGGCTCTCTGCGATTTTTTCAGCCTCTTCCGGGGGCACTAGCCCCTGAAGGTTCGGATGCTCCAGCAGTTCTCCGATGGTGGGAATGTCGTTATTCATCCTGCGGCCTCCTCGCTTGTCCCTGGCATTGCCGCTCCGGTCCAGCGCAGAAAAAAGGCCGCACCGCTCACCACAGCCAGGATAATCAGGGCAAAGAGGAGAAAGCCTCCGGCCTCGTCTAACCCCATAACATCAAAGAAGAGGTTGCCAATAAAGGTCAACAAGATGACGCAGGCGTTCATAACGATAAGGGCGAGGGCAGGCATGTCAGAGAGTTTAAAACGATAGCAGACATATCCTCCGCCCGCAACAGCCGCCCATACGCAGGCGGCAAGCAGGGTCAGAACTTCAGTGCGGCTGGACTCAACAACCAGATGGATGGTCGGTATGGAGAGAGGAACGAGGCAGGCAATGAGCAAGAGGCCCCGCAACCATCTGTTGTCCAACCATTCCCGGCCCAGGACAACACCCAGCTCCCTAAGGACCAAGGCTGAGCCGTTCAGAGCCGCAATGGTCAGACAGAGTATTTCATAAGGGATGGAATGGGCCGGTCCCCCGACCTGCTGCCAGTAGAAAACAGCTCCGGTATTGAGCAGGACAAGCCATAGCAGCCAGAGGGGAGCGAATTCTGCAATCAGCACCCATGCGAAGATCAGAACGGCCCAGCCGAGAAACAGGCCAAAGGCATCCGCGCCTGTCTGATAAACCTGTCCGTACACCGCCAGCAACACCCCGACCAGAATTGACGCGCTCAGGATCAGAATTTTAGCGGAAAGCTGCTTTAGGCCCTGTTGGTGGGCGGCTATGACACAGCCCATTATCCCGGCCTCAATAACGCCAAACTTGAGGAAGCGGCCCATCTCCGCCCAGTTATAGGCAAAGAAGAAGATGATTCCGGCCAGTATCAGGGTGCTACCGAGAAGGAGGAGCATCCGTCCGGCCCAGACGAACCAAGCGGAAGCAGGATGCAGTACTGTCTGTGCAGCGGCGAAGGCCTCGTCGTTGAGCAGGCCATCCTGGTTCAGTTGCCGGAGCAAACTGATCTCTGCCGCTTTATTCAATGCATTGGGGTTCAATGGCGTCCTCCTCTTCTCTGATATGTTATAGGCGAGCAGAACAAATCCTTTGCCTGATACCATCAAGATGCTACGTATCTTTCCAGCAACAGGTGTTATAGTACACTTGTCAGCAGCAGGCGGCAAGGGGGAGAATGAACCGTTAATGAAGAGACCGTCATATGGCGCAGAATGCGGCGATCAAATAACCCCAGTTCTTGAAACACATAAAAATTACCCGAACAAGGGGCTGTTATTTACTTTTTATTTAATTTATGGTTTAAGAAGCACAAAAAGTACAAAATCCTGAACTCTATCCAGAGCAACTTCACCCCCTGCCCTCTGCGAAATTATGCAAAAGCAGTTTCAGAGTATACATAGCCCCAACAGACTGTACTGCTTCCTTCTCCTGATTCTCCCGATCATGCTGTTGAGTCTCTTTATTTCCTTCCTCTTTTATCAGGATGAAAAAAGGCATCAGGACACCCTACATAAGGGCGAAGAAAAAGATATTATCCGGCACCACGAACAGAGAATCCGCAGAAACTTCATAACCATAACCACTGATTTACAAATTCTTGCCGAATCATACTCAAAATATACCGATGGAAAAAATTCAAAGCGCTCACTGAAAAACTTTACTCAAATACTGCACCTTTTTTCGCAGCACAGGCAGGTTTACGATCAGGTGAGACTGCTCGACAAAAACGGCATGGAACAGATACGAATTAATCTCGTTGCAGGCCGGAGTGTTATCGTGCCGAAAAAAGATCTTCAACAAAAGGGAAGACGCTATTATTTTCAGGATACGATCAAGCTTGGTCCGGGAGAAGTCTTTATCTCCCCCTTTGACCTGAACATGGAACATTGCACTATCGAGATTCCCTATAAACCCATGCTCCGCTTCGGCACCCCTGTCTTTGACCAAGACGGAAAAAAGCAAGGGGCAGTTATTCTCAATTATTTGGGTCAAGAAATTCTGGACCAACTGACTGAGGGCACGGCTGATCGTCTGAACGGTAAGCTCATGCTCTTGAATCGAGACGGTTATTGGTTGTATGGAGAACAACAGCAGGAAGATAACTGGGCCTTTATGTGGCCGGAAAAAGCGAGCCGTACCTTTGGTGCCAGATATCCTGATGCTTGGAAAACTATTGCGACACAACCTGCCGGACAATTTCTGACAGATGATAATTTATTCACCTTTGCAACTATCCACCCATTAAGCGACGGCATGACCTCCACTCTAACCACCAGTATAGGATGTATGGCAACGGTCAAACAAAGCAAGCAGGAAATCAACGCTAGAGACTATTCCTGGAAATTGGTCACGCAACTTCCTCTTGACCGGATTGAGCAGGAACATCTGACATCTGCTCGGCACAACCTGTTACTTTTCAACCTAATTTTCTTTGTCCTGCTGGGACCACTTGGTTGGCTCCTGATCAGCTTTTATGCAGACCGTGAAACAACTCGTCTGGAGTTAAATCATTTTAAAAATGTTCTGGACAAGACCCTTGACAGCGTTTTCATGTTTGATCCGGAAACGTTGCGATTTACTTATGTCAATCAGGGAGGACAGAACCAGGTCGGTTATAGTACGGAAGAATTTCTGAAGATGACGCCAGTGTCCATTAAACCGGATTTTACAGAAACAACATTTAGGAAAATGGTTGCCAAGTTAACAGAGGGGGGGACAAAGAGCCTCTTCTTTCAGACCGCGCTCCGGCATAAAAACGGGACCCGAATTCCGGTTGAGATCCATCTTCAATACATTGAACCAGACCGCAGTACAGCTTGTTTTGTGGCCATTGTCCGAAATATAAGCGAGAGAAAACAGGCGGAAGAAACGTTAAAAGCCGCCCATCAACGACTTCTCACCGTCCTCGACAGCATGGACGCGATGGTGTATGTCATTGATACGGATTCATACGAGATCCTCTTTCTCAATCAATATGCTGCTGAAATTTTCGGCGACATAACCGGCTCGATCTGTTGGAAGGAATTACAGAAAAACCTCCAAAATCCTTGCGAATTTTGCCCTAACGACCTCCTCCGCAACAGCAGTGAATATACAGACAGAAGCTATGTCTGGGAACGACAAAACCCCGTTAACAAACGTTGGTATGAGCTCCATGATCGGGTTATTAAATGGTTAGATGGTCGTGATGTCAAAATTCAAATCGCCACGGATGTCACTGAACGCAAAATTATGGAGCAACAGCTTCATTATAGTGCCAACCATGATTGCCTCACCGGACTGGCCAACAGACTGCTTTTTTATGAGCGATTAAAACAGGAACTGGCCAGCGCTGAACAGAACAAATCAAAATTGGCCTTGGTCTTTATTGATCTGAATAAATTCAAACCAGTGAATGACCAATATGGCCACGATGTCGGTGACCTTCTTCTTCAGGAGGTGGCCCGTCGCCTGCTTTCCTCGGTGCGGGAGGGGGATCTGGTTGCCCGAATAGGCGGGGATGAGTTTATCCTCCTGCTCCCTCAGATACAAGACAATGATGATGTGCAGCGGGTGACCGGCAAGGCCAACGCGGCTCTAAAAGATCCCTGTCAGTTATCTCTTACCCTTGAGATTACTATTTCCGCCGCTATGGGGACAGCTCTCTACCCGGATGACGGAACGCTGGAAGATGAGCTGCTAAATACAGCCGATGGACGGATGTACAGTAATAAGCGGCAGGGGTGAATACCGACCCGAAAATATGCCCCCTGCTCTCAAACTTCGTGAAAAAATGAAGCGAGTTAAAACGGAGGCAACCAACTCTTGCCAAAGAAGCCTTTACTGAAATATCGAACACCTACGTAGATAACCAGAACGACAAAAATCCATTTCAGCCATTTTTCCGGGATGTGCTTTTGGGTCTTAGGGCCAATAAAGGCCCCCACCGCGACTCCGGCCATCTCAATGCTCAGGAGGCCCCAGCTGATAAAAGTTCCTTTGAGTACCACATAGGAAAATACACTGGTCACCATACTCAGCAAAACAGCCAAAGCAGAGGTGCCAGCCACGATATACATAGGCAGACCGATAATACTTGTCATAAAAGGAACATAGAGAAAACCGCCTCCAATACCCAGAAAGGAGGAAATAGAGAAGATGACCATTCCGCCGATCAAAGCCAAGATCGGGTTAAAGCTAAATTCTGTGCCGTAGAAGGAGAAGACTATTTTACGCAGACAGAAAGACTGCAAGATCACTCCTTGGCCATCCGTTGCCCCTTGTTCCTTCAGGGCCTGCTGAAAGGCCTTGGCCGCCTGATCGGACGTGCTTTTTTTGGAGCGGCTACGCTCTGTGGTGCTGTACAAGATAAATCCCCCGAGAACCAAGACAGCCAGACCAAACCAACCGATGTACTGACTGAGCTGTATTTCCCCTGCGGTCAGCCAAGGAATGAGCAATCCACCGGCAACACTGCCCAGGCCCAGAGCCAGCCCCAACGGAACAACCAGCCGTTTCATCTTATAAAAACTATAGGTTGAAATCAAGGCGGCCAAGCCGACAAGATATTGATTGGAGGCCCTAATGGTATCTGTCATCAGGACGCTCAACTCAGGACTGGTTGTTTTAAATCCCGTTGCGTACATCCCGAGACCGAAAATGGTCAAATGGCCAATGCCAGCCATGATGCTCCCAAAGGCACCCACTGTTGTAAAAATCCAACCAACCCAAATCGCCCAGAGAAAGGCGACAATATAATTGATCTGCGGCGCTCCCGGTATTCCGGCAAAACCCTTTTCCCCCTGGAGATAGATCTGCCCTGCCCCTATCCCGGTGGGGGTATTGGCAACCACCTCTGCCAATTTTCCAGGTAGCTCAATCTGGGTGATTGTGGGGGCCTTATCCTGTCCAGAAAGCAAAGGTGGGCAGCTCAGCAAAAACACTGCTGCCAGCAACATAATCCGCCCTTGGTTCCATCTCCTCTTACTCATTTTTTCCTCCGTGAACGTACGAGCAGGCCCGATTTCCGTAACAAGAACAGCCCAGCCACCCCAACTTCTCTAGTCATTTCAAATCGTTTCTTCCAAAAAATCCGGCTAACAAAAAACGACTGGCCATGATATACCATATTTTTCACAGCTATGGTATTGATTTTTAAATTATTTACAGAAAACAAACAATCAAAACCAATAAGGCAAATTTCTTCTGAAAGAACCGTACCTGCGAACCAGATAGACCAACCAGAAACCTTTAAGGGCTGCATAATGCGCAACCTAAAAACAACCGTATACCGATTTCTCTCCTTCCTTTATCGGGATAAAAGCCCTCTTTCTTTCATTGAAAAGATGCGCACAGATCCGCTCCTTGCCCGACTAGCCAAATCAGCAAGCAACTTCTCAGCGGTCGAGTTCCGCTCAGTCTTGATCAAAATGAATGCAGCCTTATACAGATACTCAGCCCAGGAACTCTATATTTCAGTCTCTTCTGGCTGAAAATCCTGCCCTATCACAAAAAAGAATCATTCCCTTAAGGGCAAAATAATGCTATAGACAACCCCTTATAATGTGGTAGGTGCGTTGTGCATTTTTTTCAAAAAACTAAAATTCAGGAGTGGTTCAGCTTGTTTATGCCGGTCTGTGCTCATATGACCCATGAAGGAGATGATGAGAAAGAAAGATGAAAAGATTTAAATTCATAGAGCATAAAAGAGGTTCGATTAAAGACGACATCCTTTCTGGATTGACGGTTGCTATAGCCTTAGTCCCGGAAGCGGTCGCCTTTGCCTTTATTGCCGGTGTATCCCCCATCGTCGGTTTATATGGAGCCTTCATGATGGGCTTGGTGACCTCGGTCATCGGCGGTCGTCCGGGAATGATCTCCGGTGCCACCGGTGCCACAGCCATTGTCATGGTGTCTTTGGTGAAAATAGGCACAGATATGGGCGGAGAGGGAGCGGGCCTGCAATACCTCTTTGCCACGCTCCTACTGGTCGGGGTGCTCCAGGTCCTGGCCGGGGTTTTCCGCTTTGGCAAGTTTGTTCGTCTCATCCCACATCCGGTGATGATGGGCTTTGTCAACGGCCTAGCTATCGTGATCTTTCTGGCGCAATTGGATATGTTCAAGGTTGACGGTGCATGGATGCAGGGAACGCCTCTCTATACCATGCTCGGGCTTGTTGGCCTGACCATGGCCATCCTTTATGTTCTGCCTAAATACACGACCAAGGTGCCAGCAGCCCTTGTCGCTATTATTGCTGTTGCCTTATTGGTCATCTTCACAGGGATTGATACCGCAACGGTCCTGTCCTTTGTCCAGGCAAAAGGCGGAACAGGTATTCAGGCGGGCTTACCGGTCTTTCACGTTCCGGCTATTCCCTTCACCTGGGAAACCCTGTATTTTATCTTCCCGTATGCTGCAATTATTGCCTCTGTGGGCCTGATCGAGTCCCTGATGACCTTGAACCTTATTGATGAACTGACCAATACCCACGGCAATACCAATAAAGAAAGTATTGCTCAGGGAGCGGCAAACATTGTGAACGGTTTTCTGGGGGGAATGGGCGGTTGCGCCATGATCG
>CBFDDU010000003.1:0-46372 GCA_965603655.1 uncultured Candidatus Electrothrix sp. | reverse complement strand
TCCGTTGCTGAGAACCGTGGCTTCCAGCTCGGTTTCTTCACCTGTGGTGGGGTGGCTCTTGACCAGCAGCACCTTTTGGCCGACGTATTTTTCTAACAGAGACTGCGGGGTGAGCAGATCATATTCAAAATTCTGCTCCAGCACCCGGAGTCCCGGTGCAGCCAGCAGAGCGGTCTGCGGACGAATCTTTGCACTGACTTCACGAAAGGCCAGGGTTTGTCGACCCGATTTCAGGCTAATTTTTCGGGCATCTCGGACCAGGGCGAGATCCTGATTATAGATAGTTACGGCAACAGAATCCTGATCATCAAGGGAGGAGACGATTTCTTCGGAATTTTTTTCAGCTTTTTCAGGCATGGCAGAGGCCGCAGTGAAGGGGAGTAGAATAAGTAGACACAGACATATGGTATGGATCATGAGGCATCTCCTGGTTGGATGGGTTATTTGAAAAGGGACTTGAAACCGGGGGACTGATACTGTAAAAAAGTATTTCTTTTCCTTTTTGCTGTGTTGTATGTACTGTGTTGTAGAGAGTGCAGGTGGACAAGGGGGTCCTGCTGCGCAGACAACAGGCGATCAGCCTGTTCTTTCTCTGCTGTTTGTCATTTGACAGTATGTTCTAAAAAGCAGCGGTCTGTGAAAATCTGTTTACAGAAAGACTCGCTTGGCGAATAATGAGACAGTGTTTCACCTCCTGAGGTGCAGGAACCAATGATCATTGTACCGAATCACAGATTACGCTGAAATTATACAGGTGTCAATCGAACAGTTCGGGCTGCCGGTGCTCCATGTCATCATGGTGGCTGTTTTGGCATAATTTTTTTTCTTACAAGTAGAATAATGTATCTCCGACACTTTGGTCTCAAACACCCGCCGTTCACTCGGAAACCGAATCCAGACGTGTTTTTTGCTCAGGCCGGGCGAAAAAATATCCTGCAAGATCTGCGTCATGATCTCCGGCAGGGGAATGCGGCAATGCTCCTTACTGGCCCGAAAGCATCTGGAAAGACTCTTTTTTGTCGCCTGATTCGGCATCGCCTGGACGGGAGTTCGCGTAAAGTCGTTTATCTGGAGAATCCGACCGGTTCCTTTGATGAACTCCTTGGACGGGTCTGTCTGCAATTGGGGATGCCTTCGTCGGTGGAGTTGGAGCAGGACATGGTCGCTGTTCTGCAGACTTTGCTTCGGGGATGGAAAGAGAAGGGAAAGCGTATTTTTCTGCTTATTGATGAGGCGGAGAAGATGTTCCTCGCTACGCTGGAGCGTCTGTTTCGCTTGCTGAATGAGCTGAACGAGGAATATGGGGTGCAGGCGATGTTGGTTGGTCAGCCAGCCCTAAATATCTCTCTTGAGCAGTTAAGCAGCTACTGTGAGGATGTCAGGATTGCATCATCATATAAGTTGGAGGCTTTTTCACTGGAGGAGGCAGGAGCGTATCTTGTTTATCGTCTCAGAGCGGCAGGAGGCGGAAAGGGAATTAAAGAGCCTGTTTTTTCAGGAGAAGCCGTGCAGGAGATTTTTCGTCTTAGTCAAGGCCTACCCGGCATCATGGACGGAATTGCTGAGGTGGCCCTGGAGAATGCTGCTGCTGTCGAAGCGAGCTCTGTCTTGCCTGTTCATGTTACAGCACTTAATGATCCTGTCGCCGTTTCTGTAGCGATGGACGATGAGGAGTCTGGCGGAAGGCGTAAATGGCTGCTGCTCTTGCTCCTTTTGGCTATAATTGTGCTGTTTTTTTGGGAGAGACCCTCTTTTTTCCCCAATCAGGAGGACGCACCGCACCGGGCTGTTCAGGAGTCGATCAGTATTGAACCAGAAAATACGGAAATGCAACTCGCATTACCGGAAGAGGACAAAGGTGCCCCGTTGCCCTTTGCACCGGAAGAGACAATAACGGAAGTTGTCTCTTCTCCGTCTTCAACTGAACAAAATGAGGAGGTGAAGCCTTCGCTCCTCTCCCTCCCCATTCCTCAGCGTCCTGCATTTAAAAAAAGGGAAGAAGGTACGGAAAAAGAGGGTAAGTCGCAGGATCCACAGGATAAGAAGGTGCTGGAGGAAGAAGGTGCTGAGCAGAGCAAGGCAGTTGAGCACGATGAGCAACAATTTGAAAAAATCGACAAAGAAGTTGTTGCAGAGGTTTTTGCTGAGGCGGTAGAGGATACCTCCGTGGAAACAATACAGGTGCTTTCTTCTGAGGAGCTTAACCCGTCCGCACAGGCTCCTTCTGCTGGCGAGGTCGGCACTGAGCGTTTGGCTACGGCCAAGAAGCTCCCGATTATTAAGCCCACTTGGATTATTGAACTCACTCCGGGGATGAAGAAGACGCGACCTTCTATCGTTGAAGAGCATGCCGCTGAAAAACCTGCTCCAGAATTCGAGCAAGAGCGAAAAGAAGCAACAATAGCCCCGCCAAAGCCGAAAACCTTGGTTTCTGTAGCTTCTGCCCGAGGAGTTGCGGCGTCAACTGTTGCTGGACAGCAACAGGCACCATCTTCCGTTGTTGCCCCCCCTGTGCAGAGAGCTGAGGCCATTCAGGTGCCAAAAATTGAGGTAAGGCCGGTTGCTCCTCTGTCTCGTTCAGCCAAGGCTGATCAGCTTTTTGCTCGATATCTTGGGGCCGGAAACCGCTGGACCAAGGAAACATACGGAGATAAGTTTACGGTTCAGCTGGTTGTCTTGTCCTCGGATGCTGCTGCTGATGATATAAAAGACATGATTGTCCGGGAAGAATATCAGGAGCATAGAAGAAAATTCTACATTCTCCGCCGGGATACTCTGCCGCCGACCCTCTTTGTCTGCTACGGTGTCTACAGCAGCATGGACGAGGCCAGAACTGCTCGAAATGCCATGCCTCTTTTTCTCCGGAAACATCACCCCTATGCCCTTTCGATCAGTGATGTCCTGGCAAAGGCAAGGGATTAGGCGGGTTGCTTGGATTCACCGGGATGAGCTTACTCCGATCGGGTTATAAAGGCGGTAAGGTTGATTTTTTTTCCCGAAATATTGAGTTTTTTTCGGATCTTTTTTCGATGCGTAGCCACTGTCTGAGGAGAGATGTTTAAGGATTGGGCAATCTCCTTGCTAGAACGTCCTTGGCGAATAAAATTCAGCACCCGTAATTCAGTCGGCGTGAGTAGGGAATATGCGTCGACATCTTTTCCAGCCACCGGGCTGGAAAGGTCCAGCAAATTGGTATGGATAGTATCACGCAGTTGATAACGCTGTTGCGCCGGAGCCTCGGCCATTCTGTCAAGATCGGGGAGGACGAGGCGCTTGATGTTGGTTTGCATAATACGACTCACTTCCATTTTCTCTTCTTCAATTTCGTGAAGCAAACGTTTGAGTACAAGGTTTGTTTCTTGAAGTTCTTTATTTTTTTCTTCCAGCTCAACGGTCTGTTTGCGCACTTCCGCCGCCAGAGAATTTTGGATACGTTGCAGGGTAAGGTGAGTATGCAGCCGAGCAAGCAGCTCAACTGTACTGCATGGCTTGACGATATAATCAACCCCGCCCGCCTTAAAGGCTTTGACCTTTTCTTCAGCAGAAACCATAGCGCTCAGGAAAATAATTGGTACTTCGGCAGATCGAGGGTCGGCTTTAAGGCGTCGGCAGACTTCGTAGCCGTCCATTTCTGGCATCACCAGATCGAGGATAATAATTTCTGGCACTTTTTCCTGAACCATCTTCAGGGCCTCATGCCCCCCGGCGGCTGTTCTTGCCTGATACCGAGCTGATTCGACAATATGCTTAATGGTCAGCCGAGTTCCGTCATCATCGTCTACAATCAGCACATCTGTTCGAGAATTTACCATTTTATCCTTTCCTTTTTTTTAAAATTACTTGTCGTTTTCCAAGGTTGCCAATCTTGGAAAGCTCAGTTTATTCCGATTGACAGATTTTTGTGTTGAATTGAGTATCTTCCTGTAGAGAAGTATATCAAATTTTACAATGATTTGCTTGGCCGGAAAAAACGATTGGGTATATTTTGCACCCTTTTCATCCCCCTTTTTCCACGATTGTCTTTTGTTGATAAAAAGAATATCTATTAACTAGAGATATAATACTTTTTTTTTCCTGTCGGACAGGGAAAAATTAAGGTCAGGAATAAAGAACATATGCGGCGTGAGATGATAAATAGAGGAAGGCGGGGGGGGATGATTATGGATGCACAGAGGGACTATATAAGGAGAGCGGGGCCGGACAAGGGCTTCGGGGCTGGTTTGGCGGGTAGGCTTTTGTATCGGGTGATCATTGCGGTCTTAGTGTTAATGGTCTTTTCGGTTACGGCAGCGCAAGCAGTTAATCCTGATGGAAATTTGCGTATTGAAATCATCTCCGCCTATAACTTGGTGGTGGACTCCAATGTGACCACACCAGCCACCTATGCACCGGAAGCAGCTACTCTCGGGGCCAAGGTCTGTAACGACGGCACAGAGGTGATGAATGAGGTGCAGGTGTATATCGGTGATTATGCTACCGAGACTCCGGGGACTTATCCGGGGTATGACAGCAGTGTCGCCGGAGCCCCAGATCATGTCTATAATTCGGGGACAGGCACTGGAACGTATTCATTGACACATGAATCAGGGTCCTTTGCTAATAATGAGGATGCCAGCCGGGCTTGGGTGGGTACCTTGCAACCCGGAGAATGCAGGGTTGAATATTGGGTGGTTTCTTATCCGCGATGCGTTAATGTCGAGACCTCTCCGGGTAGCGGAGTGTACGTACCGCAGGAACCTCCTTGCGCCACAGCCATCACCGGCGGCAGCACAACTGCGGATGATATTGCCTTGTCTTATGACATCTGGGCCAATGGTCTTTACGATGGTAACGGGAACGGACTAGCTGATGACGATCCCGACCCCAACGCCTTGGAAGCTTCCGACAGGAGGGGGCTCACCCTGCGGAGTGAAATTTCCGCTTCAGCCAATAAAATCTGGCCTAATGGTGATAACAAGGTGCCGGACGAGTACAAGGATGCCATCGAGCAGGTCCACGGTTGGGACACCTGGACGCCGACCGGCAATAATCCTTTTCCTGGACAGGTTTTTGAAACCCAAGGTATCTGGTATGATCTCGGCAATGTCAATAAAGGGTTTGACAATAATAATGACGGAGTGCCGGATCAGAACGCTTGGGTGCAGCCGGTGGGAATTCCTGATGTATACGATCCGGGTTGCTTCCGCCTTGTTGGAACCTACGGACTTCTGATTGTTAAATTGAGCAGCGGCGGTGAGCAGCTTATTCCGTTTAAGGATCAGATGTATTTTGAGAATATACCGGACAATACCGGTGTGGTTGGCTTGGTTTTTTATGAGTATGCGGCCTTGAACGGCAAATGTACAGGCACCCTGACTCCGTATCAGGAAGTTGCTTCCGGTTCCTATAATGAAAAATTTAGTGGGGATTATGGCACGGCTTTTCAGATAACGACTCAGGAGCCGTTGGCGTATATCACGAAAAATGATTATGACACGAGCGGTAATCTTGATCCTTTGCTTTCTCCGGGGTCCAATATAGTTTATCAGCTTGCAGTGACTAATCCAGACAATTCTGTCTATGGAGGGTTGGCCGTTACTGTAGGTGATCCTGATTCCGGGAATCCTCTCGTCATTCGCGATAGGATTCCTGCCGGAACGAATTTTGTTCAGGGCAGTGCCATTGTTACTTCAGGCAGTGATATTGTTCCTACTGATGTCACTATACTCTACACTTATGATAACGGTAGTTTGATATGGACCAGCTCCGTTGCACCGGTAACCCAAGCAGAAACGGATCAGGTAGTCGCCCTTGAGTGGCGAGCTGAAACCGGGCTGACTTCCTCAACGACTGTTGGTCAGGATAGGACCCTGACGGTGCAGTTCGAAGTGACGGTGCCTTCTGGATACACCGAACCCTACGTCTCTAATATCGGGTGTGCGGCCATAGGTTCTGGCCCATGTTTTGATGAGGATGATGCTGTTACTCCCGTAGCAGGAAGTTATTCCATTACCGGTGAAGTGTTCCTGGATGATGGTACTGGTGGGGGGATAGTTGCAAATGGAATCAAGGATGGAGTAGAACCGGGTGAAGATCAGATTACGGTTACCCTCTATCTTGATGTTAACGGAGATGGCTTACTTGATGACGGAGATATCAAGTGGGGAGAGGCTGAATCCCTTACTGCAAGCGGGTATCTTTTTGATAGTTTGCCCCCTGAACAGTTCCTTGTTGTGGTGGACGATAATGATAGCAATCTTACAGCCGGAGTAGCTCCGACTACTGATGTAGTCCTTGTTGCGGATTTAACAGACCCAACTCAACTTGTAGATTCTGATGGTGATTCTACTCCCGACCGCCTTGAGGGTATTGATTTCGGTTTTCTCCCTCCGTTAGGTCTGATAAAAAATCTAGTCGGCTCATCACCGGTTTATGAGGGGCGTGAGGCAACCTATCAAATTTACGTTCAGAACCAATTGCCACCGGCTGGAACCGCGACTGCTTCCGGTGGTTGTGAGTATATTCTTTGGGGTAAAGCGGAGAGTACGACTATTACAGATTATAACAAAAATCCATGGGACGATGTCTCGAATATTTTTCAACCTTCCGGGCCGGATGGAGTGTATGCCTCAGCTCCTTTTAATACCAATAACGAAGAAGCCTATGTCACCGGTTTCAATATGACAGATTATAACGGAGCAATCGGTGCTGGGGATACTGTTGAAATTATTATTCCGGCAGTGAAAAATGGCTTCGTCAATACAGGAAATGACTTTGATGTTTATACGCTCTTAACGGCTGACGAATCAGTTTTGACCACTTCACTTGAGCCTAACATAGAAAGCTATGCTCTAGTTGACGGCATGGTAGTTTTCGATATTACCAGTCAGGCTCCAGCCGGTGGTTGGAACTGGGATAGCTTTCAAAATTATACCATAATGCTTCAGGCGACAAAGTCGGGAAATGAGCCTGGAACTCTGCTTGTGGATGCGGTCGGCTACCGGATTATTACTGATCAAGCTTGTCCGACAGGAAATATCGCCACTGCCCTTAATCCTGTCCCTCTGGAAGATGACTACGATGAAACCAAGATGCAGTTTGTTTCTGCTGATCCGTCGCCTACTTCCACAGCAGGCGGTAAACTCATCTGGGATAATGTCGGCCCCATTAACGCAGGAGAAACAAAAACGGTTTCTGTTACCTATAAGGTTATCGGTACAGTTGACACACCATCCGTCCTTAATACTGCCAGTTCCGTTGATTCCAAGTTTGCCGATGGAACTGATGCCAATTCGCCGGTTCAGGATACGGAAGACGTGCCACTGGAAGCTGCTGGCTCTCTTGAAGGGTATATCTGGAATGAAGGAGTAAGCGGCCCGAATGGTTGGATAGGTGCAGACGGATATGAAGCGACAGACGTTATGGTACCGGGAGCTTTGGTAGAGCTCTATCTTTGTGCTGACCCAGCTCAACCTGGAGTTCCGGCTATAATAAGTAATGATGCTAAAACTTGTGTCTTCAATGGAGGTGTCTGGGAAAAAATTGATGAACAGGTAACGGACGCTAATGGTTATTACAAGTTTGAAGGGTTGCTTGATGGCTATTACACAGTTAAGTCCGTGCCCTCAAGTTTTACTTCTATAGCAGCACAAACCGGGGATCCTGATGATACAAGTGGTGATTGCAGTCCGAGTAACTGCGATGATTATTGGAAGAATCAGAGTGCAAATCTAAACCAAGTTGGAGTGATAACCTCTTCTAACGAAGACATTACTAATGTTAATTTCGGGTACGATGTTGGTCCTGTTATTTTTGGTAATGTTTGGGAAGATGTTGACGGCCAAGGCGATCGTGATACTGGAGATATTGGTATTCCAGGTGATGGTTCTACAACGGTAAAGGTTGATTTGCTCGATTGCGGCATTGATGATATTTGCGGTAATGGTGATGATGGCTCTACGGTTTCAACATACACTGATGCTGACGGTAATTATCACTTCGACAATCTTATAGTCGGTCACGACTACAGAATCTCAGTTGATACCTCAACCTTGCCCGGTACGGGGGGATGGACTGAAACAGCTGAAACCGATGGAGTGCTGCAGGGAACTGACGGTGGAATTCAAATTAATGATATAGGTGCGGGAGTTGTCAGTGGTTCCCATGATTTTGGTTTCTATCAGACAGGTACAAACTCCATCGGTGACAGGCTCTATGCCGATCTGGACGGTGATGGTGTAGAAGATGTCGGTGAACCGGGAGTGCCGAACGTTACTATATATCTTTATGAGGATAGTGGCTCTATACCGGGCGTTCTTGATCCGGGTGATGTACTGCGGGCAACACAGGTGACGGACAGCAACGGCAACTACGATTTTATCGGCTTGCCTGACGGAAATTATCTTGTTATCCCGAATGAAAATGACCCGGATTTTCCACAGCTCACCCAGACAGCCGATCCGGACGAAAGCGGTGTCTGTACAGTCTGCAACGGTCTTGCATCAGTCAGCGTATCCGGTGGACAGGATATTGATACTGCCGACTTCGGCTACAAACCGACCGGCGGCATGATCGGCGACAGCATATATTGGGATGTTAACGGTGATGGTACGCAGGGCACGGGTGAACCGGGAATTGAAGGTGTTGAGGTATATCTCTGCACCGAACCGGTGGCTTCTCTCCCTTGTGATCCAACAGATAGTGAATACGTCGGTACATCAACTACCGATAATGATGGTAAATACCTGTTCTACGGCTTGCCGGATGATGATTACACAGTTTCCGTAGGCTCTAGACCAGGAGATCCTCAATTGACCGCTGATCCCGATACGGATGGAGTAGTTTGTACTGATACTAACCCGGTCTGTGATAATAACCACAACGTGACGGTCAACGGCAACAGCTACATGGGAGCCGATTTCGGCTATGAGCCACCTCTGTTCATCGGTGATCAGGTGTTTATTGATGCCGACGGAAGCGGCGGAAATATGGACGGCAATGATCAGCCCCTGGCCTATGTGACGGTCACGCTCACCGATGGTACAAATACCTATACTGTCGAAACCGATGAAAATGGCAATTACGCCTTTGTTAATGGAGCATCTGATTTAGATGGTAAGGTCATTTCATTGACCAATGGAAATACGTACACCGTAACTGTTGATCCTAATGATTTCCCAACAGAGTACGGCGCCTTGACACCATCCTACAATGGACCGACCGACGCTGGTCAAGTTGATACTGATGGTGCGACAGACAACAGTATCACCCTGACGCTCGGCGCTGATCCTATTGTGGATGCTGACCTCGGTTATAGATTTAATGATACAGGTCTTCTGAACAACCTCAACGGTACAGTTTGTTTGGAAAGCGACAGCAACGGTTATTGCGGCATTAATGGTGATGGTGATATCCCCTTGACTAACGGCATTGACACCTCAGCAGAATTGGCCTATGAAGGCACAACCGTCTATGTTTCCAAATGGATTGATGCAGGGATCATAGGCGTGATTGAACCTGGCGAGCTGTTTCCCATCACCCAGACTGTCACTGACGTGAACGGTGATTATTTTTTTACAGACTTACCTTCAGTCGGCGAGACAAAGGAGAGTTATATTGTTTCCCTTGAAGCACCGGCAGATCTTCTTGAGCTAACAACCGAGCCCACCGGAGATACTCCGGCAACGTTGGTAGACAAAAACAACGAGCCTGTTACAGGCTACACCACGTCGGCTTGGCAGATCATCAGTGTTGCTGATGGAAGCTCAACAGTAGGGATGGACTTTGCCTTTGAGCAGACAGTTGCCTTTGACTTTGGCGATCTCCCCCTACCTTTTGAAACCACGCTGAATATTGATGGTGCCCGCCATATTGTACCAGAAACCCCGGGTCTGTATCTCGGTGCAGGCGTGACAAGGGAAGTAGATGGGCAACCCTCCCCCGGTGCAATTGCTGATGAGGACGATGGAATCGTCCCGGTTGATCCGGCATGTGGTTCTAGTGTTTCCGATACGACTTCTTGGAATGCAACAGATGGTGGTGCGGTCCAAGTAACAGCCGTAGGTGACGGCTGGCTGGTTGGTTGGATAGATTTTAACGGAGACGGTTCGCTTAATGGCGCTAATGAGATGATTATCAATGAGGCGCTCTCCGGTGGAGATACGCCGAAATGTATAACATTCTCTATTCCTGCTGATGCGGTTGATTTAAACGGTGACTTTAAAGCACCAGGTTTTGCTCGTTTTCGGCTTTTCCCGAAAGACGCGCCCGCCCTGTTGCTCCCAAGGTTTGCCTTTAAAGGCGTTGCCGATAACGGGGAAGTAGAGGATTACCTCTTTAACCTAGGCGTGCTCAACACTATCGGAGATGAGATATTACAGCTTAATGCTGATGGCTCAACAACAGGAATCCCCGGCGTTGTTGTTGAACTCCAGAACGACTATTGTAATCCGGGTGTCGATTGTCCGACAGCAGTAACCGATGCGAACGGGAATTACCTGTTCACCGGTGTTGGCTTAGGCGACTATACTGTTGTCGTTAAGGAAGGAGTTGATGGGCTGACCCAAGTCTATGATCCCGACTCTACAATGGACGGGCAACATCCAGTGTCTATCACTACAGCTGGAACTGAATATCTTGATGCTGACTTCTGGTATGCTGCATCTGCATCTGCATCTACTACCGGCACAATTGGTGATCGGATCTGGAACGATGCAAACGGCGACGGTATCCAGGATATGGGTGAGTCTGGGATCGGTGGTATTACTGTTGAGTTGCAGGACGGTGTTTGTACTCCTTCTGATAACTGTCTAACGACAACCACAGCGGCTGACGGTAGCTATAGTTTTACCAACTTACCTGCTGGTAACTACACAATTGAGGTGACTGATCCACCTGCCGGAACAACGCAAACCGGTGATCCAGATGGAACAGTGAACAACAGTACAACGGTCATTCTTTCAGCTGGACAGGTTTTCTTGACTGCTGATTTTGGTTATCAATACGACGAAGCCGCTACATCAGACATTGGTGATCGAATTTGGTTTGATACAAATGAAGACGGAATTCAGGATGCCGGAGAAAGCGGGCTTGCCGGTGTTACGGTTGTGCTGAAGGACTCCAGTGGCAAGGTTATAGCTGCGGATGTTACAGATGGTAATGGTAATTATCTCTTTCCTGATGTACCTCCGGGCACTTATACGGTCGAGGTGACAGATGCAAACGGTGTTTTAACCTCTTATGGGCTTAAAACCTACCCAAGTGGTACAGATGTTACCTCTAATCCGTCTTATACTTTCCCAACTGCAACTGTGGGGGGGACGGATTATCTTGATGTAGATTTAGGCTATATTGAGCCGATACCTACATACGCCTTAGTCAGCACCTTCAAAGCTTACATCAATGGGGATAAGCAGGTTGCCTTAGAGTGGAAAACGTCCAGTGAGATAGGGACTCTCGGTTTCCTCCTGGAGCGGTTGAACGAACAGAGCGGCAAGTATCAGGCAGTCACTAAGCAACTCCTGCCGGGTATGCTGAGCCCGCCTCACGGTGGAACGTATCGTTATGTTGATAAGACAGCCAAGATGGGCAGGAGTTATACCTATCGTGTGGTCGAGGTGGCGGTTAATAACCAAGGTGTGGTTTCCGGTCCGTACACTGTACAGGCGAGTGAAGCTCTGCCGGTAAATAATCGGATGTTCGATGACGGCCCGGAAGGGTACTCGTTGACCCACCAGAAGTTTTCTAAAAAAGAATTGCAGCGTTTTACGGCTCGAAGTGAATCCGCCCTTGAACTTGCCGTGCAGCAGGAAGGCAAGACTGGAAATGTGCTGAAGATTCCTGTCAGCAAAAATGGATTGGTTTATTTGACGGCTGCCGAATTGGCAACCTCATCCGGTTTTGCCCAGAGTCAGGTGGTTCAATATTTGAAAGCAAAAGAATGCCTAGTCACCTTGGCAGGGAATTCCATTCCTGTGATCACGGCTAATACCGGTTCCGGGCTCTGGTTCTACGGGCAAGCTCCAGAGCGAAATGATATTGGTCTGAATATTTACCTCCTTGAGTTGGGTGTAAAAGGAGTGGCGATGAAAAATACACCAGGCCGGGCGGAAGAGCGTGTTGATGGTGAGCAGTTCTTTACAGCGCATGTCAAGGTGGAGGAAAATCATCAGCCTATTAATTTATATACCAATACAGCGGTGCGTGATTTCTGGGCTTGGGAGTATTTGTTCGCTTACGGTGGTGAGGCGGCAGTGAACCACGTTGTCAATTCTCCCTACCTAATCAATAATGGCGATGCGACTATTACGGTAAATTTAGTCGGCATGATGAATAGTAATTCTGGCCAAGCAGCACCCTACAAGGTTGCCGTTCTTCTCAATGGTACGGAAATAGGCTCAGCGGAATGGTCTAGTCAAGGTGATTATCAACTCAGAACCGAGGTAGCTGCGGATCTGCTCTTGGAAGGGGGCAACGAAGTACGCATTGTCTCCCGCCTGAATACGGGCGTCTTGTATTCATTTATTTATCTTGAGTCAATTGAGATTGATTATCCTCGTAGCTTTGAGGTGAGCAATGGTGAATTGTTCTTTCAAGATGGCGGCTATGAACGTGTCACGGTGCAGGGGTTTTCTGACAGCAATGTGTTGGCACTTGACATAACCGACCCGGTTAAGCCGAAGAGGTTGAGGACGTTCCCGAGTAAAAACGAAGCTGGAGAGTATGAGATTACAGTTCGCACCGAATCGGGACATGACTATTTTCTCACTGAGAATATTGGAACAACGGTTACCGGAGTAATCACCGTTGATACTCCCTCTGCGTTGCGCAGGGCTGGTAATGAGGCAGATTATTTGATTATTACCTCGTTGAATCTTTTGGATTCAGCACAACGTCTTGCCGCTCATCGTTCTTCTCAGGGGATGATTTCTATGGTTGTTGATATTGAGGATATTCAGGATGAGTTCAGCTATAGCCTTGCAGCACCGGAAGCAGTGCATGATTTTTTGACCTATGTGTATGAAAATTGGTCGACGGTTCCTCGTTATGTGGCATTAATTGGCGACGGATCGTACGATTATAAGGATTATCTTGGCTACGGGTATCCGACTGTACCTAGCGTTTTAGTTCAAACCGATGAAGGCTTTTACCCGAGTGATAACTTTTTTGTTGATGTTGTTGGGGACGATAACGTACCGGAATTTGCTGTAGGGAGGATTCCGGTTGTCGATACTGTTGAACTTGACAACTATATTGACAAGCTGATAAGCTACGAGCAATCAAATGCTGGATTACACACGAAACTCACCTTAGCTACTGATCGTACTGATTCTCTGGCAGGCTCGTTTCAGCCTAGCGGCGACAAGGTTCAGGCCTTGATGCCGGAGAGTTTTACTGTGAATCGTTTTGTTGTTGATGATGATGGGGTGAGTAAAACTCATGCTGGAATTGTCGATGCCTTGCAGCAGGGATCCGGGATTCTGCACTACATCGGACATGGTTCTATGGTGGCTCTCGGAAGAAGTAGTTCCCTGCTGACAGCATCTGAGGTAGATTCTATGAGTCCTGTAGGTCCATCGATGTTGATGGTCAGTATGGTCTGTTCTTCAGCAAGTTTTGGCTACCCAGCTATGAGAGGATTAGGTGAGACTGCTGTGCTGCGGCCTGATGGAGCTGCTGTGGGCTTTTTTGGTGCAACAGGTCTTTCGCTCAACTACTTGGCAGATATCATGGCAGAAGGTTTTTATCGAAGTCTGTTTGATTCTGCAAGCTCTAGACTTGGAGATGCAGTTAAGGGGGCGAAGGAATATTACGGTCAACAGGGTGAGGTCTCTTACCCCCTTGATATCTATAATTTGCTCGGTGACCCTGCAACCCTTATACCTGTCGAGCACTAAGCTAGATGCACTTTCTGTTTGGGTAGAGGGGAAGCTCTTATTTTCTCCTCGCCCCAAACGTAATATGGGAATGAGCTCGTTAATGACTCTATGAAAAAGTAGAACGATATGAAGGTGTACCTTACAAGTGTGTTTAGACATGCAGACAATATCGTTACCCGTAAAGTGATGGATGAAACTCTGCTGGTGCCGATTGCAGGGGATCTTGCTTCAATGGACGAACTCTATACTTTAAATGATACAGGCGCGTACATCTGGCAGGCTCTGGACGGAATACGTACGCTTGCCGATATAGGTGAGCAGCTCGAGCGGGAGTATGATGCACCGATGGAGGTTATCAAGGCTGATATGTTGGAAATTATGGATGGCTTGGCAGATGCTGGCTTGGTTGTAAGTATCTGATGGAGGAGCGGCCGCCCAAGGACTGCTTTGGGACTGAAGGTGACGATTTGACCCGTTATCTAGTCAAGGCTGCCGCAAACCGAATTCCTTTATCTGCCTCCTTTGAGCTAACCCGTCGGTGCAATTTTTGCTGTGTTCATTGTTATCTTGGTGACCAAAAGGCTATTCACAAACATCGGCATCGGGAGCTTGACACGGACACGATACTCGGTCTGCTGGACGAGATGGTGGAAGCTGGTACCTTGTTCTTGACCTTGACCGGGGGAGATCCCATGCTTCGCCCTGATTTTATCAGGATTTACGAGTATGCGGTACGCGTCGGTCTGCTGGTTTCAGTGTACTGTAACGGATCGCTGATTACAAAGGAAGTTATTGCATCCTTCTGTAAATATCCTCCCAGGATTGTTGAAGTTACCCTTTATGGCGCAACTCGGAAGACCTTTGAGGCGATAACTCAAAAGCCGGGTTCCTATGCGGCCTGCATGGAAGGGATATCGTGTCTGCGACAGACAGGTGTGCGTTTACGGTTAAAGACCATGGTCATAACGCTGAATTATGGAGAAGTACCAGCCATACGAAAAATAGCAGAGGATATGGGGTTGCAGTTTCGTCATGACTGCTCAATCATACCGGCTCTCCCTAACGAAGATAACGGCGGTTACACCAATATTATTAAGAGAGATGGAAAGAGTAGTTTGAAAGAGACGTTACGTTTTCGTCTTTCTCCAGAGCAGGCCGCATCGGTCGATTTTGGTGTGGATAGCGTAAGGGAAAAGTTAGTACAATTACTAGCTCAGAACACTCTTGCTGAGGAATTTTCTAGAAAGTTGTTTCATTGCGGGGCAGGTACGTCATCGTATCATATTACGCCATATGGAACTATGCAGCCCTGCCTGATTACTCTCTGGCCGTCTTTTCCTCTTATTGCTGGCGCTCGACGCATTTCTAACAGCTGGAAGACGTTGTGCGGTAAGGTAGCAGAACAGGAAGCTGAAGCGGATTTTCTATGTAATAGTTGCGGTGAAAGAAAAATATGCACAGGGTGCCCAAGCAGTTTTATTTTGGAAACAGGCAGACTGGATAAGGCAGCTTCTTTTTATTGTGATTACGTTGAATGTCGCCAAAAAGCAGGGGCAAGAAGTGTTCTCATAGCTAATCGCAATAATCACAAACTGAAGGATTAAAAGACGGAGCACGAGGATGCAAAAGAAACAAAAAGAAATAAAGATTTCAGTCGAAGAAAAAAAGAAGACTGCACAAAAAAAAACGTATGAAAAGCCTAGACTGGAAACAGTGATGCTGTTTGCAGATCAGGTATTGGGGTCGTGCATGCTGGGACCTCCATGCGGTGTCATCAATCCCGGTAAGTCCTGATCGGCTGACTTTTGGGCTTCGAGAACGGATCATGCATGTCGCTTACAGTATAGGCGGTCTGAGCCTTGCTCTTGCGTTTAACGAGCATTCTGCATTGATTGCACCGTCTGTTCCAGAAAGTATTCCTTTTGTTCAGTCGGTTGGTCTGGAATATTTAAATGCTGAAAGCTGTATCAGCGTACGCATAGATGTATTACAGAAGGTTTTTTCTTCGGCAGTTCGTGAAAAAATTTTTTCTCAGGATCTTGTATCTCTTTACAAGATTGAAAGCGGTTATTTGCAGTTGTTTTATTTGGGCGAGGATAAGCAGAAACTTTTATGGGAACTTGAAATTAATCATAGGTTTTCAAGCTTTAATTATTCTATTCGGTTAGATAATATCCTCAATGAGGACACCCCGCCCTTACTTGATCCTTGGAAGATCGCATCCAGTCTTTTTCTCCTTCAGCATAGCTTTATTCATCAGCAAGGTCTGATTATCCATGCTGCTGGAGGCGTAATTCGTGGAAAGGGAATAGCTTTTTCGGCTCCATCAGGCGTTGGGAAGTCCACGCTCAGTCGCCTCTTGTTACACTCGCCACATAATCGGCTTTTCAGTGAAGAGCGCTTGATCGTCCGTTTAGTCGATGGCGCATGGAAGGTGTGGGGTAGTCCTTGGCATGGCGAAAGCAGGATTGCTGAGAATGAATCCGCCTCACTTTCCGCATTTTTTTTTCTTCGTCAAGCACGAGAAACTGAAATAATTCGTTTGGATCCGTCCGTTGCTCTGCGTCGATTGCTGCAAACGGCGTCTATCCCATGGTACAGCGAGGATTGGACAAATAAAGGGCTTGCAGTGTGCGAAAGGTTGATCCAGGACATTCCCATATTTGAGTTAGCCTTTAGACCAGATCAAAGCGCGGTTCAGGCTATAGAGACCCTTGCCTCTGAGCTGTAAAAAACGGGAGATGAAGTATGAAGAAAAAAGTATTGAGAAGAAAATTACTGTGGCTAGCTCTTCCGCTTTTGATGAGCCTTGGGTGTGCTCATTCCGTTGTCGCTGCTGTTGCCCTATCCGAATCCTTTACATCATGTGAGCAGCCAGCAGGCTGGACTCTGGAAAATTACAGCGGTGGCTGTGCCTGGATTTTCAACAGCGATGGAGAAAATTACACCGGTGGCGAGGGGTGTTTTGCTCTTGCCGATAGCCAAACCGCTTGTAATAGCGTAAGTGAGACTGATGTATCTCTTGTTACATCGGTTATTGATTGTTCGGCCATGAAGGGGACAACACTTACCTTTCAATATGATGCGTACGCAACCTCTGATGCAAGCAGATTTAAAGTTGAGCTGTCAACAGATAACGGTGCTACCTGGCCTACAGTTCTTTGGCAGAAAACGGCTTCTGTACTTGGACCTGAAAAGGCAACTCTTGATATCAGCTCGTTAGCTGACGGGCAGCCAGCTGTTCGGATTAGGTTTCACTATACGGCGACAGAACCTTGGTGGTGGCAGCTTGATGATGTAAAGGTAGCATCTGGATTTAATTGGGTGCTGTTTATGCCCGCAATAATAGCCAAGCCGCTTCTATGAATACACCAGCCCTGATTAGTATCAGGGAGCAGGGAGCTCTTGAGCTTATTCGCACTCTGTTGCAGCAAGGTATTACTGTGCGCATGAGAGTTTCCGGTGTTTCCATGTTACCTTTTTTGCGAGCAGGCGATCTGGTTGAGATATCACCTTTGTACGAAAAGAAACTCAGAAGAGGCGATATAGTTTTTTTTTGCGATCGTCAGAACAATCCACTTGTTCATCGTCTGCATAGATGTTGGTATTCTTCAAAGGTATTGCACCTGCAAACCAAGGGTGATGCATGCGCAGGTTATGATCCCCCTGTAGCTGTTCATCAAGTTTTTGGACGGGTCCAGCGCATAATAACCGACCGAAAAAAGAGCAATTTACAAACCCCAACTTTTTATTTGCGCTCCCGCCTTCTTGTCACTCGAGCTTCGATGTTGTTTTTTCTGCGCAGAATCAAAGCGATTATACGAAAATAGTAGGTTTGACGTTTGTATTTTTCTGTTATACTGTTAATCTAGGAGCTATCTATTAAGGAATGAGGATTTAATAGCAGCGGAATTCGAATAAAATGAATTGACACCCTAGCATGCTGTTTGTTCAGGATTGAAATATGTCATCGCTTGCTTCAAGGCAACTCTACAAATCCGATAGTTATTCAATTCCCGTTTCTAAGCCATAATTTTTTTACAGGAGGGGGAATATGAAAGATGTGCTGATAAAAAGATGGGGATCACAATTTTTACTTCCGATCGCTTGCTGCCTGTTGTTGTCAATAGCGGCAGTCTCGCAGGCTGCTTCTATTAGCGGCACTGTTACAGGCACGGTGCCAATAGAAAATGTGGACGTGTGGGTATGTATAAATCCATGCGGAGAATCGGATTGGAAAGCCCATGATTTTACGGACGTATCTGGAGTCTATGACATAACGGGATTAATTGATGGGCAAGATTATAAGGTAAAATTTTTCACAAACGAAGTTCCCCAGTATATTGCTGAATGGTACAATGATCAATTCTTTTTTGTAGATGCTGATCCTGTAACGGCGACGGATGCAGGTACTGGGGAAATTGATGCTGTGCTTGGAGCTAGTTCGGAGATTACTGGCGTGGTTACATCTGATGGAGTGACACCTCTTGCGGGCGTGAATGTATATGCAAAGTATGGTGACGAATGGATTGCCAGTGCTGTCACGACCGCTGAGCTGGACAGCAACGGCAATAACTATACCTGTTCCGGTTTGAGCTCGGCAATATCTTATAATATATTCTTTTATGCTGATAATATTGGATATCTAAATGAATGGTATGACGATCAGCCGGATGATGGTTCAGTAACGGTTCCCGCCGGTGCTACTGCTGCTTCTGGCGGTGCTACTGTTAATGCGGTTCTTGCTGCGCAATCGAATACGAATGCAACAGCCCACCTCATACCTGTCTACATGGTACTCGGCCTTCTCTGACGGTATTTGTCTTGCAAGATAAAAAAAGGGGACACGGCATGTTGTGTCCCCTTTTTTTTACGCTATTTTTCCCCGCCTACGCCGACATCCGCTCCAAAATACGATAATTCCTGTTAACCATCTCCTGCGGATCAATGATCAGCCCAGCCTGAATCATAGCATTATCGTAGATCTGCTCCGCTATATCCTTAGCAAAGTCCTGATCCTTGGTGCGCAGCTCAGCCATTTTTTTGATCAGCGAGCTGGCCGGATTGATTTCCATTTCCTTTTTACCCGCCATCATCATAGGATTGTCCTGTCCGCTCTTGCCCTGAGCCGCCAAGATTCGCTCCATGGATGAGGTCATGTAGCCGTCTGTATTGAGGATCATGGCCGGGCTGTCCACCAGACGGGTTGAAGGTTTAACTTCCTTAACCTTGTCGCCCAGAACTTCTTTCATCCATTTGCAGAGCGAAGTCTGCACAGCTTCGGCCAGTTTTTCTTCTCCGGCCTCATCTTGAGTCTCCTCGTTTTTTTCCGTGCTTTCTGGCAGACGCAGGTCGGCTCGGTCAGCGGAAAGGAGTTTCTTGCCGTCAAACTCGCCCAGATGCGAGAGGACAAAGTCGTCAATGGGCTCCAGGGTGTAGAGAATCTCAATATCACGTTTTTTGAACATCTCTATATAGGGGCCGTTTTCGATAGCTCCCCGGCTGGGACCGTTGATGTAGTAAATTTCTTCCTGGCCCTCTGCCATCCGATCCACGTATTCCTGCAAAGATGTCATGCTGCCCGCTTCAGTGGCGGAAGACTCAAAACGCAACAGGGTGGAAAGTTCTTTTTGGTACTCAAAATCAGAGGTAACACCCTCTTTGAGAAAGATACCAAAGGTCTTCCAAAACTCCAAATACTTGTCATTGTCCTTCTTGGCCTCTTCCGCCATTAATTTAAGAAAGCGTTTGGTGATAACCCTGCGCAGTTTGGCCACCAGAGCATTATCCTGGAGAGATTGGCGGGAGATGTTCAGGGGAAGGTCCTCTGAATCAACAACACCCTTGAGAAAGCGGAGCCACTCGGGCAGGATGCTCTTGCTGTGTTGATCGATCAGCACCTTCTGGCAGTAGAGGTTGACACCGGGCTCCATCCGGCCCATACCCAGGGTCTCAAAGTTGTCCTTGGGGACAAAGAGCAGGGCATTGATGGCCAGCGGCGCATCAGCGGCAAAATGGAGGCGAAAGGTGGGTTCGTCATAGGCATTGCCGACGAACTTATAGAATTCGTTGTACTCTTCGTCTGTGATTTCGCTTTTGGAGCGGCCCCAAATGGCTTCAACCGTATTGACCTTATTGCCTTCCACTTTGACCGGAAAGGGGATAAAGGTAGAGTACTGCTTGATGATACGCTCCAGGGTGAATTTCTGGCCGTACTCTTCAGCATCATCTTTCAGTTCAATAATGATCTTGGTGCCCCGGTGCAGGCCTTCGCACGGGCTGATGGTATAGGAGCCGTTGCCGTCGGAATGCCATTCATGCCCTTCGCTGCCGTCCCAGGAGCGGGTTTGGACGGTGACGGTCGTTGCCGCCATAAAGGCTGAGTAAAAACCTACGCCGAACTGGCCGATCAGGCTGACATCCTTTTTGGCCGCCTCTGCCAGCTCTTCGATAAATTTGCCGGACCCGGAATGAGCAATAGTGCCCAAGTTTTCCTCAAGCTCCTGCGCTGTCATGCCAATGCCGGTATCGGTGATGGTCAGGGTGTGTTTTTTATCATCACAGTCGATATTGATTTCCAGCGGGGCATGGGCATCGAATTCCGGCTGCTCGGTTAGGGAAAGATGGCGGAATTTCTCCAAGGCATCTGAGGCATTGGAGACCAACTCACGGACAAAAATGTCTCGTTCAGTGTAAAGCGAATTAATGACGATATCGAGAACCTTTCGGGTCTCAGCCTGGAATTGTTTGGTTTCAACCTGTGTACTCATGATGGGTAGCCTTTTTGTGAATTATTTTTTTAATGGTTCGCAGTTTCCATTTATGGTTAGATGAAGTTGCCTCTACTCTAATAAACCCCAACAGTAAGCATGATTAGCTCGCTGTCAAGATGTTGACAGGGGAAGCCCGGTAACGTAGCATGCTTGATCGTTTTAGTTTAAAAAACACGTCATAAGGTTTAACCTTTCGGAAGCATCCGGAAAAAATGATGCAATCATCTCCTTTTAAAACGCTTTATCTAGCGGCGTTGTCAGTGGGTGTCCTCTGGACGGCGGTTATCGCGGCCTCCCTAGTCTGGAATATCCATGTTGAACGTCGTCAGTTGGCAGAATTAGTGGAAAATGAGGCTCGATCCCATTTTAGTAAGGATCAGGCCTTTCGTTTCTGGGCCTCTTCCCATGGGGGCGTCTATGTGCCGGTCAGTGAAGAAACGCCTGCCAATCCTCATCTGAGCCATATTCTGGAAAGGGATATTATTACGCCTTCCGGGAAACAACTTACCTTGATGAATCCGGCCTATATGCTTCATCAGATGATGAAGCAATACGAGAAATTGTATGGTGTAAAAGGACGAATTACCAGTTTGCGGCCTCTCAACCCTGATAATGCTCCTGATGAGTGGGAGAAAAAAGCCCTGGGTGCCTTTGAGCAAGGGATGGAGGAAGTTTTAGAATATACAGAGATAAAAGGAGCACCCTATCTTCGCCTTATGCGCCCGATGGTCACGAAAGTTGATTGTTTAAAATGTCACGCCAAGCAGGGCTATAAAGAAGGAGATATCCGTGGCGGAGTGGGCATCGCTTTGCCCCTGGCATCGTATCAGAAGGCCAATGACGATATCGTTCGACAGATCTGCGTTGTCTATGTCCTACTGTGGTTGGCTCTGCTGCCTGTCTTTTTTGTCTTTTATAAAAAGATGCATTCTCGGCTTCGAGAAAGAATGCAGCATGAGGCCGAGCAGCAGGAGTGGGCTGAAATCTTTAAGCATGCCCAGTGGGGGATTGCGCTCAGTAAGGTAGGTAAGACAGGTGAAGCAGATAAGGTAGAAACATTTTTTTTGGATATCATGAACCCTGCTTTTGCAGAGATGCATGGGGATTCCGTCGAAGAGCTGAGAGGTACATCTTATCTCACGCTGATTGATACAACGTGTCAAAATGACGTGAGCGAATATTTGCACGTGGCAGAAGAAAAAGGACATCATGTTTTTGAATCACTCCATCTTCGAAAAGACGGGAGCTCTTTTCCCGTCGAGGTAAATATATCTGTAGTGCGTGATAGCGGTGGAAAGCAACTCAGTCGGATTATGAATGTCCAGGATATCAGCGGCAGAAAGGAGGCTGAACGTCTTATCGTTCAGGCCCGTGATGAATGGCAGCGGACATTTAATGCGATTAATGAAATAATCTTTCTGCTGGACCCTGCCCTGCGGGTGTTGCGGGCCAACAGAGCTGCGGAGCAGTATTTTGATGTGCGGCCCGGGGGGCTTGTGGGACTGCAATGCTTTGAACTGTTCCGCGAAGCATCTTCGCCTTGTGAAGGTTGCCCGGCAGTCAAATCAATACAGGAACACGAATCTTTTTCGTGTCAGATTGAGCATCAAGATTCTGAGAGATCGAATTACTTTCTTGTCTCTTCTGCTCCTGTCTTTGATGAGACAGAGAAGCTGACCGCAATTGTCTGCTTTGCTAAAAATATTTCCGAGCTGAAACAGCTCGAATCCAAAGTCCGCCAGGCCCAGAAAATGGAGGCTATCGGTACGCTCGCAGGGGGCATCGCCCATGACTTTAATAATATTTTGTCTCCGATTATGGGGTATGCGGAGATACTGAGCGAAGGCCTGCCAGAGGAATCAGTGGAGAGTTTCCAGGCGCAACAAATATACAGTGCCGCTTTACGAGCCAGGGATCTGGTTCAACAGATCCTTGGTTTCAGCAGACAGACAGATCGGGCCTTACAGCCGCTGGAGCCGCATCTTATCGTTAAAGAGGCATTAAAACTTCTCCGCTCTTCCATTCCGGCATCTATTGCGATCAGGCAAAGTATAGATGATGCTTGCGGTAAGATTATGGCGGATCCCACTCAGATACATCAGGTGGTGGTCAATCTCTGTACCAATGCCTATCAGGCCATGATGGACACCGGGGGGACCTTGGGGGTGAGCATGCGTCCTTTTGTCCTGATGGCTGAGGATTCGGTGTATAAAATAGGTTTACTGCCGGGACCGTATATCCTGATAGAGGTGAGCGATACCGGACACGGAATTCCCCCGGATGTAATCGAAAAGATTTTTGAGCCCTATTTTACAACGAGAAAAGATCAAGGGGGAACCGGATTAGGTCTTGCCACGGTTCATGCTATTGTCCATGATCATAATGGGATGGTGTCGGTTTACTCGGAATTGGGCCAGGGGACAACGTTTCGGGTGTATCTGCCGCAGCTTAAAGAAGAGAAGGAACAGGGGCATGAGCTTTCCCTTGCCGGGGGACAGAATCCCGCAGGTACAGAACATATCCTTGTTGTTGACGATGAAAATTCCGTTGTTGATATCACACGCTATATGCTGACGCAATTAGGCTACAAGGTGACGGTACAGACAGACAGCCGTGCGGCCTGGGAGCTTTTTGTTCGACAGCCTGATGCCTTTGATCTTGTCATCACGGATGTGGCTATGCCGAAGATGAGCGGGATCGAACTGGCAACAAAAATTTTAGAACGAAGGCCAGATTTTCCGGTCATCTTATGCACCGGCTTCAGCGAGATGATTAATGAGGAAAAAGCCAAGTCCTTGGGGATTAAGGCGTATTTAATGAAGCCTGTGCTCAAAAGTAAATTGGCGGCCAGTGTCAGACAGGCCTTGGGTGAGATGCAGGAACAGGATGGATAAGAGCATCAGCCGGGAACTCAAGCTGTTTTTTGTTCCTGCTTGACCTTTACAGGGCCAAGATATAATATCATATCTTTCTTCTTGAATTTCGATTCGGTGAGGTAGCGTAACAGGCGTAGGCCTCAACCACGAACTACGACATATAACTCCTTCATGGTCTACCATTATGCAACCAACAGCTGACGTTTTGATTATCGGTGCCGGTCTTTCCGGGCTGGCTGCGGCCACCTTTTTGAAACATAAACAGCCGGACATATCCTTACTCGTCATTGAGCAGGGCGATCATCCGGGTGGGGCTGTTCGTTCGCATATTGAAGAAGGGTATCTTGCCGAGGGCGGAGCGCACGGCTTTTTGGATAATGCCTTGGAAAGTCGGGTACTGGTACATGAGGCTGGTTTGAGCGAAGAGGTGGAAAAGGCTCCCTTGTCCGAGTTTGTCCGTTATATCTGTCTGGACGGTCAGCTTCAGCTTATTCCCCAAAGCCCTGGAAAAGTCCTGAAGGCCCCGCTTGTCTCTCTGCCTGCCAAGCTTAGGGTGCTTGCCGACCTCTGGAAAAAGCCTCTGCCTGATGAGCCCTCAGTGGCCCAATGGGTGGAGCATCGTTTCGGCAAGGCCTTGCTGCCCTTTGCCGATGCAGTGTTCACCGGGACCTATGCCGGTGATATTGAACGGCTGAAGCTGGAAGCGGTGATGCCCGGCCTGCATAACTTGGAACAGTCTCATGGCTCGGTGTTGAAAGGGGCTGTGCATAAGATGCGCTCCTCCCGCAAGGAACGTAGGAAGGAGGGTGGGAAAAAAGAGAAAAAAGGCCTGCCTGCCATGACCAGTTTTAAGGCCGGAATGTCGCGTCTTCCCCAGGCCATGGCGGCCAAACTGATTCCCAATAAGGAGATCATGTACCGAACAGCTGCCCGTTCCATTGCTCAGGTTGAGGGGGGCTGGTCGGTGAAAACCGGTCAGTTGGAGTTACAGGCGAAGCATCTGATCGTCGCCCTGCCGGTAAATCGTTGCCTGGAGCTTCTTGCGGACAGCGAATTGTCTGCACCACCTCTTGCCGCTCTTCCAGAAGCTCGCATCGCCACGGTAGCCCTTGGATTCAAGGATACGGCTGATGTCCCTTTCGGCTTTGGTTATCTTGCCCCGGAGCAGGAAGAGCGTTTTGCCCTGGGTGCCCTGTTTTCCTCGCATATGTTTCCGGGTCGCGCTCCTGATGGCCATGTCCTGATGGAAGCCTTGGTCGGCGGACGCAGACATCCTGAACGGCTGGAGCTTGCTGATGAAGAGCTGGTGGCAAAGGTCTATGGGGACCTGAAGCAACTCATAGACCTGCCCGAGCCGCCGGTATTCAGCCGGGTCCTCCGTCCTAAGTACGGTATTCCCCAGTTGGAAGAAGGCTATCCGGCTCTGCTGGAGTGGCGGAAACAACTGCATGCGGACAACAAAAACTTACATCTCTGCGGCTTCGGCTGGCAGGGGATCGGCATCAATGACATGCATAAGCAGGCTTGGGAAATGGCGAAGCGTATTCTGGCAGGCTATCAGGAGGAGAAGGAGGAAGAGGTTAAGGGGGTTTATTTCTGAACAAGCTCGTATCTGGAAAGAAATAGTTTTCCTGCAGCAAGAATCTGGCTGCTCTCCTTCTTGAGAGTTTGTTGATGAATGCTTATCTTTATGGGCAGATGTCGGCAATGAAGGTGAAAAAAAGACATCTTGAAACGGACGAAAGCGGACAGTTTTTCGTTCAATAATGCTCAACAGGGTGAGCTCTCTTTTTGTATCTGTGTCGTTTTAAATGCGTTCGCCCTGAGCCGGAATCCCACAATAAAAATACCTTCCCAAAGTCATACCCCTTGACTTGTCCTGCAAACCTTTCTAAGTATCTTTTTTGCAGTTTGCAACAAAGATAATCCTCAGAATATTTTTATATGAAAGTGCCGGGTAATTCCTTAAAATCGCCCAACGCAGCTTTCATGTTTTGTTGTCCCACCCCGGGGGGTGGGATGGAAGTTATATAGAAAAGGTGGACAGATTCCCATGATTACCCTGCTAGATTACGGTGCCGGTAATGTACGCTCAGTAGTAAATGCCCTTGAGAGCTTGGGCGAAACAGTGGTCAGGGTCAATTCGCCCGCTGATATTGAAAAAGCAGAGCGATTGGTTTTTCCCGGAGTAGGCAATTACGGTGCTATGATGCAGAGCCTGCGGCAACAGCAGCTTATTGAGCCGCTCCTGCGGTATCTTCATGAAGATCGACCGTTTTTCGGCATCTGTGTTGCTCTCCAGGCCCTATTTGATTCCAGTGAAGAGGCTCCGGAAGAGTCGGGATTGGGCATTATTCCGGGGCGGGTGAAGCGGTTTGACACCGAATTGGCGATTCCCCATATCGGCTGGAATGGGATCAAAGTCCATCAACCATCGAGGATTTTTCACGGGTTTTCCGGGCAGGAGAAGTTATATTTTGTCCATTCCTATCATGTGGAAACAAACCATACTGCTGATGTTTTGACGACCACGGATTACGGGTGTGAGTTTGTCAGCTCCGTCCAGAAAGGAAATATCATAGCGACCCAGTTTCATCCAGAAAAAAGCGGCAACGCCGGGCTGAAGCTGCTGGAAAATTTTTTAGATACCAGCAGAGAGGCTGTCATCCCCCAATCCTGTCCAGCAGAGACCAAGCTGGCTGAGCGCATTATTGCCTGCCTTGATGTCCGCTCCAATGATCAGGGCGATCTCGTCGTCACCAAGGGCGATCAGTATGATGTGCGGGAAGAGGGGGATGTGCGTAACTTAGGTCAGCCGGTAGAGCTGGCTCAAGATTATTACGAGCAGGGGGCAGACGAGGTAACCTTTCTCAATATCACCGCCTTTCGTGATTTTCCGCTGGAGGATATGCCTATGATGGAGGTGCTGCAAAAAACTTCGGAAAAGGTCTTTGTTCCTCTGACAGTCGGCGGCGGGATTCGTGATTTCACCGACTGTAACGGCAAATTTTATTCGGCCCTTGAGGTTGCCTCAGAGTATTTTCGTTCCGGGGCAGATAAAATTTCTATCGGTTCTGATGCGGTGTTGATTGTCGAAGAGGTACTTAAAACCGGCAAGGCAACAGGGCTCAGTTCCATAGAACAAATCGCGCGGGTATACGGCAACCAGGCCGTGGTGATCTCGGTGGATCCGAGGCGGGTTTATGTGCATGCACCCGATGACACTCCGCATCCGGTTATCGAAACGGAATTTCCCGGTGAAAACGGTGAGAAATACTGCTGGTACCAGTGTACTGTACGAGGAGGGCGCGAAGGACGCGATCTTGATGCGGTCACCTTGGCAAAGGTCTGTGAGCAGTTAGGTGCCGGAGAAATCCTCCTTAACTGTATTGATAAGGACGGAACCAACTCTGGTTTTGATCTGGAGCTGATCAATGCGGTCAAGGAGGCCGTGACTATCCCGGTCATAGCTTCAAGCGGAGCCGGATGCCCTGAGCATTTTCTGGAGGTATTTACCAAAACAGATGCTGAGGCCGCCTTAGCTGCTGGGATTTTTCACCGGAAAGAGGTGCCCATCGGGCAGGTGAAAAAATTCTTGCAGGAGAATGAGGTGGAAATTAGGACCTGTTAAATTGAGGTAATCTGCATACGAGCAGTTTGCAGGTAACCAGTTAGCTCGTTATTCCACAGGGTCCTGTGTTTTTTTGCTGCAAGGGGGGGGAGATGCTGAGCCGGTTGTTTCCGGTGCTTTAAAAATAGTACATCGGTTTTTTCCGTGCCCCTTACTTGTGTAGAGCGCCTTGTCTGCCATTTTCATGATCTGGGTTAGGTCCTGACCATGTTCAGGGTAGCAGGCTATACCGCAGCTGACAGTTATGCTCAGTGTATGTCCTTCGTAGTTCAGCGGGGCTTGAGCTATTTTGATTCGCACTTTCTCGGCAATTTCCCATGCCTTCTGGCAGGTGGTATCCGGGAGAAAGGCCACAAATTCATCGCCGCCAAATCTGGCCAGCATATCTTCTTCACGTAATTCCGAGCGCATGATCTCTGAAATAGAGACGATCAGCATGGTCCCGGCGTGATGTCCATAGAGATCATTCACCGCCTTCAGGCTGTCCGCATCAATCATGAGCACAGAGAATTTTCCGGTTTTTGCCAGGATTCGTTGGTACTCTCGCTGCATAAAAATCAGCAGCATCTTCATATTCCACAGGCCGGTTAGCTGATCAGTTCGCGACAACTGCCTGATTTTATCCTTTGTCCTGTCTGTTTCTTTGGAGATAAGGGTGACAAAATAGGCAAGGAGCCACAGGAGAAAAAGTTGGATAATCGGTCCCGAGAGATGCTCTGCGTGAAAAGTGATAGTAGATTTTGAAAGAAAAAAACCTGTTTCGGCTGCACCGAGCAACAGATAACACGCCGTGACAAGGAGGGTACCCAGGATGGTGGACAGGGGGCCTAGGGTTGTCCCGGCCAGCAGGACTATAACAAAATAAAGGGGTAACAGCGGGCTTGATAAGGAGCCTGTCTCCCAGACAACAGCTGTAATAAAGAAGGCTATCCCCCACATGTTCAGGGAAAGCTTCCAGCGTGTTCCGTCATGGCTGCGCCACATATAATGAAGAACGCAAATGAAGACAGCAAATGCTGTCATGCTTGCATGCAGAATCGTAGGTTCAGGTACATGGACCCAAGGAAGGTTGGTGCAGAGGAGGACAAGCAGCAGCAGCAACCATTCGAGACCGGCTACAGTCCTGCGATAGCCGATCAGCTCCTCTTTATCGATTTCCTTATGTTCATCTATGGGAATCTGGCCAACCCGTTGACCATTGAGTAAGGAATAGATAGGGGAGCTTTTTTCATACGATACCGGAGTTTTAGCCACGGTTTTTTCAAAGAAAAATCCTTTCCTTGACGATGTATGTTGACCCTTTTGGGGCGGGCTAACTCTGGTCATACGTTGCTCGTCCTGTCTGTATAAGCTTGTGCGGGCAGGCGGATGTTTGAATGGACAACTTAAAAACTCTCAATGATTATAGACTAAAATATCATGTCACGCCCGTAAAAACAAGCTCGAATGAAAAACTGTCCTCAGTGTCAATTTGTTGTTGAAAAAAACTTTTATTCTCATGGAGGGCAGTGCCAACCCTCCGCATAAGTCTTTGCTGGAATGGGAGTTCTTGCCCGATCAGTTACTGAAGTTGTATTTTATTGAGAGTGGTTAGCTATATAATCTTTTTGCAAGATGAAGGCAATGTGAAGAAATGAAAGGGTAAAGCTCTACGGAATAAAAATATTTTTTCTTTTTTTGCTTCCTCTTGAATCATACTTGATTTTCGTAAAAAATCCTTGTAAAAGATGCTGACAGGAAGAAAAGTTTGCTGCGCCTAACATTTTACCGTGAAGAGAAATGTCATGAGACAAAAACGCAATATATTTTCTTGTTGTTTGCGGAGTATAAAGCAGCGGAGGGCGCAGTCTCCAGAAGAGATACGCCCCTTGTCGGAGTGCTGCGGTTGCAGCAGAGTGAGGGTATGCAAAGTCAGCGGCGATCGCAGTGATTGCGGGAGAATGGCCGCTCTGGGCGTATTGCCCGGAACCGTGCTGGAGCTGCTCTGTCCTGCACGGGGGCGAGGGCGAAAGCAGTGTATGGTGAGAATTAACGGCGGAACCCTGAGTTTGGATGCATTAACCGCGCAAAATATTTTGGTGTGTCCAGTCTGACCGCTCTTTTTTTTGCGATTTTTTTTAGTTAAAGCTAAATAAGTTTCTTTGAAGGAAAAAATATGCAGAACCTTATTGTTGTGCTTGTTGTCCTTGCGGTCTGTTTCTTTGCCGGGAGCTCCCTGTTTCGTTCCTATCGGTCAGGAAGGTGCTCGGGAGGGTGCTCTGGTTGCGGGGGAGATCCAGGATCAGCATGTTTGCCACAGAGTGAACAGAAAGGGGGGGGACGGGACTAAATGAATTTACGAAAAATGCAGACCGGACAATCCGGTGTTATCGTCTCTGTTAAAATAGGCGGCAGCCTTGGCCTGCGGATGAGAGAAATGGGGCTTGTGCCGGGTACAGAGATTGCCGTGACCGGGCGTGCTCCGCTCTACGATCCTGTAAAAATTCGTATTCATGGGCAGACCTTGACCTTGCGGAATAGTGAGGCGGATTATATTGAAGTGGATATTAAAGTGGAAACCGATCCTGCGGAGGGAAAAGACTGATGGTTGATACTGTTCATATCGCCCTTGCTGGTAATCCTAATGCTGGCAAGACCACCCTGTTTAATTATCTTACCGGAGCGCATCAGCATGTGGGGAATTATCCCGGTGTTACGGTTGAGAAAAAGGAAGGGCGGTACCTCTATGAAGGGCAGGAAATTCGGATTGTTGATCTGCCCGGAACCTATTCTCTGACCGCTTATTCGGTGGAAGAGCTGGTGGCCCGTGATTATCTGGTGAATGAGCAACCGGATGTGGTGGTCAATATTGTTGATGCCTCCAATCTGGAGCGCAACCTCTACCTGAGCTGCCAATTTCTCGAACTGGGCGTGCCCCTGGTCATCGCGCTCAATATGATTGATGTCGCGGAAAAGCGCGGTATTCGTATTGATACGGAGAAACTCAGCCAGTTGACCGGGGTTTCGGTTATTCCCATTATCGCTCGCACCGGAAAAGGCGTGGCAGAGCTGCTGGAGACCGTTCAGGAGGTCAGTCGTGCAGATGCCCAACCGCAAACCCTGATTCGTTACGGGGCAGATATCGATGAGGCGCTCAGAGGGTTAGTTCCTCTTATTAAAGAACATAAGGTTCTTGCAGGGGTTTATCCCGCATCGTGGACGGCCTTAAAAATTTTGGAAAACGACGAGCAGATCGTGGCCAAGGTCATGCTGGAGAACATGGCTGTCGGGCAGCAGCTCGTTGAGCGAAGCGAGGTCTTGGCTCGGCATCTCCAGGATACCCTTGAAGCCTATCCAGAAACGGTTATTGCAGATCATCGCTATGGCTTTGTCCGCTCCATTCTTCGGCAGGGAGAGGTTACCCGAGTGACAGAGCAAGACAGGTTGTATGCATCGGACCAGATCGATAAGGTCGTGACCAACAGGGTGGCGGGACCGTTATTGATGGCTGCAATTTTATTGGGCCTGTACAGTTTTACCTTTAACTGGTCCGGTTTTCTGGTTGACGGGTTGGGCATGTTCTTTGAGCTGCTCGGTAGCCTCACGGAAACCATGTTACCGGATGGGCCAGTCAAATCCATGATCATTTCTGGGGTAATTGACGGCGTGGGCGGCGTGCTCGGTTTTGTCCCGATCATCATGTTTATGTTTTTTGGGATCGCCGTGCTGGAGGATTCAGGGTATCTGGCCCGGGTTGCCTTTATGATGGATAGGATTTTTCATTTTTTCGGGCTGCACGGATCTTCGGTCATGCCCTTTATTATTTCCGGTGGTATTGCAGGAGGCTGTGCCGTGCCCGGCGTTTTTGCCGCTCGAACCCTGCGCTCCCCTAAGGAGCGGATGGCCACCCTGCTGACAGTGCCCTTTATGAACTGTGGGGCCAAGCTGCCCGTCCTGACGCTTATTATCGCTGCTTTTTTCCCCAATCATCAGGCAGGATATATGTTTCTGGCAACCCTTATTGCCTGGCTGGTGGCCCTGATGGCGGCAAAGTTTCTACGTATGACCCTGCTGAGAGGGGAATCCACGCCCTTTGTCATGGAATTACCTCCCTACCGGGTGCCTACCGGCAAAGGCTTATTGATTCATACCTGGGAGCGGACCTGGCAGTATGTTAAAAAAGCAGGCACGGTGATCCTGGGGATTTCTATCTTGCTGTGGGCCATGATGACCTATCCCGGCCTGCCCTCGGATAAGGTCGCTGCATTTGAAGCCATGCGCCACCAAGCAGCAGCTTCCGGTTTTGCTGACGAAACTGCTGATGGAGCTCCCGGTGGAGCTACTCCACTCCTGCGAATCGATCAACTGGAAGCCGAGGCCGGGTTACGATATTCCATAGCCGGTCGTATCGGGAGAGCCTTGGAGCCGATCAGTCGTTTTGCTGGCTTTGACTGGCGGACCAATATCGCTCTGGTGGGTGGATTCGCGGCCAAGGAGGTTATTGTCTCCACCTTGGGTACAGCCTATTCCCTTGGCGAAGTGGATCCGGAAAACACGACCTCGCTCAAAGACAGGCTGGCCGGAGACAGGCACTGGAATCCCATTGCTGCGCTGGCCTTTCTTGCCTTTATTATGTTTTATTCCCCCTGTTTTGTCACCGTAGTTGCCATTGCCAAGGAGGCGGGCTCCTGGAAATGGGCCTTTTTCTCTATGGGATTTAACACCATTTTTGCCTTCGGGATGGCGGTAGGGATCTTTCAGCTGGGAACCTGGCTCGGACTGGGGTGAAGTGAGATGAGAACGTAGGACAGGTTATTTTTTTTGTTCCACTTGATTGATCAGCACATGCGATGAAAAAAAAAGTCAAGGTACGCAGGCTCTGTTTAGCCTGTCTGTTACTGGCAGTTGCCGCCATAGTCCTACCTAATTTGGTGATAAGCAGTTACGGGCGCTACACCTCTGATCGCCTTGATGCAACACCCCAGGTATATTGCGCTATTCTGTTAGGGACCTCCAAGTATCTACCTGGAAGCAGGAGGAATCTCTACTATAAGTACAGGATAGAGGCGGCCAAGAGGCTGTACGACAGTGGTGGGTGCAAGAAGATTATCGTATCCGGGGATAACGAGACCATGCAGTATAATGAGCCTCAAACGATGAGGAAAGATTTGATGAAGGCAGGCGTGCCCCAAGAAGATATCATCTGCGACTATGCGGGCTTCAGGACCCTTGACTCGATTGTTCGTTTTAAGAAAATATTTGGTCGGCAGCGAGGCGTTGTTATCTCGCAGAAATTTCATAACGAGCGGGCTATTTATATTGGCCGGGCGTACGAAATAGAGCTGTACGGCTATAATGCGTTGGATGTGGGTATCCGCAGCGGATTGAAGACCAGGATACGCGAAGTCTTGTCCAGGGTTATGTGTGTGCTGGATGTGGAGCTGCTGCACACTGGACCAAGATTTTTGGGAAAACAGATCAGGGTGTGAGCCGGGCTTGCTGTCCCGGCTGAAAGAGGATTGACTTTCTTGCCCGTCTGCCGTAGATTTCAATCAAATCAACGCTCATACAAATATCGTGTCTATGCCCTCTGAGAATAAACTCACCGCCAGCCAGGAAGACTATTTAGAGGCGATCTATCATATTGTCGCTGATAAGATGGCTGCTCGCGCCAAGGATATTGCTGAATATCTTGCTGTGCGCGCCTCCTCCGTCACAGGAGCCCTGCGGACCCTGCGTGCAATGGGTTTAGTCAATTATGCCCCCTATGACTTGATCACCCTGACGGAAGAAGGGCATACTGCTGCCGAGGATATTGTCCGCCGCCATACCGCCCTGCAACAATTCCTGGTCAATGTCCTCGGGGTTGATGAGAAGGAGGCTGATGAGGCGGCCTGTAAAATGGAGCATTCTGTGCCTAAGGCCATTGTGGAGCGCCTGGTGAAATATGCCGAGTATGTGGAGAAATGCCCGAAAGGGGGGATCAGCTGGGAATCTGGCTTTGGCTATTACTGCAAAAACGAATGCACGGAAGAGGATTGCCATAACTGTCAGCATCAAGAGTAGCTCCTGCCCTCGGGTGCGTTTTCTCACGCAACGCTGTTGATTTTCCGATCTGCTGCAACAGGTTCTGACCAACTTCTCTGTCCGTAAACATCCTACCTTTTTTTATTTCATCCCCCCTCTGCATCTATTGACTGAACCCCAAAACCCTACTTGCCAAACGCCTTTGCTACGAGTATTCTTGCGGCAATGCCCGACCAATAGCAAGTCGGGCCTGTCCTGTTATCTCCCGACTTCATCCGGCGAAACAGCAGCCGATAAGCCCCTTTTTAACCTCTGACAAAGCAGACTACTGATCGTGAAGAGTAATCCCTATCCCTTGGTCGCCCTGATAGGACGGCCCAATGTGGGAAAATCCACCCTGTTTAACCGAATCACCCGACGGCGTGACGCCATTGTCGATCCCACACCCGGTGTTACCCGTGACCGCCATTATGCCCAAGCGGTTTGGGAGGAGCATGCCTTCATGCTGGTGGATACTGGCGGCATTGAGGAGGCGGACGGCCCGGACCACGACCAGTTCAGTGATCATATCCGTACCCAGGCTTTGCAGGCCGTGGAAGAGGCCGATGTTATCCTGCTGCTTTTGGACGGTCGGCAGGGCGTGCTGCCCGGTGATCATGAGATTGTGGAACTGCTTCGGCGCACGGATAAAGAGGTCTTTTTCGTGGTCAATAAGATTGATTCCCCAGGGGTTGAAACCGAATTGCTGACCCCCTTCTGGGAGCTGGGTGTGCCCGAGTTATGGGCATTATCTGGGGATCACGGCTATGGTTTCCGTACCCTGATGGAGGACTTGGTTGAAAAGTTGGGAGCAACAGAGGCACCGGCAGAACTGCCCGAAGGCACTGCTCGCCTGGCCTTTTTCGGTCGACCCAATGTGGGCAAATCCTCCATGATCAATGCGATCATGGGCCAGGAGCGGATGGTGGTTTCTGAGATATCCGGCACCACCCGCGATTCTGTGGATACCCTGCTCAGTCGAGATCAGTATAATTATTTGCTCATTGATACCGCCGGTATTCGCCGTAAGGGTAAGACTACGGATAAGCTGGAGAAATTCTCCATTCTTAAGGCCCTTAAGGCCCTGACTCGTTGTGATATCGCAGTGGTACTCATTGATGCAGAAGAGGGGATCACTGAGCAGGATACCAAGGTGATCGGCTATACCCAGGATCATGGGCGGGCCCTGCTGATTCTTATTAATAAATGGGATCTGATTCAGGGCGATAAAAAGAAACAGGATTGGTTGCTGGAGGAGGTGCGCTTGGCCACCAACTTCATCCCCTTTGCCCCGGTTTTTAGGGTTTCGGCCAAAACAGGCTATGGTATTAAGCGGATTTTCCCGGAGATCGGCAAGATGCACCGCCAGTTCCATCAGCGTTTTTCCACCTCAGCCTTGAATCGGCTCTTGGAATCGGCAACGCTCCATCACGAACCGCCTATGTACCGGGGCCGAAGACTGAAGCTCTATTATACGGCCCAGATCGATACGTCGCCACCTTCCTTTGTCGTGATTGCCAATTTCCCTAAGGGGATCCATTTTTCTTATCAGCGCTACCTTAAAAATCAGTTTCGGGAAGGGCTGGGGCTGGATCGGATACAGATACGCCTCTTTTTCCGGGAACGGAGCGGGCGGACCAAGCGCTAGGATTGCCCCTCCTCGTCATGGCGAATAGGGGAGGGTAGGTAAAGTGATACTGCTCTCCTGTGGTAGTTGGAAAAGTAAGCTTTATCTTTTTTTATGTCCGTAAGGAAGTTCCTGTTCCTTGGACGTGAATTTTGCCTCTTAGGACGGTTGGGTAGATTGTAATCACCTCCTTTTTGCAAAGCGGCTTGCTAAAAAAAATTCTGAAGAGTATTCTTATCTCAACTTGTTGAACAGCTGAAGCCTGTTACAAGAGAGATTGCTGGACAAAAATGATCTTCCGGGGAAAGGCCTTCTTCGCTGCCTTGGTTTTGCCTTTGCCTTTGCTTTTTTTATGGATAATACAAGAATGAATCTATGAGCTGGAGAAAAGATATAGACAGGATCCTCCTTCCTCAGAACGTTTGGCAGGAAATCGTTGCGCATTGCCGGCGAAAGGTGGCAGGGGATTTTCTTCCCGATGAAAGCAAGGTGAACAGAGCCTTTGGTATCCTTGCTGGCGTGCAGGCAGGAAGGGAACTTCATGTGCGCACGGTACTTCCGGTAAAGAAAAATGCCAGAAATCAGGAGCCCCTGAAGAGTTTTATGGATAAGATGATGGAAGAGCATGCTGTTCCGTCCACTACCCCGCTCGGTAAACGAGGCTGGATTACCGATCCGCAAGAATTCAGAGAATGCCTCGAACGTTGCAATAAAAACGGCCTTTCCATTTTCGGAGCCTATCACATCCATGTGGTTCCTTGGGAAGGCGATCCTCTCCGTGATACCCCGACCCGCCTTGATACGCTCTTGGTTAAAGACAGCAAGATGTTCTCCTTTATCATTTCCATGGTGGATATTGAGAAGCCTTCCATGCGAGCCTTTTATGAAGGAAAAATTGATCAGGAAGCCCCGATCATCATCGTTTAATTTATTTCCATCAATACCTTGTTATGTTCACGAATACGAGAGTAGCGTCAGACCTTATTGTCGAATATACTGATCCTGTTGAAGGCTTTAAGGGGTGGTTGGTCATTGATTCCATGACCCATAGGCTTGCAGCGGGCGGTCTCCGAGTCCAGCAGGGACTTACCTGCGAAACTGTTCAGCGCCTTGCGGCCACTATGACCCTGAAGATGCGGATTGCCGGAATACGAGCGGACGGCGCCAAAAGCGGTATTGACTATGATCCCGCCAGTCCGGGAAAGCAGGAGGCCTTGTTTCGTTTTATGCGGGCTATCAAGCCGTATATGGAGGAACGCTACTCTATGGGGCCGGACCTGAATACCACCATGCCTGAATTGGATGCCGTGTGTCAGCGTCTTGGTCTTTCCTCTATCAAAAACGCGGTGGCAAGGAACCAGCAGCTTGATGATACCGCCTTTGCTCAACGGACAGCTCTGCTTGCCGCTCCCTGTGGTCATGCAACGCTGGGCAGGTTACGATCCGGGGCGGGCTTGGCTGCTTCCTGTTTGGCGACCTTAGAATTTCTCGGGATCTCTCCGCAGGAAGGGACTGTGGCGATTCAAGGGTTTGGTGGCTTGGCAGCAGGGGCGGCCTATATTCTCCACCAGGCAGGGGTAAGGATTGTCGGCTTGGCTGATCGGGAGAAGAGTCTGTTCAGTAGCAACGGAACCCCCCTTGATATCCCTTCCTTGCTTGCCTCTCAGGAGGGCGGGGAAAAGGGAATTATTCCGACGGCGGAGAATCCTAAGGCTGCCTATTCTGACAATACAAAAATCTATGATATTCCCTGTGATATCTTTGTGCCAGCAGCTATTGAAAAGGCTGTTGATAAAGAGGCGGCAGAGCATATTCAGGTAAAGGCCATTGCCAGCGGTGCCAACTTGGCCGTCACTGAAGAGGCGGAACAGATCCTCCATAAACGTGCTATTCCGGTGATCCCGGACATGGTTGCCGGCTGCGGTGGCTCTCTGTCCATGGAAGGCCTGTTCGGGCCGGATACCATGCCCACTGCTGAGGAGGTTCTGGCCCACGTTGACCAAAAAACACGGAAAATCGTTAAGGCAATGCTGCAACGCAGTCAACAGGATGATATTTCGCCGAGAGAGGCCGCCCTCCGGCTCTGTGCAGAGGCCCCGCTGTATCCTGATGCTCGGCCTTATGGCCGTCTTTAAGACCCGTCTTGAAGGCTGAAGTCCAACAACTCATATATTTCCAAAAAATCCTATGCCTGTCCATCCCTTTGATTTTCAGATAAATCCTCATGTGTTCAGTACACCGGAGCTGGAAGCCCTGTTTGATGAACAGGCCGTGCTGCAACGCTGGCTTGATGTTGAGGCGGCCTTGGCTGCGGCTCAGGGAAAACTGGGGATTATCCCGACAGAGGCAGCGATCGAGATTCAGGCCCAGGCAAAGCTGGAACATATTGATCTGGATTCTGTTCGTGAGGGGTACAGCAAGAATCGTAATTCAGTGGTTCCGCTGCTGGGTGGTCTCCGGCGGGCCTGCCGGAACGGGCATGGGGAGTATGTCCATTACGGGGCAACGACCCAAGATGTCTTGGATACCGGGCAGATCCTTTCTCTTCAGCAGATTTTGAAGATTCTGTACCGGGATCTTCTGGCCTTGGAAGAAATCTGCCTGAAGCTGGCAGAGGAGCATCGTGCCACCCCTATGGTTGCGAGAACCCACGGTCAGCAGGCCTTGCCCACCACCTTCGGCCTAAAGGCCGCTAGTTGGCTGGCAGAGATCCGCCGCCATATCCAGCGGATCAAACATCTGCAAGCCACGGTTTGTGTTGGGCAGCTTAGCGGTGCTGTGGGCACCTATGCCGCTTTGGGGCCTCAAGGACTTGCTGTTGCCGAAGACACCATGCAGCTTCTCGGGCTTGACCACGATCCCCTTTCCTGGCATACCAGCAGAGACAGGATCGCTGAGTTGGCTTCGGATTTTGCTCTCTTGGTTATGACTCTGGCCAAGATAGCCAATGAGATTTTTCAGCTCCAGAAGACCGAAATCGATGAACTTCGAGAGCCGTCGCTCTCCGGTGCGCTGTCCAGCAGTACCATGCCCCATAAGCAGAACCCGGTTATCTGTCAGCGAGTGAATGCCTTGGCAAAACATGTCCGAGCTCTGGCAGGGACCGTCATGGAAAGCTGCCTGCACGAGCATGAACGCGATCCGCGTTGTCTCTGGGCAGAATGGTTGGCCATCCCGCAACTCTGTATTTACACCGGAACCGCCTTGCAGTCTATGATCGGGATCCTCTCCGGGCTGACTGTACGAACAGAGCAGATGCTCGCGAATCTGCATCAGCGGAAAGAGCTCATCTCCACGGAGTGGTTGCTTTTTCAACTCAGTAAGAGCATGGGAAAGAGTAAGGCCTTGGAAAAGCTACATGGCTTAGCAGCCTCGGCTGCGGAGGGCGGTATCAGTCTGAAAGAGGGGGTCCTGGCGGACGCAGAAATAGGTTCGCTGTTTACCGCAGCAGATCTTGCCCCGCTTGATCGACCGGAACAGTATATCGGTCATGCTGTGGAGATCGTGGATCGAACACTTGCAGATATCCGCAGCCGGAGGCAGGGTGATTCGGAGTGATTCGAATTATGGGCTTGAAGGGGAGTAACCAGGGATTGCCTGTTGATCTGTTGATATATCTGCTCGGAATAGAATTTTTTTCTTGTCAAGAGATTGCGGGTATGTTTAAAAAAATAAAGGGATTTGGAAGGGCTACGTAATCTATTTCGCTGCCGGTAATTCGGCGGAACTCAAGAGGGAGACCCCAACGATGCGAAACGTAAAGATCGATATGGAAAAATGCACGAACTGTCGGGAGTGTGTTGAAGTGTGCCCTGAAGAAGTTTTTCAGCTGGTGAACGGCATCCCCGTCCATGTTCACAAAGAAAAATGCATTGAGTGCGATCTCTGTATCAATATCTGTCCAGAAGATGCTATCAGTGTTGTAACGCATTAAAAGAGAGCTGTACCCTTCTGTTACCCATCCTTTTTTTAGTCTGTAAAGGCCGTTAAGGATGAGGTCGGCAGGCTGGAACTCCACACTTGGCGTCCTATCTGTAATGATGAATTGAGGAGGCAGTTCTGCCAATCAACGATAAAACTTCCTCCACCAATCGCCCTGGTTATTCCGCACTCACTCATTCCTGAGCAATCTTCAAGTGTCCGGGAGAGGATTCTGATGCTCCCTTGTTTGCTGTTGCCTTGTTTGATGGTTTCAATCTCTTTGACTCTGATTTCTACTGTCTTGTTGATGACCGGGCAATAACATGTCCTGTGGTGAACGGCGCTTGCCAGTTGCGTGATCATGCTTCACCTCGTATGTGGAGTGTTGCCTCTCTTTGTTTCTGCGTATCATACTTTGCGGTAATATTTTTGGCAATACACATCGTCTTGATACAATAGCAAAAATTAATGATAAATATTTTTCATTGCGGTGCAATGAAATTTTCATTCCCCCTCCCCCAGGGGAGAAACGCTCAGAACCTTCTCTCCTTTTTTTGCATAATAAGTACCCGTGCATAATTATTTAAATCGTGAAGTGCGAAGTTACAGGGACTTCCTGCTGGAAAATGTTAAGTTATTTATGCACACCTGCTTATTCTTCACTGGAGGTGTCTTCCTGAATTTCTCTTTCTTTTTGTAGTGTTCTGTGGTAGGGATTTAATAAATACGACCCTTTAAGATCCTGCATTTATAAAGAATATTCTTTTTGAGATATTAACGGTGATTTTACTCCGATTTCACTCTCACCTTCATCAGAATCAGCGGAATTTTACAAGAGGAGAAAACCTATGCGTTCGCTCATAAAATTATTCTCTCAATGTTTTTTTATCGTTGTGGTTTTATTTTGTTATGTAGGATGTCATCAAGCTCCCCTGACAGCTCTTCGTATCGGAACTAACGTCTGGCCTGGATACGAACCTTTTTATCTTGCTCAGGCACAAGGATACTATAAGGACTTGAACGTACGACTTGTAGAATATCCTTCTGCTAGCGAGGTTCTTCGCGCCTTTAAAAATGGTAATTTAGAAGCCGCCGCCCTAACCTTGGATGAGGTTGTTTATCTCTGTCGGAGTACCCCTGATCTCAAAATAGCTTTGGTTATGGATATGTCACATGGAGGGGATGTCATTATTGCCAAAGAAGGAATAGAAAACGTTGAGGGCCTGCGCGGAAAACGAGTCGCTGTCGAAAGTAATGCCCTTGGCGCATATTTCACTTCCCGTGCTTTGGAAATACACGGGCTGCGCCCTGAGGATATCTCCGTCGTTCATATTGAGGTGAGCGGCCACGAGGAGGCCTTTTTGCAGGATCGGGTTGATGCGGCAGTGACTTTTGAACCGGTCAGAACCAAGTTGCTTGCTGCTGGTGGAAAAGAAATTTTTTCCAGTAGAGAAATCCCCGGCGAAATTGTGGATGTGTTGGTTGTGCATGAGGAGGCTGTGGCCGGGCAGCGGGATATATTTAAAAAGGTTATCAAGGGCTGGTTCAAGGCCTTGGATGACCTTGAAAAAAAACCGCTGGAGGCAGCAGGTATCATGGCGAAGCGTCTGAAGATCACGCCGGATGAGGTGCTTGCGAGCTATGATGGTTTAATTCTGCCAGATGCCGATGAAAATCATCGCATGCTTGATGAGGTAAACGGAACCTTATACCGTAGCCTCGGCAATCTCTCCCGTATTATGATGAAACATAAGTTGCTCGAAGAAGAGCCCACCTATCAACTTCTCCTGACAGAACAATTTCTTCCTTAAAAGGGAAAATGCGGCTCAAATTTCTTGTTCCCTGCACGATGGTTTTTTGCGTGCTGATGATGATTCTTTTTTCCTTTATAGGGAGCCGAAGCGTTATTCTGGCTCGGGTGGAAACCACTCAACATGTTTTAGTCAGAGAACGTATAGGCGTCCTGCAGGGTATTCTTGAAAATATTGAAGGGAAAAAGAGAAATCTTATCACCCGAACCATTTCCTTGTATGGTGCTGCGCCAGATCATGGCATCCTGATGTTGACGGATCAGGAGGGGAACATTGTCTCCTCGACCCAGTATCAGGACATCGGATTTCTTTGGCAGGAGACAGCCTTTGCTGAGCAGCAGATTTCAGCGCTCTCTCTCAAAGAGCAATCTGTCCTTGTCAAAGTTTCCGATGACAGGCAATGGTTGGACGCTTATGCCTCTATCTGTCGGACAGGCGTAGAGCAAGGTGGTCTGCGCGAGCAGGTTTGCGGAGTCCTCTACTACCGTCAGAATCTTCAGTATCATAAAAATATTGCCTTGGGCGACGTCTACAGGGTACTCGCCTTGATCAGTACCGGCAGTTTGTTCCTGGGTTTTTTTCTCTGGGCATTTCTTCATCAGCGTCTGACAAAACGAACAGCTGATATTATCAAAGTTCTTGAACAGTATCGAAGGGGTGAGCGACATATAGCGGTACAGATCTCCGGCAAGGATGAACTGACGGAGATTGCCGCTTCCATGAATATGCTGTTTAATAGGATACACGAGGATGAAAGAGCTCTTCAGAAAAGCGAGCGGCGTTTCCGTTCTCTGGTGGAAAATATTCCAGGGGCTGTTTATCGCAGTGACTTGGAATTACCTCGGCATATGCTATTTTTCAGCAAGGGGATTGAAAAGATTTGCGCTTACCCTGTGTCAGATCTGATTGGTAACCCGGAATTGAAGTTTTTTGATCTTATTGACTCTGATCATCAGCAGGAAGTTATGGATTTTATCCATGCCCGCCTCCAGCAGGGAAAACCTTTTGCAGCAGAATATCGTCTGGTTGATACTCAGGGGAAAACGCGCTGGGTCCTTGATACAGGGAGGGAGGTGACCAGTAAAACGGATAAAGAGCGATATGTTGAAGGGATTATTCTCGATATCACAGAGAGGAAAGAGGCAGAGGCCAGGCTGCTCAATCAGCAACGGATGCTTAAGGCTATGAGTCTGGCAGCCCATGATGCCATGATTATTATCGATACCGATGACAATATCCATTTTTGGAACAAGGCTGCTGAAAAACTCTACGGCTACCGCGCTGAAGAGGTGGTTCATCGAAAAAAAATGCATAAGCTTATCTGTACGAGGGAAGACCGAGAGCTTGCCTATGCTGGCATGAAGAAATTCGTTACAACCGGGAAAGGTCCTGTCCTGGACAGGGTGATGGAGTTTAAAAGTGTTCATCGGAGCGGGAGGCTGTTCCCTGTGGAACGTTCAGTCGCTGCGTTTCAGATGGACAATGCCTGGTATGCAGTTGGTTCTGTTCGTGATATTACAGAGCGAAAAAATGCGGAAAAGGCCTTGCGCGAGCTTGCCACCACAGACTTTTTAACTTCGTTGAATAATCGTCGGAATTTTCTGGAACTGTCTTCCAGAGAAATCAAACGCGCACAGCAGTATAGTAGCCCTCTTGCTGTTTTTATGTTTGATGTTGATCATTTTAAGTCAGTTAATGATACCTATGGTCATGATGTTGGTGATAAGGTCCTTAAGGAATTGGCGGAATTGAGCAGGGAAAACATGCGGGAGGGCGATGTTGTTGGGCGGATGGGAGGAGAAGAATTTGCCGTAATTCTGCCGAACACGGAGAGGTCGCATGCTGAAAGAGCTGCTGAACGGCTTCGAGAGGCTGTGGCCAACCATAAAATCACAACAGAAAAAGAAGAGTTGTCAGTGACAATTAGCGTAGGTGTCGTTATGATGCAAGGGAGGAGTAAATGCGATATTGACGCATTATTAAAGATAGCGGACGAAGCCTTGTATCAAGCGAAAAATCAGGGGCGAAATCGCGTTATTATGGCCTAACTTGCCATCATGTTTACGAGGAAGAAGGGAAGCTAATGATGAGAAGAACAACTGTTGCCAGTCTTGTGGGCTTTTTTTTTCTACTCAGTGCCTCTGTTGCCTTGGCAACTGAAGACATCTACACCGATGCCATTCATGTCCTGAAAAGGATGGAAGAAAAAACCGCTGCTGTTAAGATGTGCGGTGCAGGCCTGCTTGAAAAAAGAAAAGAAACCAAGTTTATTTTTGAAAAAATTATGGAAACCTGTGCCTGCTGTTCAGATGCCTATCGTTGTTGTTATACCGTGGACTGTAAGCCTTGCCCGGAAAAGGATGGAGCTCAGCCGGTGCAGGTAAAACCCCAGGATTTACTCCCCTCGCCTATACCATAAGATGGTCACCCTGTGTCGCTGTTTCTTCATCAGCAGGGCGCATTGCCCGGTGTTCTTGGGAAGGGGATCACGTCCCGGATATTGCTCATGCCAGTAACGAACTGAACCAGCCGTTCAAAACCGAGACCAAAACCGGAATGGGGTACAGAACTGTACCTGCGCAGGTCGAGGTACCAGCTGTATTCTTCCAGATTAAGCCCGGACTCTTGCATGCGGGCAGTTAAAAGGTCCAGCCGTTCCTCCCGTTGGCTGCCGCCTACCAGTTCGCCGATACCCGGCACCAGAATATCCATTGCCGCAACTGTCTTGTCGTCCTTATTCTGGCGCATATAAAAGGGCTTGATGGTCTTGGGGTAATCGGTGACGATCACCGGCCTGCCCGCAATCTCTTCGCAGAGAAAGCGTTCATGTTCCGCCTGAAGATCACTTCCCCAGGCAACAGGATATTCAAATTGCTGTTTCGCTCCCTCCAGCTCTTGGATCGCCTGGCTATAGGTCATACGGGTGAAGGTATTTTGGCATACCGTTTCGAGTTTTTTCATCAACCCCTTGCTGATGAATCGATTAAAGAGAGCAAGATCCTCTGCGCAGTTTTCCAGCACGGTGCTGATCAAATCCTGAATCAAGGCCTCGGCGATTTCCATGTCGCCGTCCAGATCGCAAAAGGCCATTTCCGGCTCCAGCATCCAAAACTCGGCGAGATGGCGGCTGGTATTGGAATTTTCTGCGCGAAAGGTGGGACCAAAGGTGTAGACCCGGCCATGGGAGAGCGCATAAATCTCTGCCTGCAACTGTCCACTGACCGTCAGCCCGGCTTTGCGACCAAAAAAATCCTGAGCAAAGGGGTTTTCCTTTCCCAATTCCTTATCGGACAGAGCTGTGACGGTGAACATTTCCCCGGCACCTTCGCAGTCCGAGGTGGTGATGATTGGTGTATGCACCTGAAAGAATCCTTGGTCTCGAAAAAAACGATGGATAGCAAAATTCAGCTCGGAGCGAATACGGGCAACGGCGCCCAAGGCGTTGGTGCGTGGGCGCAGGTGGCTGATGGAGCGGAGAAACTCAAAGCTGTGTCGCTTCTTTTGTAAGGGGTAGCTGCTCGGGTCAGCAGAACCAAGTATCTCAATGCGTTCCGCCTGGACTTCTACGGTCTGGCCTTTAGCTGGCGATTCCACCAAGATGCCAACGACCTTGACAGCTGTACCGGTGCTGATATGTCGGATTTCATCGGCGTAATTTTTCAACGCTGATTCGGCGATCACCTGTATCCCGGATAGACAGGAACCGTCTGAAAGCTCGATAAAGCAGAGGCTGCCGGAGTTTCGACAGGTTCGTGCCCAGCCCTCTATGACGATGTGCTGCTCACTTGGTTTGGTACCCAGAAGTTCTTTAATGCGTGGTTTCATAACGTTCAATCACAAGAGAGGGTTTACGGGTTCACATAGATCTTTATATATTTAGCGCAAAATTTCTGAGATATCCAGTCAATTCGATTTCATCGGATAGAAGAGAGGGCATGGACATAAAACAAAAAAAAGCCCGAAGGATTTCTCCTTCAGGCTTTTCATATATATGGTCTCTTGAAGCAAACCCTCTTGCTGACGGTTCTCTTTTTTTTTAGGAATCAATAGTGTTGGAAAATTCGAGGAGTTATATGTTTCTATTCGTTTTTAGCAAGGAGGAAATGCCTGAAGTTATCTTTCCATGTGAGAGATGAGATTGACTTGCAGAAAACTTTCAGGTAGATTTCCCATAATATTTTCAGGTGCTCCAAGAGAGCTTAAAAGGGAACCCGGTGTAAATCCGGGACGGGCCCGCCGCTGTAATCGGGGACGAACGCTGCATAAATGTCACTGCATATTTCATGCGGGAAGGCGCAGTAAGTAGGACGAACCGAGAGTCAGAAGACCTGTCTGAAAATTTAAACGGTTATCTCGTGGACAAGGATAATCAGACAATTCGTGGGAAAACTGGGACTCCTCGGATCAATATATTTGGTCCGGGGATTTTTTTTGCCTTTTTTTCGGCATGCTCCGGACGGGTACCCGTGCCTGCGCCTCCGCTTTAACCCCCTGATGGAGCAGGAGTTTATCAAAACTTGTCTAGAGGTGAAAAAATGTCAGTAACTATTCAAAACATAGCTCCATCCGAGATTGAAGCAGAGAGCTTTCGGATTATTGCCAAAGAAATCGGTGACCATAATTTTGACTCTGCCACCTTCAAGGTGGTCCAGCGGGTGATCCATGCCACCGGTGATTTTAATTTTGCCGAAAATCTCCGCTTTCAGTCCCAGGCCCTCAGCCGGGCGATGGAGGTCATTAAGGCCGGGGGAAATATCCTCACCGATGTCAACATGGTGGCAGCCGGGATAAGCAAGGGAATGCTGGCCTCTTTCGGCGGCTCGGTCAGCTGCCTTGTCGCTGATGAGGAGGTCGCCGGAATCGCTAAAGAGTCCGCTAGAACCCGTTCAGAAGTGGCCATCGAAAAGGGAATAGAAGCCGGGGTCGGCATTATTGCCATCGGCAACGCCCCCACCGCCCTGTTAAAGGCCATGGAACTGCTGGCGGATATGACCCCGGAGGCACGCCCCTTAGTCATCGGCGTGCCGGTTGGCTTTGTCAATGCCGCTGAATCAAAGGCCTTACTGGCCGAAAAAGAGTATCCCTTCATCACCAGCATCGGCCGTAAGGGGGGGAGTCCGGTGGCCGCAGCAATCTGTAACGCCCTCATCCACTTGGCAAAAGAATCGTAGGTCAGAAACGGATGACCAAACGATTACGAAGCGATTGCAAAGCGGATATACCACCGATGCCGGTGACGATCCTGTCGCGTTTAATCAAATACATAACATAACGGGAAGTCGATGAAAGGAACATTTTATGTGATTGGAGTAGGGCCGGGTGACCCGGAACTTCTGACGTTAAAGGCAGCACGAACACTTGAAAAATGCCAGGTCTGGCTCACTCCGGCGGCACGAAAAAACGGCGATAGCACCGCCCTTGCCATCGCCTCCGGAGCAGTAAGCGTGGCAGGCAAAGAAATCCTCACCCACCACTTTCCGATGAAAAAGGTCCACATGAGAGAGACCCCGGACCCGGAGGTCAAAGAGGCCTGGGAGCAAGTTGCAGCCTTGATTATGACCGAGCTCAAGGCTGGCCGCGATGTGGCCATGCCCACCCTGGGAGATCCAGCCGTCTACTCCACCGGCTTCTATGTCTGCCAGACCTTACTTGAGCAAAACCCCCAAGCCGTGGTTGAGATCGTGCCGGGCATTTCCGCCATTGGTGCCACTTCGGCTGCAGCCAAGATGCCCCTCTGTCTGGGCGACGATCAGCTGGCAGTGATCCCGGCAATCTTTGAAAGTACAAAGATTCGAGAAATTCTAATCCAATTTGACGCGGTGGTCTTCATGA
>CBFDDU010000002.1:0-50441 GCA_965603655.1 uncultured Candidatus Electrothrix sp. | reverse complement strand
AAGCGAGCCTCGCCTCTTCCTGTGAGGGGATGCCGTCGTTATTCATCCCCTTGACACGAAACACATAGTTTCCCGGAGGAAGATTGGTGTAGGAAACATCGCGTTGTTTGCCGGGAGCCGACCAGTCCTGATCAAAGCCGTCCAGTTTATACTGGAGCAGATTTTTTTTAGGGGAAACAAAGCTGAGAACTGCGAAATGGAAGTTGAGTCGGGAAATATCAGCGGATACGGTGATATTTTTCTCGGTTTTGCTGCTGTTGCGGGGAACAATATTGGACGAGAGGATAATTGTTTTTGGCGAGATCGTATTGATGGGGATATTTTCCGGATTGATAACAGCCGCCCCGCCGTAAGTGCCGATCCAGAAATTTCCTTCACTGTCCTGCTCGGACCATGCGTTGGAAGCGGGGTTCTTCTTGAGTCCTGAGTTATTATCAAAGAGGGTAATGGGAAATTTTTCTTTTTTGCCGTTGATGACCTGGTTGAGATCATGCTGCGTAACATAAAAAAGGCCTAAGGTGGTGGTCATCCAGAGCTTGTTTTTTCTATCTCGCAAGACTTCAAAGACGTTGTCTGTTAAGAGCCCGTGTTTGGAGGTGAGATTATGAATGGTCCCGTCTTTCAGGATGGAGATACCGCCGTTGGTCATCACCCAGAGGCTGCCCTCTCCGTCATCGTAGAAGCGAAAGATGATATTCCCCAGGACGCCGTCGTCTTTTGTGAACCGCTGCTGTATCTCTCCGTTTTCATAAATATGGACACCGCCCCCGTCGGTTCCTATCCAGATTCTTCCAGCGGCATCTTCATACATACAAAGAATATAGTCGTTGATTAAGCCCGGAGTGGTGTCTGTTGTGTAGTTGGTCAGGTGTCCTGTTGGATCGATCATACTGAGGCCCGACTGGGTACCGATCCAGAAATTTCCCGAGCGATCTTCCAGAACGAGGCGCACCTAATCGGAGACAAGTCCGTTTTGGATGCTCAGTTGCTGAATGACTTTTCTCTTTTCCAGGATCAGGACCCCGTTTCCATAGGTGCTCACCCAGACCCTGCCGGAGCTTTCCTTGTACAGATGTCTGATTCTGGTTAGCAGAAGGGGATCAGTCAGTTTTTCTGTTTTTTTACGCCAAGGAAGGACGAGGTTGAGCCCCTGATTCGTGGCCACTAAGAATTCTCCGCTCTTTTCTTCCAGCACGGCATTGACGGTATCGTCAAAAAGTCCTTCATCCTGGGTGTAGATTGTGAACTTGGGCTCAGATAATCGCTCTAGACCGGGCTGGGTACCGAGCCAAAGGTTGCCTTCCTTATCCTGATAGGTGGAAAAGACAATATTATCGTTGAGCCCGTCGGCATGATTGAAAAAATCAAAGCTGCCGTTGTAAAATCGGATCAGTCCGCTATCCCCGGTCAACCAGAGTGCACCTTTTCGGTCCTGAAATATTTTCGAATTGGCGACTTTTTGGCGATTATGTTCTCTCTTGCTTTGCTCGAAACTCAGCTTGAAAAATTTCCTAATCTTGTTTTCTTCGATCAGTATGAGGGTATCCGAGGTGATGGCCCAGAGTCCCTTGCCGTTATTGTCTTTGATCATGTACTCAAGAGGGGCTTCAGCTATCAGAGAAGAAAGCACCCCCTGATAGGAGATGAATTCATCCGATCCTTTCTTGAGCACGTACACGCCGTTTTTTTGATTGGTCCCGACCCATATAGAGCCCTCGGCGTCCTGGCAGATAAAATTGACAAGTTTGGTTGCCAAGCTTTCCGGGCCGGTAAATTGCCGGAAAGTGGTTCCGTCAAAAGAGGCGACTCCGGAAGTGGTCCCGATCCAGAGTCTGCCCTCACGATCTTCAAATAATTCTCTGACAGAAGCACCGGGCAGGCCGTCTCGGATATCTAACTGGGTGAATATATTATCGCGAAAACGAAAAAGACCGTTGTCATTGGTGCCGACCCATAAATTGCCTTGGCTGTCACTGAGTAAACTGCGGACAGCCGAGACCGGAAAATCGTCACGGGTTGAGCGGTTATAGTACAGGAACTCCTCCCCGTCGAATCTGATCAGCTCCCGGTAGGTTGCTAGCCAGAGAAACCCGGTATCGTCCTGAACAATATCAAGGACGCTTTTTATTCTGTTTTTATGGGAGTAGGATGTATGCAGGTACTGTGAGATCGGGATTTCTGGATTTAAGGGCCGGGCAAAGAGAGAGGTCTGCAAAAAAAACAGATCAAAGCAGGCAAGAAAACCGGAAAGGGAGAACAAAAGGTATTTTATCATGATCCAGAGTTGGTTATTACATAGGTGGTTCTGGTTTTCTGATCCTTTGTGAGCTCAGTGCAAAGATTACGGTACCGTATAAATAGGGGGGGAACAAGGGATTTATGTCGTTCTTTTCTCGTTATCCGGTAGATTCTTTGTTGTTCCAGAGCCCCTGCTCATCACCGGCTGCGGCTTCCTGTGTTGCTTCCCTTTCGGGGCTGTGCTATATTATTGCCTTGATAACTGAACGTTATGAAATCAGTAAAGGATAACGATGTCGCTTTTGGGCGGGGAAACGGCATCCCTAATGAAAATTTGACAGAAAGAGATGGAATGAAATTTAGAGGGATTAATCACTTGGCCCTAGTGACTGCAAATATGGAGGCAACCATTCGTTTCTGGCGGGATCTTATGGGGATGCGATTGATTAACGGATTCGGTGAAGTTGATTTTCGCCAGTATTTTTTTGAGATTGACGAGCAGAGCTGCCTGTCGTTCTTTGAGTGGGAGGGAGCGGAACCCGTGGCGAAAAAGCTGCATGGTCAACCTTCTTCCGGCCCTCGCGTCTTTGATCATCTTGCCTTTGGGATGGACTCCAAGGAGGAGGTTTGGGCGCTGAAAGATAAGCTAGAGGCGGCAGGCTTTGCCTGTTCCGACATGATTGACCATGATTTTATCCATTCTGTGTACTCCTTTGATCCGAATGGAATATCTATTGAATTCTGCTATGAGGTAAAGGGGCGTGAGATTCGCAGGAATCCCGCTGTCAATGACTCCGATCCCCCTCCAGCGGCTTTGGAAGGTGCGGATCCGCAACCGGGGATATGGCCTGAGGTCACCCAACCCACACCTCAGGAGGTGTGGGAGGTCAAGGCAGGTGATGGCAGCGGCTTTTTTAAGAAATAAGCCTGAAAATTGGATAGTGGTCCTGGCCCTTTTGGGGTGTGTAGGGGAAGCCCAGCGTATCTACCCTGAATGACAGGGTGACCGCCGATTGCCCCTCCGGCACCCTGCATACCAGAAAAAGATGCAGGGGCACACGACATAAGGGGGAGGAAGGTATTTCTTGTTAAATTCTTTACCCTGAAAAGATTACGAAACAGTTGCTGAAGGAGAGTGCATGAAGTTGCTTGTCTGTACGGATCTAGACCGCACCCTGCTGCCCAACGGCCCGCAGGCCGAGTCGCCCGAGGCCCGGCTGGCCTTTGCTTCGCTGGCAGAGAATCCGCATGTCTGCATCGTCTATGTGACTGGGCGCAGTATCCAGCTCACCGAAGAGGCTATTGAAAAATTTCAGGTGCCTTTCCCGGATGCCCTGATTGCTGATGTGGGGACGACCATCTGTCATCGTGCGCAGGGGAAATGGCAGCATGACCGGAATTGGGAGGCCTTGCTCAGCAGGGAATGGTCTCGGGCCAATAACGGCTTGCCAGGTCTTCTGCTTGAGTTATCAGGTTTGGAGATGCAGGAAGAGGAGAAACAGACCCGGTTCAAGCTCAGTTATTATGTGGACGCGGATGTGGACCAAAAGCGTCTTGCCCGGTCAATCAACTCCATTCTGGCGGAGCAGGAGATTCGGGCCTCGCTTATCTGGAGTCATGATGAAGTGGCTGATCAGGAGCTGTTGGATATCCTGCCCGCAGGTGCTGATAAATACCAGGCTCTTCAATTTCTTCGCCGTCAGTTGGGCTATCATCTTGATGAGATGCTTTTTTCCGGGGACAGCGGCAATGATCTGGAGGTGCTGACCAGCGAGATTCCGGCGGTGCTGGTTGCTAATGCCCGGCAGGAAGTGGCGGAGAAGGCGCGGATGATGGCAATAATCGCTGGCAATGGAGCAAGCCTTTATCTTGCCCGTGGTGGATTCCAGGGGATGAACGGCTGTTACAGTGCCGGGATACTGGAAGGGGTGGGGCATTATTACCCCGAGATTTTTCAATACGATCCGTAAGCGTCCTCATACCGTTGATGTTCTATAGCAGGAGGGTCACAGGTATAGACCTCGCTGCCGCTTGCATGTTGTTCTCTCCTTTCCTCCTCGTATATTGAATAATCATCATGGATGCAGGTGACGTTGCAATTATGAGATTGTACAGATGAGGAGGAGGGCTGCTGCTTTTGCTTGTCCTTTGGCTCTTTATCAATAAAGATAAGGTACAAGCTGAAGAGTATGAGCAGGCCTGCCATTGTTGCCAACTGTACCAAGTCGCTTTTTGATTTACCGGAGATACCGGCGAGGCGACCAATCAACAACGGTATAACAACGATAAATAGGAGTAAGAATAAGAGCGTCTTCATTCTTGTTGTGAAAAGAAGATAAGAAAAAGGTTTTTCGTAACGGTTTAAAGACCTTGATCGGCTGGACTATCATCCGGATAGGAGCCCTTGATAGTTAGTTCTTTATCATACCTGCGTGGTGCTCTCGTTGCTTGATTATCGCTTTCGGAGAAGATGACACGAAAAGTAGATGAGTTATGATTACTTATAAAATGGTAACCATAAAAATGGCTATTTCGCAAGGAGAAGTTCGCCGTTATCATGAAAGAATGGAGTCTATCGGGATGTAAGGCCGAGAGAAAAACGTGGGGTAGGAGGAAGCAAAAAAACCGGGTTACGTGCAACGCACGCACCCGGAAAAGTCAAAGAGGACAATCAAGAACCCTTAATGATAATAATGATCGATTTTGCAGGAAAAGTCAAGTTTCAGGTAACATCTCTTGTATCACGTTGTTTATGGCGCTGATATTTTTTATCGTTCCGTAGAGACTGAAATTCAGTCGCTGTCTTTTCCGATTTGTACCGGAGAGTGCTTGATGGTTTCAATACCATCTCCAAGCTGTCCCCACGCCCAGAGTGAGCCGTCGTTTTTGAGGGCAAGGCTGAGGTACTCTCCTGCGGTGACGACAGTCCAGTCGCTCTCTTTTCCGATTCGGACCGGAGAATGCCTGTTGGTTGTAGAACCGTCTCCCAGTTGACCGCTTCTATTATGTCCCCACGCCCAGAGCGAGCCGTCCTTTTTAAGGGCAAGGCTATGATACGCTCCTGTCGCGACGGTGGCCCAGTCATTGTCTCTTCCGATTCGGACCAGAGAGCGAGGGGTGGTGTCTGAACCGTTTCCGAGTTGACCGTACATGTTTCGTCCCCATGCCCAGAGTGAGCCGTCGTTTTTAATGGCAAGACTGTGACTAGAGGGGAAGGGGAGGCTGTTTCCTCCCGTTGCAATAGCAGTCCAGTTGCTGTCTGTTCCAATTTGGACAGGAGAGCGTGAACTGGCGCTCCCCCACTCCCAGAGCGATCCGTCACTTTTGAGGGCAAGGTTGTAAAAAACTCTTGTTGCGACGGCAGTCCAGTCGTTGTCTTTTCCGATCCGAATTGGAGAAGGCCTTTCGGTTAGAGAGCCGTCTCCCAGCTGACCGTACATGTTATCTCCCCATGCCCAGAGCGAGCTGTCGTTTTTGAGTGCAAGACGGTGAAGCCATCCTGCGGTAACCGTAGCCCAGTCGCTGTCTGTTCCGATTCGGACCGGAGAGTGCTTGATGGTTTCAAGGTCGCCTCCGAGCCGACCCCATGCCCAGAGCGAGCCGTCGTTTTTGAGAGCAAGGCTGTGCCGCCATCCTGCCGTGACAGCAGTCCAGTCGCTGTCTGTTCCCATTTGGCTCGGAGAATGCCTGTTGATTTCAGAACCGTCTCCGAGCTGACCCGATGTATTTTTCCCCCATGCCCATAAGGTACCATCTGGTTTAATAGTCAGGCTGTGTTCGTATACCGCCAAGATGCTGCTCTCAATGCTTTTGTTGTGTGCATCATGAGCAGAACGGCTCTTATCTTTTTTGTTAGCTGATTTTTTAATAGGTTTTTCTGTTATAACTTCGGTAGGATGTTGTGATTTTGAGGGGAATATAAGCGGTGAGAAAAAATAAATAATGGGCAGTGAAATCAGTAAAATTACTGCGGCGACATATCCGAGTGCGTGCAGAATAACGTCTTTAATCAATGAGAAGGGCTTATTTCTTTTGAGCATTGTTCAGGAGGTAAAAGCGCAATGTGGAGTTTTTGATTTATCGTTAAAATATCAAGATGTCATAAGTAAACAAAAAAAAACATCGGTTGTAATGTAGAAAAGAATTTATTTACTCTATTACAGAGTGAAAAGCCCGATAGGGTGGGCAATATTTCGTTCGTCCAAATCTGTTCTGATGAAAAAACTGCTGCGTTGCCAACGTTGTTCACGTTCTTGCTCGTTGCCCACCCTACGCTGTACCCGCTTTTGTACCCGAATTATGCAGTGAATGTCAGTGAAAAATAAAGGAAGGGGAGAGACGAAAGGCAAAAAAAAACCCGCGAACCAATGAAGGTCGCGGGTTTTACTGAACTACTACAATACTACAATATAAAAAATGGTGCCGAAGGCCGGAGTCGAACCGGCACGGGCGTAACCCACTACCCCCTCAAGATAGCGTGTCTACCAATTCCACCACTTCGGCACACAAGGTATATTTATTTTTCACTCAGCCTGTTCTGAGGCTGTTTCCGTTTCCTGCGTTTCAGCTATAGGCTCTTCCATTGCTGGAAGTTCAACCGCAGCAGCTTCGCTTTCCTGAACAGCCGGGGAAGCCGTTGCTTCTTCAGCAAGAGCTTCTTGAACAGCAGGAGAGGCTTCAGCTTCAGTTTTTGGTGCAGGCACCTCAACTTGGCTTTCCGTTCCCGGCATGGGAATGGTAACCGGTGCTTCCTTCTGCGCCGGAGCAGCCGTTTCCTGAGCTGGCAGATCATTCATGATCGAACCAGTGCTCTCATTCGTGGAAATATAGGCCAAAGAAACCGAGGTGCCCATAAAAACAATCGCTGAAAAAGTGGTTATCTTGTTCAGCAGTGGCACCGGGCCTTCTGATCCAAAAACTGACTGGCCGGAACCGCCAAAGGTGGCTCCAATATCAGCTCCTTTGCCGTGTTGTAAAAGCACGATGGCAATCAGGAAGAGAGAAACCAGAACATGTACTATAATGAGTAAGGTCGTCATGTAAAATTGATTATCCTAGCAAATGACTCGGCCTGCAAGGCTGCACCGCCCACCAGAGCGCCGTCAATATCGGGCTGAGCCATGAGGCTGTCAATATTTTCAGGTTTGACCGAGCCACCATACAATATCCTGACAGAGTCGGCAAGTGTTTTTTCGTATAAAGCAACAAGAGCGTTGCGAATAAAGGCATGCACTTCCTGGGCCTGCTCTTTGGTCGCGGTTTTTCCGGTCCCAATGGCCCAAACCGGTTCATAGGCCAGCACCACCTGTTGCATCTGGTTTACCTGAACCTCTTGCAGTCCTTTGCTGAGCTGCTCTTCAACGGTCTTGAAGGTGTTGCCCTGTTCCCGTTCCTCCAGGGTCTCACCGACACAGAGGATGGGTGTCAGGCCGAATTGCAGGGCTCCTACTAGGCGGCGGTTGACCAGGGCATTATCCTCGCCAAAGACATGGCGACGCTCTGAATGCCCGAGAATGACCATGTCTACCCCAACATCCTGAAGCATGGGCGGGGAGATCTCACCGGTATAGGCCCCTTGCTCTTCCCAGGCTACATTCTGGGCCGCAACCCTGATTGGCGCATCCGTACCTGCTACAGCCTCATTCACTGCTGCCAAGGAAGTAAAGGCCGGGGCGATCATCACCTCACGATCCGTCAGGCCCTTGCAGGAAGCAGCAACCGCCGAAGCAAGTTTCACAGCCTCGGCTCTGGTCAGATACATCTTCCAGTTTCCAGCGATCAGCGGTTTTCGAGCCATATTTTTATCCTCCAAAGGAGATTGTCTCTTTATAACGCTCCGAATCTCAGGTGGGAATTCCATGAAAAATAAAATCCCCGATCTCGGCGCGGGACTGTAGGGGCAACCCTGTGTGTTTGCCCTTCATTTGCTGCGTGGCGGCATTGAGGGCGGGCACACAGGTCCGCTCCTACGAAACCCCCATCTATTTTTTACCCTGCCAGTGCCGTCACGCCGGGCAGGTCTTTTCCTTCCATGAGCATGAGAAAGGCCCCGCCGCCGGTGGACATATAGGAAATATTATCTGCCTCACCGGACAAACGCACAGCGGCATTGGAATCCCCGCCGCCAGTGATGCTCAGGGCATGGGCCGAAGCCACGGTATGGGCTAGGGCCATTGTCCCCCTGGCATAGGCATCCATCTCAAAGGCACCCATAGGGCCATTCCAGATAATGGTTTTGGCATCAGCCAGCACTTCGGAAAAACAAAGTACCGAAGCCGGACCGATATCCAGGGCCATCCAGTTCTCCGGGATATCCTGGATCGTGACCTGTTTGGACACGGCGTCCGGGGCAAATCGGTCCGCAGCAATGACATCCACAGGCAAATAGACCTTAACGCCTTTTTCTTTGGCGTCAATCAGCAGCTGCCGGGCATTGGCCAGCAGGTCATCCTCCACCTTGGAGGTTCCCACCGAATATCCCTGACTTTTCAGAAAGGTATTGGCCATGGCCCCGCCAATGAGCAGGCAGTCCACCTTGTTCAGCATATTGGTCAGGGCTTCCAGCTTGCCTGAGACCTTGGCCCCGCCGATAATAGCTGCCAGCGGGCGCTGGGGATTATCAACCGAACGATGGAAATACGACATCTCCTTGTCCAGTAGTAAACCGGCAGCCTTGTTTGTGCAGTTTGCCGCAATCCCGGTCACTGAGGCATGGGCTCGGTGGGAGACGGCAAAGGCATCATTAATATAGACATCTGTCAGGGCAGCGAGCTGCTTGGCAAATTCCGGGTCGTTGGCCTGTTCTTCAGCATGGAAACGGAGATTTTCCAGCAAAACGACATCGCCGTTGTTCATGGCCGCGACCGCGCTTTCCGCTTCCGGTCCCACGCAATCCTGAGCCATGCGGACAGGTTTGTCGAGAAGAGCGGAGAGGTACTTGGCAACCGGTGCCAAGGAGTATTTCTCCACCCGTTGTCCCTTGGGCCGGCCCATGTGGGAAGCAAGAATGACCTTTGCCTCTTGCTCCAGAGCGTATTGAATCGTGGGAAGAACGGTGCAAATGCGCAGGTCGTCGGTGATTTCGCCCTGCGCATTCATAGGCACGTTGAAATCTACCCGGATCAACACCCGTTTCCCGGTGATGTCAAGATCACGAATTGTGTTCATTATTGCTCCTGTCAGGAAATTCCAATTTGAATTTCAATCCGTAGGGGCAGATCTGCGTGTCTGCCCTGAAATATCGCGGTTTTCTGTATGGGCACGGCATGCCGTTGCCCCTACACCATCCGTTCAGCCACGGAAACGGTCAAGTCGCCGAGCATATTGGTATAGCTGCCCAGCTCGTTGTCGTACCATCCGTAGATCACTGCCTGGGTCATGGGAATTTCCAGAACATGTGGAACCTCGCCTGACTCAAAATTGCAGCTTTTCAGGTGATCCAGGTTAACCTTCAGGGAGGCGGTCCGGGTATGGGTCTCGGTGGACTCAATCACCGCAGCAGCTTCCGGGGTTCCGATAATGTCGGAGGAAACATTCTGGCCAGCAGAATACTTGAGGTAATGGTTTGATTCCGCGTAATCTTTATAGATGCTATTGATCAGATTGCGCTTGATTGGGTTTTCCAGCTCATCCTGAAGATTGAGCACCAGCACGATCAGGGAGCCTGTGGAGGTAGGGATCCGGACAGACTCGGCAATAAAACCGATCCCTTTCATCTCCGGGATAACCAGACCCAGGGCCTTGGCTGCACCGGTGGTGGTCAGGATGATATTGTTGAGAATGGAGCGGTTCTTGCGCAGATCAGTAGCCCCGGCTGCTGGTACAGAATCCAGGACTTTCTGGCTGCCTGTGGCGGCATGCACTGTGACCATAGAGGCGGTGAGCATCCGGTCCGCACCGAAATGATCCATGAGCGGCTTGATCATGTAGGACAGGCAGGTGGTGGTGCAGGAGGCTGCGGAGATAATGGAGTGCTGCTCCGGCTTATAATCGTCGTCATTAATGCCCATCACCGTGGTGATCGCATCCTCGGGCATGTCAATCCCCTTGGATTTGATCTTAAAGGGGGCAGAGACCATGACTTTTTCTGCTCCGGCCTGAAGATGACCGCGCACTGAGCCCCAACCTTCCTCGGCATCGGCAGTAGGATCTTTGAACGCGCCAGTGGTGTCGGCCACTATGCGAACATTATTTTCCTGCCATTTAATATCCTTGGGGTTACGGGCTTCACGGAGGATAGTAACCGGAATACCGTTCACGGTCATGGTGCCTGCTGCCTCGTTCAGGTTCTCAATAACCCGACCGCCCTTATGGCCGTGAAGATAGGTGGACAGCCTGCCGTAGGAGGAATCCTTTTCAATGGTTGCGGCAATGTCTTCCAGGCCGCTACCGACCTGACGTCCAAGGTTGACAACAATCTCTGGAAAAAATTGTCGGGAAACATGATGCCAGAGTGAAAGTTTTCCGATTCTGCCGAGGCCGTTGATTCCAAGTTTCATCTTAAATTCTCTCCTTTTTTTGTCCGCAAGACCGTCATAGGTTCAGTATTGATGAATACTGCCATTGAGCTAGCCTGTGTCCGCTCATTGCGTGTGGACATTTTAACAAATGGAAGTATGATATTCTGAATCAGATTTCTATATATGGTATAAAAGCATTTATTACAATCGAAAACCGTTGTACAGAAAAAACAATTTTGTTGTTCTTCTGGTTCCCTGGGAACAACGCTGAGAACAATATAGGGCTCTGCAGAGAGTCTTTTTTGTAATGGCAAGGTGCTGATGTTTTGTTTGAAAAAACGTTTCCTTTTTTGGTCTTGCGGTACGTGTTCTTGCTGATTTTGAGCAGGCTTGCATATACTCTGTGAAGACATAGGGCAAACGGCTTGGAACAAAAGACTTTGAATAAATGACTTTGAACAATGGGCAGGAACGTGATAAGAAAGGCTTAACGGAAAGTGACTCCGTTGTATAATTAACTTTTATCCACTTTTTAACCATAAAGATTCTGTCAGTAGGGGACAGGCTGTTCAGCGCAATATTTGCGCCTGCCTCTCCTGTCTGATACGTATCTTCAACCTGAATAGTAACACCGTATGTTTACAAAAATTCTTATAGCAAACCGGGGTGAAATTGCCTGTCGAATCATCAGGACAGCACGGGCGATGGGCATCAAAACAGTTGCTGTGTTTTCCGATGCTGACAGGTCCGCCCTTCATGTTCGGATGGCCGATGAGGCGGTTCATATAGGCGCGTCAGCACCGACAGCAAGTTATCTAAATGCTGAAAAAATACTTGATGCCTGTAAAAGCACTGGTGCCGAGGCTGTGCATCCGGGGTATGGTTTTCTTTCTGAAAATGATTTTTTCTGCCAACGATTGGGAGAAGAGGGGATTGTTTTTATCGGTCCTCCGGTTGAATCCATAACCAGTATGGGGGATAAGATTACCTCCAAGCAGATTGCCGAACAGGCCGGGGTTAATACCATACCTGGCTATGACGGTATCCTGGAAGATGCCGAGCAGGCTGTGGAAAAGGCAGCTGAGATCGGCTATCCGGTCATGCTTAAGGCGACTGCTGGCGGCGGCGGCAAGGGGATGCGGATTGCCCGCAATGACCAGGAATGCCGGGACGGGTTTGAGCGGGCAGCTGGTGAGGCCCGATCCAGCTTTGGCGATGATCGTATCCTGATTGAGAAATATATTGAGCAGCCCCGTCATATCGAAATCCAGGTGATGGCGGATCAGCACGGCAATGTTGTCTATCTCGGTGAGCGGGAATGTTCGCTGCAACGGAGGCATCAGAAGGTTATTGAAGAGGCCCCATCGCCCTTTCTCACCCCAGAGACCCGTCGTCAGATGGGGGAACAGGCGGTCATGTTGGCCAAGGCGGTGCAGTACACCTCTGCCGGGACTGTGGAGTGCATTGTCGATCAGGAGCAGAATTTTTATTTCTTGGAGATGAACACCCGCCTCCAGGTGGAGCACCCGATAACCGAGATGGTGACCGGCTATGATCTGGTGGAGTTGATGATTCGGGTGGCAGCGGGTCAGCCCCTGCCCATGTGCCAGGAAGATATCCACCTGAAGGGCTGGGCTGTTGAGTGCCGGGTTTATGCGGAAGATCCGGTCCGTGATTTTTTGCCGTCCATTGGCAGGATCACAGTGTATCAGCCGCCCTATGAAGATATGGAGACGGTTCGCGTGGACAGCGGAATTGTCGAGGGGAGTGAAATATCGGTCTATTATGATCCCATGATCTCCAAATTGGTGACCAAGGGGGAGAACAGAGAGGCGGCGATCTCTGCTATGCAGGAGGCCTTGGACGAGTACGTTATTCGGGGGGTGGCCACTAATATTAATTTTCTCTCTGCGTTGATCGCGCACCCGAGGTTTCAGCGGGGAGAGCTTTCCACTGGTTTTATTGACGAGGAATTTGCCCACGGCTTCCGCGATACTGAAACAAGGGTGGATGACCCGGATATGCCTATTGTGGTGGCAGGTATTGTCCATCGACTGTACATGGATAGGGCTGCCAAGATCAGTGGTCAGATGGCCGGACATGAACGCCGGGTGGCAGATTCCTGGGTAGTGATTATTGGAGACGTGCATAAGCCTGTTTCTGTTAAAACCTTTCAGGCGGATTGTGGTTATCGGGTTGATTATAAGGGAAAGAATTACCGGGTAAAGACGGATTGGCAGTTTTCCCAGAAGGTCTTTCACGGCACTATTAATAACCGGCGTTTTTGTTTACAGGTGAGCAGGCAGGGGCTGGGGTATTCGATCCTCTATCGCGGGCTGAGAACTGACGCCCTGGTGATGCCTCCGGGAGTGGCTGAGCTGTATCGGATTATGCCTGCCAAGGCATCTGTTGACCTGTCCAAACTGCTGCTTGCCCCCATGCCGGGCCTGTTGGTGAAGCTGGCTGTCCAAGCCGGACAGGAGGTCAAGGTCGGGGAGGAGCTGGCAGTTATCGAGGCCATGAAAATGGAAAACGTTCTCCGGGCGCCAGCAGACGGAAAGATCGCTAGTATCGGAGCAAGCCTAGGCGACTGCCTGACCGTTGACCAGGTGATTCTTGAATTTGCCTGATATGGACATGATGATGCAACAGGTGATGAGACAATCTATACAATCACGAAAGAAGTATCTTGCAGCTTTTGTAGTTCTTTTTCTTTGTTTGAGCGGGATGGTCAGCTCGCTACATGCAGAAACTGCTGAACCTGTAGAAACACCAGAAGCGGATCCAGCCTTTCAGGCCTGGCTTAAGGAATTTTATCCCCGTGTGGCCAAGCAGGGTATCAGCAGAGACCTCTACCAACAGGCCTTTGCCGGGATAACCGCACCGGATAACGAGGTGCTGCGTAAGGCGGCCTTTCAGCCGGAATTCACCACCGAGATCTGGGATTATCTGGATACAGCAGTCAATGCGGTAACGGTTGCCCAAGGCCGGCTTATGGCGAAGAAACATCGGGTCTGGCTGGAAAGGATTTCTGCCCGCTTTGGTGTGGAAGCTCCAGTGCTGCTGGCGATCTGGTCCATTGAAAGTCGCTACGGTGCCGTGCTGGAACGTCCGGACCGTCTCCATTACGTGCCTCAGGCCTTGGCCACCTTGGCCTATGGGGATAAGAAACGTCGTCATTTTGCCGAGCAACAGCTGATAGCGGCCTTGCAGATTGTTCGGGATGGTGATGTCGGCTTTGCCCAACTTTACGGCTCCTGGGCCGGAGCAATGGGGCATACCCAGTTTATTCCCACCAGTTACCAGGCCTATGGGGTGGATATGGATAAGGACGGGCGACGGGATATCTGGACTTCCGTGCCGGATGCCTTGGCCACAGCGGCCAATCTTCTTCATAAGAATGGCTGGCGGACCGGCAAGTCCTGGGGCTACGAGGTGCGGGTGCCCAAGGGCGGTGCCCGCTTTAAGGGAAAGACCAAGACCCTTGCCCAATGGCGGGAGCTCGGATTTACCCGCCCGGAAGGCCGTTCTTTCCCGGAGCCAGGGACTAGGGCTGAGTTGAAAATGCCTGCTGGTGACCGTGGCCCGGGCTTTCTTGTCCAGCGTAATTTTTTCATGATCAAGCGCTATAATAACTCGGATTTCTATGCCTTGGCTGTGAGCCTGCTTTCTGACCGGCTGGCCGGGAAAGAGGGGATGAAGCAGCTCTGGCCCAGGCCAGCTGATGCGCTTTTTCCTGAGGAAAAATTCCAGTTGCAGGAATTATTGCACGCCAAGGGTTTCTACGAGGGGGCTATTGACGGGGATCTCGGGACGGGAACCCGTAAGGGGATCAAGGCGTTTCAGAGCAGGGTGGGGATGTCCCCTGACGGGAAGCCGACTCGTGGGGTTTTGGAGGCGTTACGGAAGGTCGGGCAGTAGCGGCCTTCCGCAGCTTTTCCTTTAACCTGTCTCCGCCCAGGGCAAGGCATAACCGCCGCAGCTCGCTTGTTTTTTTTAGCCGAGCCGTGACGGCCTGCGGACTCATGTCAGTCTTCATGTAATATGCTCCGTAGATTCATAATATCATCCTGATCCTGACCGCTCAGTCGTTTTGATTTTAACCACCGGCAGCACCCGGTGTTACCCCGGGCTGATAAATATAGCCCTTTCAGGGTTATGTTAGGCACCATCGCCGCGCCGAATAGCTGCTCTAACTTTTGCAGCAGGGCGGTGAGCAATTTGTTTATGTTTGCCTCAGATGGCGGGGTGCTGTCTATGATGTTAATATCAAACAAGATGTCGAGTATTTTCATAATTATTCCTTCCAGCTTCAATCCATCGGCGTTACAGAAATAGAATAGAGAAAATCCTCACCTCTTTTTATACCGCTTACACTCGCCTTGTCTATGGTATCAACGTTAACCTTTTGCAGAGCTACAAATGAGTTGTTAAGATAGAATCTTGCAATGCCATCTGATATCGATATCTTAAATTCGTTAGGGAAGTCGTCTCCTTTGTAATCTAGTTCCTTAGAACTCTTATTGTAATCACCGAAAGTTAAAGTGTAATACCGACTTAGTTCGACTCCAGAGGCTCCAAAGTCAATAGAAATAAATTCGTTATTACCACTCCATAAAGATATTTTTTCAGTAGCAGGCTCTCCATTGGTATCCAATTTAACAATTAATTCAATATCTCCTTGATAAGAAAATCCAGACAAGGCAACCATAGCGGGTGAAGAAGAGGCACCGGTGAGAGCCAAGCCGCGAGCAGTTTTTACAATCATATTGTAATTGCCAAGTGTTGGGATAACATCGCCTTCTTTATATGAAGAAAAAGAATAATTGACAGGCACAGCCTTCCGTTGCACAATCTTGTTTTCAATGAGAGCAGAACAGACCTGCTCCGCCAAGGACTTCATACTTTCCTCACGACTCGCCGCATCAGACAGCTTGCCGCGCGAAAATCTGACGCTTTTTTTTATCAAACTCTTTCCCGTAAAATCTTGAACAACGGCACTGACCTTCACCTCACCGCTTGCAACATCATCGTATACCTCGCCGAAAATAACGGCACCGGCTTCAAGGCTTTTCAGGGTACCCACACTGGCATCCGCAATGCCGTCAATGCTCATTACGGCTTTTTCGTTCTCTTTCTGTTTCAACAACCGGTCATAGTTTCTCCGTTCCAAGACAGTACAGCACTGGGTACCAATAAATGCCGTTTCAAACTCCTGTGTTATATTCCGCGTTGCTTCATCTCTTATCCCGCTGCGGGTTCCGAATTCCCAGATATACGCATTAAAATCTGTTTTCGCCTGAACGTGTGAAGCAGCACCAAAGAAGATTGCACTGAAAAATATGCCTGCAAAAAATATGGACATGCATCGTCCCGCTCTCTTTATCATTCTTTCTCCTCTGTTGTAATTATTGGCATGGATGTATGATCACGTTGTTTTCCTGGATAATCTGGGGCGGCTGTGTGCAGACCGTTTCTCCTTTCCTGACAGTGAATTTGTGCCCGGTAGTTTTCCGCTCAACCTGAACAGTCACAACCGTAGGCGTTTGCTGTGCAATAACTGCGGGCTGGCTATCAACAAGAATCGTTGCTCCGCTCATCCGGGCCGGGAGCACGAGCTTTACAATATAAAAATTCGTGGAAGGTGCTCCTTCTTCCGATGAATTGTCTTTCTCCAGACTACTCGGATCAGTCTGTTTTCTTTCAAAATGATCGAAAACAGTTATGAGACTCGCAGCAAAACCGATCACAGCTACGGTTCCACCGAACATCCACCTGTATTTCAGGATGAGTTTTTTCAGGTGACTAAAGTTGTTCATATTGACTCTATGGCGATAATAATCAATTTAAGATCAGGATACATGCCTGTGGGCAGCTTGAGAAGCTGCTCATCCTGATAACTGATATGTTTGATCTGGAGTTGAAGCGATTGAGAAGACATGGTCAGCTCCTGGCAGAAAGGGCGATATGTGACGGGCAATGAAAAAGCAATTCATACAGGATACTCAATAATCATCATCAGTTCAAGAGAGGTTTGTGCCGCTGATGGATAGACTCGGTTTCCTCCTGGTAATCCGATACCCCGCCCCTTGGGCACGGTTGTTTATTTTGAAAACACCAACCGACATCCAAATCTCTTCGAGCTGGAAAAACAACAAAACGATATGATAGAATGAGATAACCAACTGTTTGGTTGCATCTCTCATGGAAGAAAATGTATGCTGAAGTACCGGGGTCGATACCCGGCTGCCTGCGGCATACCTGAAATATCACTGTCGTGTTGATACACTGTCCCTGGAGGGCGGAGCAGCTCATTTTGTCTAATATCAAGAAAGAAAGAGAGACCCTCGCCCGTGAACGCGATGAATATCGCGAGCAGGTCCGTCGTCTTGACCGTGAAGTCCTCCGTTTGCAGGAAGAGCTGGGCGAAGTTCGGCAAGAGCTGCGACTTGCTGAGGAGGTTTTTGCTGGCAGCGTTGAGGGCACCATTATCACGGATGCAGAGTTTCGCGTCCTGCGGGTTAATCGTGCTGTTACCCTGATAACCGGGTATCAGCCTGATGAAGTTGTGGGTAAGAAGCTTTTTTGTCTGGATGATGAAGAGTTTGCTCGAAAGGTGGTCGATAGTCTACAGGAGCAGGATAGCTGGAGAGGCGAATTTCGGGACATCAATAAAAGCGGTGCAGCCTATGTGAGCTGGCTGAATATCAGCAGTGTGAAAAATGCATGGGGAAAGGTAACTGACTATATTGTGGCTTTTCTTGATATTACGAAGGAGAAGTATCGGGAGGAGGAAAATGACCGTTATCTTGAAGAACTGAATGCCGCCTATCGTCGTTTTGTGCCTCAGCGCTTTCTTGAATATCTGGAAAAACCGAGCATTATTGATATTGAACTGGGCAACCATGTGGAACGCTCCATGACGGTTTTGTTTTCCGATATTATTAATTTCACTAAGCTCTCCGAAAGCATGAGCCCCACGGAAACGTTCAGGTTCATTAACTCCTATCTGAGCATCATGGAACCGATTATCACTCGGCGTAACGGGTTCATTGATAAGTATATCGGCGATGCGGTCATGGCTTTGTTCGACGGTAAGGCCGATGATGCAGTCAGGGCTGCTATAGACATGTTGCGTATTTTGCTCTCCTATAATGAAGGGAGAGGGCGGGCCGGATATAAACCGATAGACATCAGTATCGGCGTGAACACTGGAACCCTGATGCTGGGTACCATAGGCAGTCCCAAGCGTATGGAAGGAACGGTTGTCAGTGATTCCGTGAACGTGGCTGCACGTATCGAAGGGGTCAATAAAATTTATCGGACCTCATTGTTGATCGCTGAGGAAACCTATAACTCCTTAGAAAATCCAGGTGATTTTGCGCTACGCCGCATCGACCAATTTAAGGCAAAGGGAAAGTCTAAGACAGTGACTATTTACGAGGTCTTTGAAACCGATCCTCCAGAGGTTAAAGAGGCCAAACTGGAATCTCTGCATATCTTTGTCGAGGCCGTTAATCTATATCATTCCGGACGGTTCGCCGAGGCAAAACAGTTGTTTGATGAATGTGTCGTCAAGTGCAGGCAAGATCAGGTTGCCCGCTATTATACCAAATGCTGTCATCGCCATCTGAATATCGAGGAGACACGATGGTAGGCGCCTGTCGACCTTGGCAGCGTTTTTTTTCATAACAGCTCTTTTGCGGATCTCCCTGTACCCGCTTGTACCGCACATCTTTGCAGACCTCAGATCTCTTCCCGCGATATTCTTCATTCAATACGCTGGCGGTGTACTCAAAAATACTGTACATGTTAATCCTCTCTAACTTCTTGCGGGCACGTTTATTATGCATTTTTTCCTGAAATGGTATAAGGCAGATTATAGTTCTGGAATGCCTCTCATCCTTGTTGCTCTTTTTTTTGCCATGAGCTGCGGAAGCCCGGCTGTTGCGGTTCCTTCCAGACAGGAAGTACAGAGTATGACCCTGGCAGAGGCTGTCACGCTGGCCTTACGTCATAGTCGTACCGTGGAAAGCGCCTATCTTGATCGTCTCCTGGAAAAATTTGATCTGAAAACAGCTCAAGATAAATTTTTCCCTGATTTTTCTCTCTTTTCTTCAGCCTCTCAGGCAAACAGAGAAGGGGAATCTTCTTACAGCACAGAAGTCGGTGGAGAAGCCGTCCTCAAGGTGCCGACTGGCGGAGAATTGAGCCTGAGCTGGAGCCAGCCTGTCCATACTTCAGAGAGTGATCAATGGCTTGATAATTTCGGGAATGATCTTGTCCTTTCTTTTACGCAGCCCCTGCTCAAAGGAGGCGGTGTGCAGGTGAACAGGGCTGATCAGGTTCTTGCCGAATATGAAGAACGAAACAATTTGTTACGATTGAAAGAAACCTTAATAGACACGATCACCCAGGTCGTTTATGTCTACCGAGGGCTTCTGTTGGCCCAGCGCGGACTGGAGATTAACCGTTTATCTTTTAAGCGAGCTAAAGAGCTGTTGGAAAGAAACCGGATTTTGATCGAAGAGGGTCGTAAGGCCAAGGTGGATATTATCGAGAATGAAGCGAGTGTGGCGAACCAGGAATTACGCTTTATGATCAGTCAAAATGATGTTGAAACAAAGAAGCTGGACTTGCTCAAGTTGCTCGATATTGACCGACATACCTTAATTGAACCGATTGAATCAATTCAGGTGGAGCCTGTTGAGCTGGAATTGGCAAGCTTGTTACAACTTGTCTTTACAAATCGGCCTGAGTACCGGCAAGCTTTGGTCGCCTTGAATATGGCTCAAACCGATTTGTTGTTGGCAAAGAATAAACAGCTTTGGCAGCTTGATCTTGAAACCCAATACAACATGACGGATTCGGGCGGATATGCTGTCGGTACTTTAGAAGAGGAGCGTTCCGGGGCAGGAGATTATTCTGTAGCGATGAAATTAAAAATACCCTTTGGTGATGAATCGACAGGGCGTGAACTCCTCCGGGCCAAAGAGGCCTGGCGACAGGCAAAGATCGCCTTGCAGGAGTTGAAGGAGAATATAGAGATCTCTGTCCAGAATACGCATCGAGATATCGGCATGAAATGGAAGCAGGTTGAACTTTCTCAGAAGGCTCGGGACTTGTCCCGGAAACAGCTTGATGTTGAATTGGAAAAGTTTAAGAATAACAAGTCAAGTAACTTTCAGGTGGTGACCTATCAGGATCGTTTAATTGAGGCGGAACATAATGAAAACAGCAAGAAAATGGCATACCTTAATGCGTTGACCGAACTGGATATGTATTTGGGCACAACATTGGAGCATTGGGGAATTGACCTTGAACATGCAGGAAAGGCGGAACTGCCATGAGTAACGCACAGAGGTCTTTGGGAAAGGAAACCGATCTTGAGGAGAAATATCATCAACTCAAGGCAAATCATTATCAGCTTGAAGATGAGCATTTCGCCTTGCAGCATCAGCTCAAGCGTACCAGACGACGTTATAGGCTGCTGTTCTTTCTGCTGGTTATAATTGGGATTGGTATAAGCGGTTATTTTTGGCGTGGAGAATTGGCCCCCCTTCTTCCCGGCGTTCCCGGTTTGGAAGAACAAGGCGGTGAGCCGAAAGAGCCGCTTGTGACGGTTAAAAAGCAGACCTTGCGGAACACGCTTTCTCTGACAGGAAAGATAGAACCGCTCGGGCAGATTGAAATCGTTGCCCCCTTGGAAGGGATGGTGCTGGATAAAAATTTTCAATACGGAGATTTTGTTGAAAAAAATACGGTGCTGTTGACCATTGATATCAGCAACGAGGAGGCTAAATATCGAGAAGCGCAGGCTGCCTATCTGGAAGCTGAGGATAAATTGAAGTCTTTGAAAAAATGGGGAAAGAATTTGGAGGTTGTAACGATACGGCATGATTTAAAGAAACAACAGTATAGCCTGAAAACGACCCAAAGAGATCTTAAAAAAAATAAGCGTTTGTTGAAAAAAGGAATTGTGCCAAGCTCAGAAGTGGAACAATTGGAAGAGAGTTATCAGAATCAGCAGAGGGAGATTGTATTTCTTCAACAAAAACTTGCTTTGACGTTAGAAAAGGGCAGTAAGGATAATATACATATAGCTGAACTGAAGAAGAAAAATTCTTTACTCAAGATGAAGGCGTTTGCGGCCCGCATTGCAAAAGCGCAACTGGTCAGCCCTATTGACGGCGTTATTTTATTACCTGTCAGTCGTAAGGAAGAGGCTCCTCTTGAGCTTCAACCGGGCAGCTTTGTGGAGCAGGATCAGGTGCTGTTCACCGTTGCCGATCTGCAAGGGTTTAATATACGATCTCAAGTCGATGAAAATGATATTCTGCAACTCCAACTGGGGCAGGACGTCACCATAACCGGGGATGCTTTTCAGGATAATCTTACCCTGACAGGGACGGTACAGTATATCTCCTTTCAGGCAGATAAGCTGGAATATGGAAAGCCCTCTTCTTTTTCAGCACGTATTTCGGTTGCTTCGCCAACTGATGAACAAAAAAAGCGGCTGCTCCTGGGGATGTCAGCTGATATGGAAGTGCTTATCTCGGAAAAGCCGATTGATTTTATTATCCCCTTTGTCTTGGTTACTGTTGATGAAAAGCAACAGGCTTGGGTGACCAAGGTCATTGAAGCGACCGGGAAAAAAGAAAAGGTCAAAGTCAAGATCGGCGTAACAGAGGCCAATACCGTGGAGATCCTCGAAGGTCTTGAGGTTGGCGATCAAATTATGCGGGAACCTCTGCCTCCTCCGTTGTAGGGACACGGCATGCCGTGCCCCTACGGCATCCGGTATTAATTGATAAGGAATTCTTGCCGCATCCACTCATGAGACATTATGCTGAAAATACGTGACCTCTATAAATCCTATCAGGTCGGCCATACAACGATGCCTGTTCTCAAAGGAATTAATCTTGATGTGCATCAGGGGGATCTGCTGGCGGTAACCGGCTCCTCGGGAAGCGGCAAGTCCACTCTGATGAGTATTATGGGCCTGCTGGATAAACCGACACGCGGGCGGTATTGGTTGGATAATAAGGAGGTACAGCATTGCAGCGATGATGAACTTGCTGCCATGAGGAATCAGAAGATCGGTTTTGTCTTCCAGTCATTCTATTTGCTGCAACGTTTGACAGCTGTAGAGAATGTTGCTTGCCCACTTCGTTACAGCAAGGTCCCCACGAAGGAAATACATCGTCGTTCCATGGCTATGCTCAAAAAAATGGGGCTGGCTGATCGTGCCGCCCATCGTCCTGATGAATTATCCGGCGGGCAGCAGCAGCGGGTTGCTATTGCCCGCGCCCTCATCGGTAAACCGGCAATCGTGCTTGCCGATGAGCCCACCGGTGCTTTGGACTCTCATGTGAGTAAAGAAATAATGGATTTGTTTATCAGTCTCAATCAGGAGGAAGGGATTACGATTATTATCATCACTCATGATGAGAAGATCGCCCAACAATGCTCCCGCCATGTGATTATGGAAGACGGTGTGCTGAGGTGGCCATGTTGATGACCTATGTGCGGGAGGCTGTCCGTAGCTTGTATACGGCGAAACAACGAACCCTGTTGGCTTTAATCGGTATAAGTATTGCTATCGGTGCGGTTATTGCTTTGGTTTCTATTGGCATTATCTGGGGTGGTGAGATGATGAAAAAGTATTCAGCAGTAAATCCTGATGTGTTGCATGTTTGGGAACATTGGGAAAAAAAAAGCAAGAACGGTATTACAGTAGAAGATACGTTCGCATTGCTTGATAACACCCGAACGCTTACAGGCGTGGTACCCGTTATCAGTGATCATGTTAATTTTTTCTTTAACAGTCATCGAGGAACGGCTTCCCTTAAAGGAACAACAGCGACATATCAAACAATGAACAATTTGCCTCTTCAATCTGGACGGTTCATCTCAGACTTGGATAGAAACAAAGCCTATGCAGTTATAGGGCCAGAAGTGTTAAATGAACCAGGATTTAATACTTTTACGGGGGATCTCGTTGGTTCTTCAATAAAATTGAACAACATGCCCTATATAATTCTTGGCATTCTGGAAGATAGAGAATTTGATTGGGAAACTAAGAGATCTATCATTATACCGATTTCTACAGCGAGTCGTCTGCTGGGTGTGAAAAAGGTGAGTCATATTCTAGCACGAATGCAAGCTGGTGTAGATTATCAAGTTGCGATCAAGGATATTCAAAAATATTTCAAGCCACGAAAGGGTATGGAGATCATAGTAAGAGCAAATGAACAATGGATTAAAAAAAAACGAGAAGAAGCAGAGATGCAGACCTTGCTGCTCGGTCTTATCAGTAGTATTTCTTTGCTGATAGGCGGGGTCGGTATCATGAATGTCATGCTCACCTCCGTGATGGATCGACGACGGGAGATTGGCATCCTCCGAGCCATTGGTGCCCGGCAAAGAGACATTCGTCGTCAATTTTTAACTGAGGCAGTCATCCTTTCCTTGATCGGAGGCGTTCTGGGAGCCGGTTTGGGTATTCTGTCTTGTTATATTGTCTGCTCTATCAATGAATGGACGTTCTTTATACCGAAGCTGGGCATCTGGTTGGGTGTGGGGGTGTCATCGTTGGTCGGTATTTTCTTCGGCTTTTATCCTGCCCATAAAGCCGCTAAACTTGATCCTATCACGGCCTTGCGTTCGGAGTGATTGCAGTCCTGCTTAGCAAAAAAATATGATGGGAGTGAGTTGCTAAGGTGAGAAGGAGTTGAGCCCCGGTCGGAGCAGATCCGACCGGGTTCTTAAAAAAGAGAGTAAAACGAGATCTCAGCCCTCAAGCGCGGCCAAGGCCTTCTTGATTCGTTCCATGCCCTCTTTAATGACCTCCATAGAGGTGGCAAAGGAGAAGCGAACAAACTCATCTGAACCAAAGGCGACGCCCGGCACTGAAGCAACCTTGGCTTCATCCAGGAAGTAGGCAGCCATGTCTGTGGAATTTTTCAGCGGCACCCCGTTAAAGGACTTACCGTAATAGGCGGAAAAATTCGGGAAGACATAAAAGGCACCGCTGGGGTTAACACAGGTAACCCCTTCAATGGACTTTAGGTCGTTGACAAAGAAATCACGCCGGGGCAGGAAGGCCTCTTTCATGACGCCGGGGAAATCCTGCGGTCCGGTCAGGGCAGCCAGGGCCGCATACTGTGACGGGGCAGCAGGGTTGGAGGTGGACTGGCTCTGCACCTTATTCATGGCCTTGATCAGATGCAGAGGTCCGGCAGAGTAGCCGATCCGCCAACCGGTCATGGCAAAGGATTTGGAAACCCCGTTTAGGACAATGGTCTGTGCCTTCAGAGCAGGTTCCACATCGAGGATATGGGGGAGTTTGCCGTCCAGATAGGTGACGGTCTCATAGATATCATCGGTAACGATCAGCCAGCCATGTTTCAGGGCCATCTCGGCCACAGCCTTGAGGGCGGTGGTGGAAAAGACCGAACCTGTGGGGTTGGACGGGCTATTGAGAAAAATGGCACGGGTTTTATCGGTTGCCTTGGCTGCCAAGATTTCCGGGTTCAGATCAAAATCTATGGACTCATCCAGAGGAACAATGACCGGAACACCGCCCGCCAGCTGGACCATAGGCGGATAGGAAACCCAGTACGGGGCCGGGATCAGCACTTCGTCACCGGGATTGAGCATGGCCTGAAAGACATTGTACAGTCCGTGCTTGCCTCCGCAACAGACCTGGATTTCATCCGGGGTATAGTCCCAGCCATGATCTTCCTTAAAACGCATGCAGATAGCCTCCCGCAGTTCCGGGATGCCAGGGACAGCAGTATAGCGGGTATGACCATCGTCGATGGCTTTTTTACCGGCTTCACAAACATGCTTCGGGGTGTCAAAATCCGGTTCACCAACGCTGAAATTCAGAATATCTTCACCTGCCGCTTTCAGCGCCTTGGCCTTGGCGTTGATCGCTAAGGTCGGGGAGGGCGGTACCTGTAATACGCGTTCAGCAAGAGTGATTATTTCCTGAGACATGATTTCTTCCTCTTCAAGGGGGTTGTGTAAAAAGGTGCTTGTGGTTTCACAAGGAAAATTCTTCCCTGCTCTATCAGGTTCCGTCTATTTTATCAAGAGCAATCGTGCCTATTCTGCGAAATTTTTGTTCGCTGTGGTATGGAAGGCGAGTTGATCTCCGCAGAATTTTTCTTGCCAGAGAATTGAGCATGAGGGGCTCTGCACCTTATTTTTAGGGCAATGTAAAAAAGGATATTTTTTATCGAAAAAGCTTTCTTTTTTATCGGAGCGGGCTTATTATAAAAACATAAGAAGATATTAATTCTCTTTTGATAATAAATAGCGGAGGATGCTATGAGTGATATAAACACAGGTGGATATGAGTCAATGGTATGGATCTCCGATAAAGACGGCAAAGAATATGCCTGCTATCTCAAAGATGTTAAAAATAAAGGTGAGTTAACCGATGAGGAAAAAGCGAAATGCATGGACGTGAATTGTCTTGTCGGTACTGAACGGTGGTAAAAAGACCACTGATCTTCTTCCTCTGAACGCCCCCTTGTGGGGCGTTTTCTTTTTTCTCTGGGTCAGACTTGTCGTGTAACCAGAGGAACCTTTCTGTGTTATCCGATCTTTTCTTGGTACAAGCACACAGCAATCATAGGCATTACGGAAGATCTTCAGCCAGGGCCAAATCTCCAGTCCCTGCATCTTACGCGGTAGCCGATGGCATTACTAGGGCAGGAAGGGCCGTGCCGGGCAGAGCATCATAGCCAAGTGGCGGCCATCAGACGAACACTGCACGGTAAAGGCGGTCTCCGTCACTGTGGTGATCAAGGCGCATCCCTGCCCCTGTTCTCATCCACATGCTGGAGTCCTTCCATCAGCAGGGTCATAAATTCGCCCAAGCGCTGTTTTTTTCTGTATGCATCCGGCAGTTGCTCCACCGTATACGTGAAGGTGCCATTTTTCTGGGACAGCAGGATAAATAATGCTTCCTTTCCACGCGATCGTCCGTAGGTAGCATGAATGATCTCACCTTCTTCATTAAACAGAACACAGGCTTGGCCATCCGGCAGCATCAGATCAAGCCTACCGGATTTCCTGCTGGTGTTGATCAGTTGAAAGAGATCCACCAGGCTGATGCAGGCCAGTTCACCGTTCATGCCGGAATTGATCTGGCTGGAGCGGATGAGGTTGGCCTTGGCGCGGGTCATCATTATATTCCAGAAAAAACTGTTTAGACAGGGATAGCTTGAGAGAGCCTCTCTGAAATTCCTGGAGTTAAGCACGATAAGCTGCACCGGTGTCAGGGAATATACGGAAGGATAGGCAGGTCTGCCGGTAAGCAGGCTCGTTTCTCCAAACACTTCTCCCCGTTTTAATTTGGCGAAGATTTCGCCGTTCCTGTTGACAACAGCGGCCTTTCCTGCGAGAAGAATATACAGATGAGTTCCCGGCATCCCCTCCTCAATGAGCATTTTATTCGCATCGTAGCGGCGCAACTGCATTAAAAGAGCCAGATAGTGCAGCGTGTCGGCGTCAAGCTGATCAAACAGCTTTATTCCACGCAGAAAGGAATAAAGCTTCTTCCTCACCAGCTCGGTCGCCTGCTTCTCCGTTTCTCTATTCATTGCTTCGAGCAGCTGCCCTTGCACCGTGACGGCGTAAGTTGTATGCGGATTCTTTCGTTGAAAGCGGATCAGCCCGGAACAGCCGCCACACTCAAATTTAATCCGCTGCATTCCCTGTTTCGGAATCACCGGATTGATAAACGCATTGCGCCGGGGTTCTAAGAGGCATTCAGGCACAGCAAGGACTTTCATGAATTCCTGCATCAGGAGCAGACAGGTCTGTTTGTCCCGCTTAGAGGATAGCGTGAAGTTGCGGACAGCAAATTCTTCTCCCACCTTATAGAGCGGACAGGAATATGCTTCCGTCACTACAAAAACCACATTACAAAATTCATTCATTCAGGCACCGAAGGAAATGTCGGCGGCAGGCAGGCATCCCGTAGCGGAAACGGGCAGCGAGGAACAGAACAGGGACCGCTCAGGCAGGGCCACTTTTTCTTCGCTCAATTGTCAGCTTGTCTTCACATCCAGCACATCAGCTGGCCTGCAGCACCGCCCCACTTTATAGCTTATAGCAAAAAGTACAGCCGATTTTCCGTCAGATCTTGGATGACCTGAACACGGAATTGACTGTCCGCACTCACCGGGCCACTGTTGGTTCTTGGAACACAGAGGGGCATAACGTACAAATAAGGTAGAAAACTGATACCTTACAAGGTATGTCTATACTGCATTGTTGTCAAGCGGTTTGTTACGGCGGCGGGATACTTATCATGAGGCAAAAAGGTTACTCGATGAATTTTTTAGTACACGGGAATTCGGCTGCGGAGAAAGGGATGTCGAGTTTCGTGGTGATAGGTGGCGAACTATATTGTAATTTTTTAGTTAAAAGGTGGGTGTTTCTTTCCTGATCTACTTGATAAGATCTTTCAAAAGGAAAGTATTCCTGCTTTCCTCTTGACGCGAATACATGGAAGCTGTGTAGATTGGATTCCATGCACCTCTTTTTCATGGGAGTGGTTTGAGCCGAAAAAGAGCCTGTTCTTCAAGACGGTGCTTACAGGTTCCCTCAGCCAAGCCCTTACGATATGCCTGCACGTTCTGTCAGCTCATTGCTCAAATTGTCTGATTTTGTTGCTCTCAATCAGATCTACACAACTACGTAACCTGCCAAAAGGCAGAGTTGCTCTCCCCCTGCTTGCTCCCCCTATATTTTTACAGTAAGAATATATTCTGCATCTAAAACTTTACCTTAGGCAATGACTGGCGGTTTCTGCTCATCGTTTTGCGCCATTAATTTTTTTTAAACCACTCAACGGAGAAGATCATCCCATGCCCAACCATATTTTCATCTCCCATTCCTCCAAAGACGACAACCTCGTCAAGAAGCTCCGGCAATCCCTGGAGCTGCACGGTCAACGGCCCTGGGTGGATTCCCGTGAACTGACCGGCGGGGACGACCTTCCGGCCCGGATCGAAGAGAGCATTCGCACGGCCTCCCATTTCTTGGTGGTGATCAGCCTGGACGCCTTGGATTCCCAGTGGGTGGAACGCGAGCTGGAGATCGCTCTGGATGAGGCTGAACAACGGGAGGATGGCTACAAGCTGATTCCGCTGCTGCTGCCGGGAACACCGATGCGTATCTTCAAACGCTTCTTTCCCGGTGATCCGCTCTATATTGCTGTGAATAAAGGGCCAACCGCTCTGAACGAGGCCATGCCTAAAATCTTTGTGGCCCTGGGGATGCAGCTGCCCGAAGACTGGCAGGAGGCGGAAACCGTCCAGGTCGAGCCGGTGGAGGAGCTGATCCTCAAACTGACTGACCCGCAGATCAAGGAAAAAGACGGTCTGCGTCGGGCCGGGGCAATGGCCGAGTTGATCTACAATCCAGCAGACGGGAAGCAGCGCAACGTCATCAGCCGCCGCTATAGATTCACGGCCTCGCTGGGGCCGCTGGAATTGGACGAAATTCGCTGGTACATTGAACGCTATTACCAATGGCCGGTGGGGGTGTTCAAGGATCGGGCCGCCAAGACCGAGGCAAACCTGGCCACATGGGGCAAGGCCCTATACAAGGCGGCCTTGAGCGGCGCATCAGCACGGGAGCCGCTGGAGGCCTGGCAGGGGCAGAGTGGTTCCCGTCGTTTTTCGGTGCAGGTGGATTTTGAGCCGCCCGAAGGAAGCGAGGAAGAGGAGATTGCCCTGTTCCGGGAAGCAGCCACTGACCTGCTGGCCCTGCCCTGGGAAATCATGCATGACGGCATCGGTTATCTTTGCCAAGGAGGCAAGGGCCTGCCGGTGCGTCGCCGTCTGCCCAACCGGCAGCGAACCGAAACCCTGCGCACTGTTCTGCCCATTCGGGTGCTCCTGCTCAGCCCACGCCCGGAGATGGATAAAACGGGTAGGGCCGTCAGCTATTTCGACCACCGGAGCAGTGCACTGCCGCTGATGCAGGCAGTGGAAAATCTGGGCCAAGGCATCGTCCGGGTGGATATTCTGCGTCCGCCCACCTTTACAGCGTTGAAGAAGGCCCTGCAAAAGGCCCAGGCTTCCGGTACGCCCTATGCCGTTGTTCATTTTGACGGCCACGGAATCTATGACCAGCGAATGGGTCTGGGGGCGCTTTGCTTTGAAGCTGCACAGGAGAGCAAGAAATTGAGCAAACGCCTGCTTGATCAGGTGGATGCGGCTGAGCTGGCTGCTGAACTGCGCCAATACGGGGTGCCGCTCATGGTGCTGGATGCCTGCCAGACCGCCAAGGCCGAGACCGATCCCACCTCCTCGGTGGCGGCCAAGCTGCTGGAACAGGGCATTGGTTCGGTCGTGGCCATGAGTCATAGCGTGCTGGTGGCAACCGCCCATCGTTTTGTCGCTGCTTTTTATCAGGGACTGGCCGAGGGCAAACGGGTGGGTGATGCCATGCTGGCCGGGCAGGCTGCGCTCTACGGTGATCGCTTTCGGGGCAAGGTTATGGGAGCCGGGGAGCTGGAAATGCAGGATTGGTTTGTGCCGGTGCTCTTTCAGGATAGAGACGACCCGCAGCTCATTACCAGCAGGCCGGGGGAAGCCGCAGCACGGCTGGGCAAGGAACAGCGGCAACTGCAATTGGGCAAACTGCCCGAACCGCCGGAGCATAGCTTTGTCGGGCGCAGTCGGATGCTCTTGTTTCTGGAGCGGCTGCTGGAGCAGGAATCCTATGCTGTGATCCGGGGCAGCGGCGGCATGGGCAAGACCGCCTTGGCAACGGAGCTTGGCCGCTGGCTGGTGCGTTGCGGACGTTTTCAGCGGGCCGCCTTTGTCAGCGTGGAGCCGCAGAATGTCCAGGATGTCCGAGGCGTGCTGGACAGCATAGGCCGTCAGCTGCTGCCCAAATACAGCGCGGCCATGTATCCAGAGCAGGAAGGCGATGCGCTGGCCCTGGCACGACAGCCGGTGGAACGGGCCTTGCGGGAGTTTTCCACTTTGATTCTGTTGGACAATATGGAAAGCGTACTGCCGGATCATGCTGGCAATAACCCAGCCGGAGTAGCCGATGTAACCGAGCTGCTGGAACTCTGCCAAAAGCTGTTGGCTGCCTCGCCAGAATGCCGCCTGCTCTTTACCAGCCGGGAGCTGCTGCCTGCGCCCTTTGGTCGGGCCAAGAACACTATGGAATTGGGACGGCTGGATAGGAATGAGGCGATCCAGCTGGTGGAACAGGTCATGGCTGAACACGGCTGGCAACCGCCTACCAGCGACAACGCCTCTACCCCGGAAGAGGTGGCTGAATTAGTGGATACGGTGCATTGCCATCCTCGGGCCTTGGTGCTGCTGGCTCGGGAGGTGGCGAACGGGGTCCGGGCCACCACCGAGGAAACGACCAAGCTTATGGCTCAGCTGGAGGCTGCTAATCCCGGTGATCGGGAGAATTCGCTGTATGCCAGCGTGGAGTTGTCCTTGCGCCGCCTGCCGCCGGAGATGCGGGAGCAGATTAAGGGGCTGGCGGTGTTTTATGGGGGTGGGCATCTGGCGATTATGGCCGCAGTACTGGGCGTTGAGACCGAAGAGGCTAAAGTTGTGGCGGCACAATTGATCAAGGTCGGAATGGCCGAAGAACAGGAGTACAGCTACCTGCGCCTTGATCCGGCCCTGCCTGCTTATTTACGGCTGGGGCAAAGTACGGAGAGACTGGCCGAGCTGGAAGCAACTTGGGCTGAGGCTATGACAGAGCTAGTTAATTTGATATATGAGGAAAAATTTAAAGATACAGGCATGTCATCTGTCTTGACTATACTAGAACTGCCCAACCTAATAGCCCTGCTGGATCGATTGGAACACCAGTTAGCTATAGAACCGTTCAAGGCAGATGCAATCAACATTCTTGCCGGATTAGTTGAGCAGTTGCTGGAGTTTATAAATCGCCCGCAAGTCTTGAGCCGTGCGGCAGCCTTGAGGGAAAAGTCTGCCAAGGCAATCTCTGATTGGTGCGGGGCAAGTTTTGAACATGAACGCCTGTTGGTAGATCGGCTACTTGATCAGGGGCAACTGCAAGCAGCCCATGAAAATGCAAAAATCCTGTTGGAAAAATCTCAGAATGCCGGACCTACAGCGTACGAAGGAGCTGACTATGATTTAGCAATGGCAAAGTTATTGTTGGGACGTGTTCAAAAAGAAGTTGGACAATCTTCTCCTGCATTGGATCTTTGCGTCCAGAGTCGGCAACTCTTCGAAGCATTAGGTGAACGAGGCGAATATATGGCCTCAATCGCTTTATCTGAGCAGGCCGACTGTCTCAGTGACCTTGGTCAATTTGACGAAGCAGCTGAGAAGTATGAGGAAGCTATCGAACGAGATGAAAAGAGAGAATCCTTTCGAGATGTAGCATTTGGCAAGTGGAAACTTACAATGTTGCGTTGCCATCAGGGATATCATGATGATGCTTTATCCGCATACAAGGAATGTTTGATTACTTTTGAGAGACTGGAGGAACCGGCTATGATTGCGAATGTATGGCAGCAAATCGGCATGGTTCATCAGGATGTCGGGCAGTATGAGGAGGCAGAAGCTGCTTACCGTCGTTCATTGGAGATCAGGACTCAGCTCAACAACCAAGCAGACTTGGGGGGCTGTTTAAACATGCTGGGGAATCTTTATGATGATCATTTGGGTCGTCCAGAAGAAGCTATTATCTTTTATCGTCAGGCCGCAGACATCTATGATAGGCTGGGAAATGTGCTGAATGAAGGACGCATTTGCGGCAATCTTGCCGAGTCCTTGCGCCGACTCGAACGCTACGAAGAAGCACGACAAGAAATCAATCGGGCTATTGAGTGTGCTCAAAAAATTGGCATTACAGCCGAGGCGTGGAAATCTTACAATATTCTATGCAGAATTGAAAATACAGAAGGCCATACCGCTGCTGGCAAAACAGCTTGGAGCAATGCACGGGATGCCTATTTTGCCTACCGCAGGCAGGACGGTTTTCCGCAATTCAACAGTGGCAAGTTGGCAGACCAGATTGCCGATGCTGTGCAGCAGGGTGAAGCTGATGAAGCGATGCAATTCTTAACCGAGATTGCTGATGAAGACGACACACCGGACTGGCTCAAGGCAGCAGCACCCAAATTCCTCACCGTCCTCAACGGTTCCCGTGACCCGGCCTTGGCCGATGACCTTGGCCTTGGTTATGCCGATGCGGCAGAGGTGTTGTTTTTGATGGAGCGGATGGCGGGGCACGAGGGGTAATTCTGTAGGGGTAGGCCCCTGTGCCTACCCGGTTTTAATCGCCTGAAAGGCGTATATTTACCAGCTCGGGGTAACACCCCGAGTACGAGGCTGGCATTGCCCTCGGTGCCAAGGTGTTACCCTTGGCTGATAAATATAACCCCTTCGGGGTATTTGGAATCCTACGATATTTTGCAGTGCGTCCCTCTGTGTTCGCTCCGAATGCCCTCTGCGGTATTTAACCCTGGGGCGGGGGCTGACGGCACCCGTTCTCAGGTACCCTCATCACCGCTCTCCTTATTTCACGCACCATTCATACGCATTACGGAACATCTTCAACCAAGGCGAAACCTCCAGACCCTGCATCTCACGCAGCAGCCAATGACACTGCCACGGCAGCCAAGTAGGTCTGCTTGAGTAAAACGATAGCGGACAACTCCTTTTTAAAATTGTCTGATTTCGTTGTACTTAATGAGATCCTACGCAAAACTATCACGAGATAGGCGTGCAGTGCTATTCTATCTGCTGCACCAGCTGAGTAATATTGGGTACCTGTTTTTCGAGCTGCGATTGATTTACCTTAATAGAACGGCCTGCAACACTTTTGGGGCCAGCTTTTAGCGAAGCTATAGGTATGCCTAAGGCTCCTGAAACTACAGAAGCAGTGTTTGCGTCATTCACTTCATACTGAAACATTGCTTTAAAAGTTCTTTTTGAGTTCGGAGTAGGAGCACCGTTCGGGTGTATGTAAAAAGATTGTGGTGAAGATTGCCACACGCTCCATATTTCTTCGCTAATTTCATTTACTACCGTCTTGAATGCGGATGCGGATGAATTGTTCATTTGTGTCAGACGGTTTCCGACGTACATATAGATACTGGGGAGTGCCATTTTGTATCTGTCTGAATTCAGATAATAATCAGACTGAGGGTCTCCTTGGTGTCTTACACGTCCATAGACCAAAGACAATACTGCTTTCACCGCTCTTTTAGATGATCCGTCCGCAGAGAAAGGAATGATCAGCCTGTCGGCGGCAGTCAAAGCAAGCTCTGTGTATATAGAAAAACTCGGATTGCAATCGATGAAAACACATGAATCTTCATTATTCCAAGAGGTCAAGATGTCAGCGATCAGGTCACGAACCCAAAGATGAACAATTCTCCATGCCTCTTGAGGTCCGGGAAATGTGGCACCTGTTACCTTTGAAGCCTGCATTTCAAGCCGCTCGTCACCAACCACTAGGTAAAGATTACTTGGGACTCGATTGTTATATTGAGCGACATTGGTTATATAAGATGCGCCGGATTTCGGTGACACATAAGGGCTGAGTATCCTGTCTTCAATATATCCGGATATTGTACCTCTTTGTTTTGATGTATGAATTTGCGTTAATATTTTCTCGCCTTCAGTCATTCCGCCAAGCAGCATTGAAGATGAATTGGCCTGAGGGCATAAATCAGCAACCAATACTTTTTTGCTTGGGTTTTGCCGGGCGTATTCAGATGCTAATTGAAAGGTTAAGTAGCTTTTCCCTACTCCTCCTTTATTATTCCATATTGCATAGATAGCCATTTATTCTCTCTTTTTTGTTTGCCTGTTTTTATTATAACTCAACCGGCCACCTTCACCTTATAGACGTTCTGTTATTGAAATTTGTAGTTTTCCAATCGTGACAGTAGCAACTTGAATTATTTTACCAGGAGTGTCTTTGTTACTGTTAGTAAAAATTACTTACTGAATAAAAATAGTTAAATAGGGAGGCATGTCGGAAAAGGTATTCAGCAATATTACGAGCTGAAGATCAAGGCTGGGTCAGCAGCATCTAATGGGTGCGGAAGCCGCACCCTCCTGTGTTGTGCCCTGTCAACCCTGCTTCACACACCACGCATACGCATTCCGAAACATCTGCAACCAAGGCGAAACCTCCAGCCCCTGCATATCCTGCGGCAACCAATGGCATTGCCACGGCAGGAAGGCCCGTTCCGGGTGGGGCATCATAGCCAGATGGCGACCGTCCGGGGAGCAGAGTCCGGCAAAGCCGTCCGGCGAGCCGTTGGGGTTAAAGGGATACTGCTCTGTGGCCGTGCCGCTGTCGTCGGTGTAGACCAGCGGGACCAGATTCTTTCCGATGACCTCTTTCCGCACCGTCTGATCCGGGAAAAGCAGCTTGCCCTCGCCGTGATCCACATGGATACCAAAGACCAGTTCGGACATCCCCTGGAGCATAATGGACGGACTGTCCTGCACCCGCACCGTGGCCCAGCGGGACTCAAAGCGGCCTGAGTCGTTATGGACAAAGCGAGGTTGGGCCTCGGCCTCCAGTCCCTGCCAAGGCACCCAGCCCAGCAGGCCAAAGAGCTGGCAGCCGTTGCAGATACCCAGGGTAAAGGTGTCAGGCCGGTTGTAGAACGCGGTAAACATGTCCTTAATCCGGTCGTTGAACAGGATGGTGGCGGCCCAGCCCTTGGCTGATTCCGGCACGTCAGCGTAGGAAAAACCGCCCACCGCAGCAATGCCCCGGAAGCCGTCCAGAGTGATGCGCCCGGCCAGCAGGTCGGTCATGGTGATATCCCAAGGCTCAAACCCGGCAGCGTAGAAGGCAGAACTCATCTCCCGGTCCGAATTGGACCCCTCATCACGAAGGATGGCCACCTTGGGCTTATTGGTGGCATCCATCAGGGCCTGGGGTGCAGGCTTCGGCGTGAAGGGCAGCTTATAGGCCGGGGCCTGTCGGTCATAGATCGCAGCCTTTTCCGCATCAGCACAGGTTGGATTCATCTGGAGGCGTTCCAGCTGATAACTGGTCTCCTCCCATTCCTGACGCAGGACCCGCATGTCCTCATCCAGGACCACGTCGCTGTTGTATTGAATGCGAATCTGTTTCTCCACTGTGCTGTTGCCCAGCAGGATGTTGTCCACCTCAGCCGCAGCAAGAATTTCCTGGACATGATCAAGTTCGTCTAGGCGGCATTCCAGCACCAGCCCCAGTTCCTCGTTGAACAGGGCTGGAATCGCCTCAATCTCAGCCACATCATATGATAATGCAAGCTCCAGGCCGCAGTTGCCAGCAAAGGCCATTTCCAGCAGGGTGGTAATCAGACCGCCGTCGGAGCGGTCGTGGCCAGCCAGAATCAGGCCTTGGTCAATCAGCTGTTGGATGGCGGCAAAAGCCCGCCGTAACAGGGCTGGATCATCCATGTCCGGGCAGTCATTGCCCAGGCTGCTCAGGGTCTGGGCCAGGGCTGAACCACCCAGTCGCGCCTTGCCCGGAGCCAGCTCAATGAGCAACAGGGCTGAACCCGGCTCCTTGATATCCGGGGTGACGACCTTGCTGATATCGCTCATGGCCGCATAGGCCGAAATCACCAGCTCACGCGGAGATTTTACGGCCTCCTCGCCCACCATCGTGGCCATAGAGAGCGAGTCCTTGCCGCCGTCCACGGCCATGCCAGTGGCGATCATGGCATCGCGCATAGCACGAGCTGCATCGTTCATGGCCGCGCCTTCGCCTTTCAGCTTGGGAGCCCACATCCAGTTGGCTGAGCATTTGACCTGGTCCGGATCATCAATCCTGGCCCAGACCAGATTGGTCCAGGCCTCGCCCACGGCCATTCTGGCCCCGGCTGCCGGATCAACCAGCATTTTGATGGGCTGTTCACCGATTGCGGTGGCCTCGCCGGTCGGGCCGAAATGGGATTGGGCAACGACCGCCACATCCGCCATAGGCAGTTGGAGTGGACCGCAGCATTGCTGCTGAACAATCAGGCCGGTTACGGCCCGATCTACCTTATTGGTCAGGAAGCGTTTGGAGCCCACCGAGACCAGTCGCAGGACATTGTGCAGGTGATCGCGTACTGTAGGGGCAGGTCCCTGTGCCTGCCCCTTCTGGAGAACACAGGGGTTCGCCCCTACGGGTATCCGCTTGTCCTCAAAGGTCTTCTGCGGAATATCACCCAGAACCTCGTTCAGTTCCACGTCCACCGGAGTGCTACAGTCCTGCTCGTCATGAACAATAAAGCGTAAATCACCGGTGACCTCGCCCAGGACCTCGCAGCCCACTTTTTCTCGCTCGCAGATGGCCTGGAATTTTTCGATATTCTCCGGACTGATCAGAAAACCGTTACGCTCCTGGAATTCAGCCACGTAGATCTCCAGCACCGACATGGTGGGGTCGCCGACCCGGATTTTGCGGATCTCGATTCGACCGCCGGAATGCTCCACCAGCTCCTTGAGTACGTTGGCCGGACCGCCCGCACCTTGGTCGTGGATCACCTCAATCAGGGTTTTGTCGCCCATCTCATTGCAGGCCCGGATAGCCCGGTTCATCTTCTGCTCCATCTCGGCATCGCCGCGCTGAACCGCATTGAAGTCCAGTTCCTCGGCGTTTTCACCCTGGAGCATGGATGAGGCTGCACCGCCGCCGAAACCGACCCGGTAGGCTGGCCCACCCACCTGAACGATGAGCATCCCCTTTTCTTCCTTTTCTTTTTTGATATGCCGGTCATCAATCTGGCCGATACCACCGGTGAACATGATCGGCTTGAGAAAACCCCAGCGTTCGCCGTTCTCCAGGCGGAGGTCAAAGGAGCGGGTGAAGCCTTGGATCATGGGCTCGCCGAACTTATTGCCGTAATCCGAGGCCCCGTTGCTGGCCTCAATCTCGATGGTCAAGGCCGAGGCCAGATTGGAGGGGCAGGGGTACTGCTCTTCCCAGGGCAGGTCATAGCCGGGGATGTGCAGATTGGCCACGCAATAACCAGTCGTGCCCGCCATGACAAAGCCGCCCTTGCCGGTTCCCTGTACATCGCGGATACGCCCGCCGGTACCGGTTTCTGCGCCGGGAAAAGGGGCCACGCCGGTGGGGAAATTATGGGTCTCCGCAGTGAGCAGGGGATGATAGGTGACCTGGGTAGCCTCCAGGGGGGACGGCTGGCCCGGCTCCTTGGGCAGCAGGGTGGTGATTTCGTGCCCGGCCACCACGCTGGAGTTGTCCTTAAAGGCGATCAGCGAACCTTTGGGATGGGCCGCCAAGGTTTCTTTGACCACCTCAAACAGGGTGCCTTCCTGCTCTTCGCCGTCCACCACCTGCTTGCCGCCGAAATACCCGTGCCGGGAATGCTCGGAGTTGGCGTTGTTGAGATCCATTATCTCGACAATGGTGGGGTTGCGCTGGTGCTTCTTCACGAAATAATCGTAATAGAAATTACGATCCCACTCGTCCATAGAAATGCCCGGCAGGTCGAGGAGGGCATCCGTCCCCTTGCCCATGAGATCGACCTCGTAGACCGGTTCGGGCTTGATCCCGGTCTCAAAGGTAGTCAGTGGTTCGGTATAGGGGCATTCGGTCATCCGGTCGTGGTGGGCCGCGATAAAGGCCTGCATGTCCTCGTCCTCCGGCACTTGGTAGCGACGGGATCGCTCCGCCCGGCTGACGCAGTCCAAACCAGTGGCTCGGCAGATGGAAACCATGTTGGAGGACCAAGCGGTGGCAAAGTTGAGCCGAGGTCCGACCTCAATCACTCGATCGCCTTCCAAAACGGGGGTGAGGGAGACCGTGTCGATCAAGAAACCGTCGGCCAGCAGCAGGCGTAGCTGGCCCAGTTCCTGATCAGTCAGGGTGCGGGAGGATTCTATATTAAAGCAATAGGCGCGGGTTGCGTCGATGCGGCGGTATAAGCGGGTGATGGTCATGGTAATATCCTTTGCTTGCGGATCAAGGGGGTGTTTTTCGGGATTGATTGGCTTGGCGATGCATACGCTGCCGAGCCGGATTTTCGATTAATTGAGAAGAGCAGGAACGATAACATGGTGGAAAAAACGTTGTCAATGTATTCCGGTTGCTCGGAGAACGAGTGAGCAGAGCGAATCATTCTATCCGATCAAAGTGATTTCCTCGATGTATACGTCGGGCAAGCAGGCGAGTCAGAAAAAGGGCGTAATGCGGTTTTCTTTTTATGGACTGAACAAATTCTTTTTTTGTTATCTTGATAAGATGTCCAGCGGTTTTGGCACGCACGGTTGCGCTTCGATGGTTGTTGAGCAGAAAAGACATCTCTCCCATAAAAATATCGTCCGGGCTTAAGCAGGAGACTGTCTTGTCGTTAACAATAATATCATAATATCCATTCACAATATAATACAGACAACTGCTTGATTCTCCCTGTTGAAAAATGGTCTCTCCTTTGCCTACATTTTTTATCTCCATCTTATGGAAGAGCCCGGGCGTGAGATCGTTTTTTTCAGGATTGTATGCGAACTCGAAGGTCACCATATTTCCTTTGTCGTTATATGTCAGTTTCCTGGTTACACTTTGAGTAATAAAAATTCCGCGCCCGTGCAGCGCAAGCAGTCCCTGTTGTTTGATGAGACGCATAATTGCACGCCAGTCGAACCCCTGTCCCTGATCGGTAATAGAAAAACGGGCCGAGGACGAATGTAACGTGTATTTGAAGTAAACTCGTTTTGCTGCAACGATACTTTCCTGGTGGCGCAGGGATATCAGCTCGCTTATTGCTCTTCCGCTCTCAAGCCATTGTGATTTCTCTTCAAAGGTAATCGCGCAATTTCCATGTTCAACGCCGTTCATGAGCATCTCCATTAGGGCGAGTTGGAGATTGAATTTTCCTTTGCGGTCTATTTTTTTTGTATTGAACAAAAAATTAGCAATAAGATTGGCGTAGCATTTTACTTCCAACTGATCGTTGTTCAGTTCGAATGCCCCGGAGATATTTTCTACGATATTCATCCCTAATCCGTGTTGGAAGAGAATTCGACGATTATTTATAATGATAGAGATTATTTTGGGTAGAGATGCGTTAATCTGCGCCTCTTCTATGGCAACAATTATATTGGCGCCCTGAATTGCTTCAATTCGTTCTGTATCTTTTGGTGTTTTTGAAAATGCAATAATGCCGGTGTGGAGTAACCATTGATCTTGCATGATTACATCTAATAAAGCGAAACCGTCTATTGAAGATCCTGAAAAATCTATAAAAATTATTTCCGGAAGCTCTGTGTTGATATAGTCGACGGCTTCGTCGAAGCTCGTAAGCCTCTTGAGCCGAAGTTCCCGGTCGGGTATCTTCAAAGAGTTGATGCTTGCTGAGACCGTTTCGAAGAGAGATTCATCGGTTGTAATTATGCGATAACTATTCATATGGCTACAGTGTAGGAGTTTGTTTCCTTTTTTTGACCAGGTGCGCAGCAGCTGAGCAGGAAAAGGTGAGAAAAAAATACTCAAAAAAAATGGCATAAGGAAAAAAGAGGGAGGGCTTCTTGAGACTGAAATGGTGAGTAAGTAAAAAAAGAGTAAAAAGTACACAATTTGATCGTGTCGGTAGGGTTATAAGTGCCCGGCCTGTTTTTGAGAATAATATATTGCATGCCAGTAAAAAAAATACAACTTCGGTAAAAAAAACTTGACGCTACCCCGAAAAAGTATTTTAATTTTTTTAGTTCCATAGAGGTCTTATCCCGCTACTACTTTCCGCATTAAAAGTGTTTTTTTTACTGACGGTGCCGATAAATACGAGGAAAAAAATGATTGCCAGAATTGAACAATATGCGAGATATACTGTTGTTAACTGTGAGGAAAATCGTCTTGATTCAATATGTGCTCCCGCTTTTATTTTATATGTAAAGAAGAATGTCGGCGCGGAACGCCAAGCGGTTATTCTTGATTTGAGCTTGGTGGAATTTATGGACAGCAGCGGTGTCGGAGCTATCGTTTCCATATTTAAATCTTTGAATTCGAAAGTATCATTTTTTCTCTGTGGTGCGGGAGAGAATGTAAAAAGTCTCTTGGATCTCACAGGGATCAGTAAACTGTTTGAGACGTATCCAGACAAAAAAACGGCTGAGCAGGCATTGGCAAGCTGACGTACTGAACTCCTGTTGGTTTTGCTGTAGTGCGTAAACTGCGGTGATGCCGACGGGCAGCTCCCGAGAGGACAGAGAAAGTATCTCCCCCGATTCTTTCTCCCCCGATTCTTTCTCCCCCGAGCAAATTCTACCGAAAAAAATACTGGACATCTGACCATGATACAGCTCAATTTTTTTCGGTGACCAGCGTCACCAAAGCTTGTATGTTCGGTCGCTGTTCAGTATGTTGTAGGGCTTTTTTTGCTATGCCTTTCTTTTTTTAAGTACAGAAAGGGTAAATCGGATTGTTTGAAATTCATTGCGGTAATTATGAAAATAAAAAAGTTTCGTTGGTGGAAGCAGGAAGCAGGAAGCTGGATGCTGTCGCTCCTGATAATTTTTTTTGTGTTTTTAGCGTACGCCAACTATTCTTCTCTATGGGTGAATTTTGGAGGGTTTGAGTTCGAAAAATTTCGGGACCTTATGTTTGAGGCCCCCCTTATTCTATCTGTATCAGTATTTTTTTTCTTCCCCAAAATAAAAAATAGATTCTGCAGATACTTGCCCCCTCTTGTTTTTGGGCTGGTTTTTTATACCTCTTTTGATGTTTTCTATAGTTTTCTGAAAAGGTCCCCGCATCCGTCAGATTTACGTAACATCAGCACAGTTACAGATTTTTCCCCTTGGTTTGGTCAGCTTATTTTTATATGGCTCATCATTGTTCCGACGGCATCTTTATTGTTTCTGATCTGGCATACTGTAAAAGATTATCCACCGAAGAAATTTTTTATTTCCTGGGGCGGTAGATTGGTCTTTTTTTTTCTTATTGCAATGCTCCTTGGTTCAGCTTCTTTTGGAGATTTTTACACAAAAAAATTCAACTATATCGACTGGTCTCAGGAAAGGACCATAAAGAGTAACGGGCGGTTGGCCAGTTTTATTTATTATGGAATACAGGAAGAAAAAAATAAGGTTGCCTTGCGTAGCTTTTCAAAAAATAAATTATCAAACACGGTAGATATTCATAATACTTTATATCCTGATCATGGGATGATCAATAAAAGAAATGTTCATTTTATTGTTCTTGAAAGTTTTCTTGATCCGCGCCTTATAGAGGACGCAAGCTTCAATACTTCTCCTCTATCAGAAGATCTGGTTCCTTTTATGCTCGAAGGGGAAAATTTTTCATATGTTGAATCACCTGTTTACGGAGGAAGGACCGCTCAGGCGGAATTCGAACTTCTTTCCGGGATAAAGGCGTTGTCTAAAATAGACAGCATAGAATTTAACGTCATGATGGGTCGGCCAGCAGATAGCTTTATAAAAAAATTGACAGATTGCGGTTATCAGTCTATCGCAACTATAGCAAGCGGATCGGGATATTTCAATTCAAAGCAGGCCTACAGAACTCTTGGGATAAAAAAGGTATCCTTTTTAAAGGACATTGATCAATTTAGTGAACCGGACTGGATGCCTGTTTTTGACGGTGACGTGTTTCAATACCATCAGGAAGCAATAGAGAGCCTTGCTAACGATAAAAGGCAGCCGCTGGTGAGCTATGTTCTTGGTATGTATGGTCATTTTCCGTACGGGACAGACTCGGAGAAACAACCGGATGTTATTGAAGTACAACATGATGATGAGCGTGTACATAAAATCGCGAATCAATTTTTTTACAGGACAGAAGCTGTTGCAAAATATATAAAGCGGCTGCTACAGGTTGATCCAGATTGTGTTATTTATATTACAAGTGATCACCTGCCTCCCATACTTTGGGATGGAACAAGGTACATGCTTGATCAGCATATGAACATCGCCCTCCTTCTTGACGCAGGGAAACCTGTTGATGTGTCAGGGAAAAAATATTTTCAAATACCCTGGCTGATCTGGGAGATTCTGGAGGGCCGGGACAATAGTCATTATATTGATGAGGCAGAGATGGAAAATCTCTATTTCAAGTTACTTTCCGCAAGTATCTCCAAATGACAGCAGAGGATGTTCTGAGCTCCTGCGGGAAAATAGTTATGCTTCCTTGCTGGGCCGGAACGCTTGTGCTGTTGGCGGATGTCCTGCTCTGGCCGACCAACTCACAAGCGAAAGAAGAAACTTGGAGTGATATTTGGGACGGGCTGCAAAGCTCCTTTGCTCTGCCCTTTGATGAATGGGATTTTGACACCTCGCCTCAGAATAGTTCAGAATATTTTTGGGACAGATGGGACTCTGATGTCGCTATGTCTCTGGTGAAAAAGGGGAACAAGTATGCACCGGTTGCCAGTGCTGGCTTGAAATTTACACCGTTGGGATATTGGTTTGCAGAAGCATCATTCTATCGCTATTTTGATAAAGATGATCAGAGCCCCTGGAATCCGGATTTTGTCTACCGGTTCGGTTATGAAGATTGGCATCCGTATACATTGAGTTTGGTGTACAGTAATTATTCGGGAAACCGTTCCTACCGGGATATTGCTGAAAAATACAACAAAGGAAGCTATTCGCTGAGCTGGGGTTTTCCTCTTCCTGATCTGCTCGCATCTCCTTTTCTGATTGAGCCTGAGAGGAACATAAACTGCAGTGTGTCAATGAGTTATTCCCCTACATATACAAATGAAAATGGAGAAACCGAACGGGATCAGTCCCGTTTGAAATTGACATCCAATGCCCCTATTTATGGCGGGTGGTATTTCAGTATCAGTCTTGTATATTATCTTGACAGCAGCCAGCAGCAGTCTTGGGACCCTGATTACACTTTTGAATTCGGCTGGCGCGGCGAATATTTTTCTGTAACGTATAGTAATTACAGCGGGAATCGTTTTCCTTGGCGTGAAGATATGCCTCATGACGGAGGCCTTGGTGAGGGCAGCATAAGTATAAGCTGGAATTTGTGATAGCCATCGATTTTACAAAACACCATTTCAATATGAACGAAAAATCAAGAAAGATATATATAGACTACTTGAGAGCAGCTGCAACGGTAGCTGTCATATTCATTCATTCAACTTCGGGATGGTATGGTCAAATCGAAAATATTGATGCTGTGAGCTGGTGGGTAGCCAATATTCTTAATGCAGCAGCCCGTTTTTCAGTTCCTGTATTTGTTATGGTTTCTGGAGCAGTACTGCTTGGAAAAACGATAACTATAAGTGACTTCTACCGCAAACGTGCGATCAGGTTGCTTCCCCCGATTATTTTTTGGTCGGCTCTTTATACTCTTTTCAGAATATACAAGGGAATGGATAAGGAGTCGCTCATGCATTTTCTGACAAGAGGTATCTGGTCTGAAGGAAACGCATATTTCCATCTCTGGTATTTATCAATGTTTTTTTGCCTGATGCTGTTTGTTCCCTATATCAATAATTTTGTAACCGGTAAAAAAACGACAAGGAAAGAATTTACAATTTTTATTTTCCTTGCATCAATATTTTTTCTATTAAATACAGTATCCGATCTTGCGAGAGAAATAAGCAATATTTACATGTACTGGCATCTCCTTTTTCAATGGTATATTGTTTATTTTATAGGAGGTTATTTTTTAGATAAATACGGTAACTCTTTCTCGTTCGGCAAGAGAACGCTTGTTTTCGCAATCGTTATCCTGGTAGCAGTTGGCTCTTTAGCGAATTTTTTGCTTATTGAGCGGTTTCATATTATAAAAGACTATCTTTTTCTTAACGATAAAGGAATAATATCCTTACTTCTTTCTTTTGCAGTATTTCTTTTTTTTAGGAAGTATACTCCAGATTTTTTTCCCGCTCAGATATCAGCAATTTCGAAGAATTCTTTTGGGATATATCTTGTTCATCCTCTGATTTTGGATTTGCTGTCTTCGGTCTTTTATAAATTTTCTTTACCCGGCTACGCGCATATTCTGTTAATCTCACCGCTGACTTTTATTATTTCTTGTTTTCTTATTACTATCATACGAAAAAACGCATATCTTCGCAGGGTTTGTTGACCATGCGAGTCTTCCATCAAGGGCGGCACCGAAGGGTAGTGTTTAAATAATATGTTTTACTTCAGCGAGTTTGAGTCAAGGTCTCCTCCATCTCCTTTGCCGTATTCATCGGTTATGGAGTTTCTATGGCAGATGTTTGCAAGCATGAATATTGCCGTCGGAGCGTGGTACATCAGTTGGCGCTGGTGCTGTTCGATAGACTACTCCGGCAGCGGGATCTGGTACTCTCTGTGGTGGTTTTCTCTGCCGTTGGCAGCAGCAGAAACCTGTGCCTATTTCGGTTTGATTTTGTTCACCTTCAATCTGTGGCAGGTGAAAGACACTCCGCGTCGTCGACCGCCTCGTTCAATCCGGGAGTGCGTTGCCGACCCGGATGCCCATCCCGAGCGCCCTGTTCAGGTTGATGTGTTTTTTCCCACAGTCAATGAAGACCCTGAATTGGTTCGGCTGAGCGTCCGGGATGCAAAAAAGGTCACCTATCCTTATCCTATTAATGTTAAATTTTATATTCTTGATGACGGTCGACGCTCCTCCCTGAGACAGATAGCTGAGGAGGAAAAGGTCAGCTACATCGTTCGGGATGAAAATGTTGGATTCAAGGCGGGAAACTTGGCCCATGCCATGGAAAGGACAAGCGGTGATTTTATCGTTATCTGCGATGCCGATACTCGTATGTTCCCGACAATGATTGACCATACACTCGGCTATTTTCGCGATCCTGATGTTGCCTGGGTGCAAACCCCGCAATGGTTTTATGACATTCCTGAGGGGCGCCCTCTGGCGGCGGTCTGGAAGAATATTTTCGGGAGACCGGGCTGTCTGCTGGCAAAGGGGATTGAACGGCTGTTCGGGCCGATACGGATCGGCAGTGATCCCTTGACGAATGATCCCAAGATGTTTTATGATGTTATTTTGCGGCGACGAAACTGGGTCAATGCCTCTTTCTGTTGCGGTGCTGGGTCCGTTCATCGCCGTGATGCGGTCATGGAGGCGGCTTTGAAAAATTATACCGAAACAATCACCAGCACTCTGCAGAAAAGCCAAAAACTGGAGAGGAAAATGAACCGTACTATCAGGCGGTTTTTTGCCAGGCAAAATATACAACAGGAGATCGCGGACGAGTATACTCAACGTCTTGCTGCTGCAAGAAGTATTCCATTTACACCGTATAAGTTTCATGTTTCGGAAGATATCTACACCTCCATTATTCTTCATAGTGATCCAGAGCGTCGTTGGAAATCTGTGCAGCACCCTGAGGTGGAAAGTAAAATGCTGTCACCGCAGGATTTACGCAGCTGGATGGTCCAACGTTTTAAGTATGCTGGCGGTACGCTGGACATCATGTTGCGTGACCGAATGCTCTTTCGACAGGGACTTTCCTTACCTCAGCGTCTGATGTACGGTGCCACCCTCTGGTCCTATCTCGGAGGGATCTGGAATTTATTTTTTCTTTTAGGGCCGATTATTTATTTGTTCAGCGGTATTTCTCCTGTTTCTGCCTATACGCCTGACTTTTTTAAGCATATTTTGCCCTTTTTGTTGCTCACGGAGCTGGCTTTTATGACAGGAACTTGGGGCGTCGACGGCTTTCCCGGCAAAGCGTCATATCTGGCCTTCTTTTCCGTCAATATCCGCGCTCTGTTTACAGTGCTTAAAGGTGAACAGATTAAATTTCCGGTGACGCCCAAAGAGCGGCAGGAAGGACGTTTTTTCTATCTGGTGCTGCCCCAGTTCACGGTCTCTCTGCTGACGCTGCTCGGTATCTTTTATGCATGGGCAATGCTTCTCAGCGGTACAGGCCCCCATACCTCCGGCGGTGTGATTATAAATACCTTTTGGGGCGGATATAACATCATAGCCCTCAGTACCTTGGTCCGGGCTGCTTTCTGGAAACCGCAGACATGAGTATTCCTATGAAGAAAGGATTACTTCGAGCCCGCAGTCATCTCGCCATGATTATCGGTTTGCTGCTTGCCTCAGCCTTGGTAATAACGCTTGAACTATGGGACACGGATTTCGTTGAAGAAAAAATAGTTGAGTCAAATTTTCACAGTGATATCCCTATGCCGCAGCCTAGCCCGTTGACCGATAGAGAACACGAGTGGGCAAAAACTGCTTGGCGGTATTTTGAAAATAATTATCAGCCGGATACCGGTCTGGTGAACTCTGTGCAGGACTATCCCGCAACAACAATGTGGGATACAGCTTCGTATCTGATGGCTCTGATCAGTGCCTATCGTCTGGAGATTATTTCCCATCATATTTTTGATACCCGGCTGTCATACGCATTGGTCAGTCTCGGCAGGTTGGAGCTGTTTGAAGATAAGCTTCCGAATAAGTCCTATAACACCAAGACGTTGGCCATGAGCGATTATGACAACACGCCCAGTCCGCATGGCATAGGCTGGTCAGCCATTGACTTGGCCCGATTGGTGGTTCCGTTGCATATGATCATCCGGCAGTATCCCGAATACACTGTGGAAGTAAACAGAATTTTACAGCGGTGGCAGTGGACGGCCCTGCTGAAAAACGGGCAGATGATCGGCGCACGGGTCAAAAATGGTCGTACAGAGTATGTGCAGGAGGGGCGTTTGGGGTATGAACAGTATGCTGCGCGGGCTTTGGCATTGCTGGGGCTGGATGTCAGTGTTGCCGGAGATATGGAAGCTTACCTGCACTTTTATCGTCAATATGGTATTGACGTACCTACCGACAGACGTGATCCGAAAAAATTCGGCGCGCTTAACTATGTTGTCAGCGAATCGTATATTCTTGACGGATTGGAATTCGGCGGAGGTAGAGTGACGGGAGAATTTGCCTGGCGGATTTATCGTGTGCAGGAAGAGCGTTACAGGAGGACCGGTACTCTCACCGCTGTCAGCGAGGACCATATCGACCGCTCCCCTTATTTTGTGTATAATACAGTTTTTGTTAATGGTGAGTTTTGGAAGGCTGTCACAGATAATGGAAAAGATGCTGGGGAGTTCAAAACCCTCAGTGCCAAAGCCGTGTTTGGCTGGCAGGCTCTGTATCGAACTGAATACACCGGTGCTCTACTGGATAATATTAAAAAACTGGGTGACCCGAAACTCGGCTGGTACGCCGGTATTTATGAAAAAAACGGTAAAATAAATGAGGTTCTGACCGCAAATACTAATGGGGTCATTTTGGAAAGTCTGGCAGCAATGCAATTCGGAGGGCTGATTCATTTGCCGGGTGCGAAACAATGAAAGTGATGCTGCTATTTGAGAGTATTTTTTATGGGAAGATACTGTAAATTAAATCCGGTTATGGTTATTTTTTATGAAAAAGACAACTTTTTTTTTCAGCCTTTTTCTTTTGGCTGAATGTGTGTCGGTCTACTCAGCGACTGCGTTTAGCCGGAATGATGTTGAAAAGTTGATAGCGACAAAGCAGTGCAAAAAATGCGACCTGTCCGGCGTAAGGTTAGAAAGGGTTGATCTGCAAGGTGCCGATTTAGAAGGAGCAAATTTGAAGGATGCTCATATTTCTCAGGTTGGGGCACAGGACGCGGATTTCAGCTTTGCAAATTTAACGAATGTTTCAATTGTCCAATCAGATTTCAAGCAAGCTTTGTTCAATGAATCCCGTCTGGATGATATTTATATTTTTCAATCTTATTTACAGGGTGCTGATTTTCGCGGCGCATCTCTGAAAAAGTCCTCTCTTGCACAATCAGATTTTTCTTCTTCGGATTTTCCGGCGCAGACCTCTCTGATGCCCATCTTTCAGCAGTTGATTTCTCGGATACGAGATTATTAAAAGCCGATTTAAAAAGGTCGTCTATTGAACACTCGAATTTTGTTCATGCAAATATGGAAGGATGCAGTTTAGAAGAGGCGAAAATGCAAGCTGTTGATCTTAATAAAGCGATTTTAAAACGTTCCAATCTAAAAAGAGCAGAATTTACGGCTGTAAGTTTTTTGGAGACTGAAGTGGAACGTAAAAATTTGCAGACTGCGTCTCTCAAGGATTCCGGGGCGGAATAATTTCGAGAGACGAGGTTGGAAAGAATAAAACGGTATTTCTGGTGCCTTCAGCTTGGAGTCGTCCTATACTGTTGTTCTGGTTGTATGAAAGCATGAACGGGAACTGGAAAAAACAGTACTGCTTTGTTCCGTGATGTTATATTCTCACTTTAGGTGGAAGGTTATGAAAAAAAATATCAAAATAGTAATGCATAGTAAATTTTTTCTGCTGGTTTTCTTGGTTTTCCTGTCTCTTTTCTCCTGCACAAATAAGCCGTTTCTCCCTGTGGATCTCCCTGATTCCAATTCGAAGAAAAACGAAAAAAATGCAGGAAGCCTGTCAGCGTCATCCAACCCGCATGGCGTTCGCGAACGTATACCCTCTCCATTAACCGATGAAGAACTTGAGATGGCAAAAATTGCTTGGAAATTTTTCGAGCAGAATACGCAGGACAATGGATTATGCAATGCTGTGGACCAGTATCCCTCCACCACTATGTGGGATACGGCATCTTATATAGGAGGGCTTGTTTCAGCCTATGAGCTGGGGGTTATAAAAAAGCAGGAATTCAACATGCGCATGACTAAATTGTTGGGAATGCTCAACCGGTTGGAATTTTTTAATAATGAGCTTCCTAATAAAGTCTATCATACCCAGAGCGGTATTAAAGTCAATTACAGCAATGAAGAGGGCGAAGTAGGATATTCAGCTGTCGACATGGGACGGCTGCTGATTTGGTTCAAAATTGTTAAAGAACGTTACCCTATCCATGCGGCAGCTATTGATAATTTTGTGTTGAAGTGGGATTTTTCCAATGTAGTTAACAAAAATGGTACGTTATATTCAGCGATGTTTTTGAATGGTGAAATCCGGTATCTTCAGGAGGGTCGTCTCGGTTATGAGGAATATGCGGCAAAAGGGTTTCAGCTTTGGGGGTTTGATACTGAGCGAGCTTCAAAGTTAGAGCCGTATCAGACAATTCCGATATATGGTATAGACATTCCTTATGACAGCCGTGATCCACGTGAGCTTGTGGCTCATAATTATGTGGTTACAGAAAGTTATGTCCTTGATGCCATAGAATTAGGATGGGATCTACCATTTGATCGTACCAGTCCAGAGGATGTGTACACTGACCAAGCAATGGCAAATTTTGCCCGAAGAATTTTTGCGGTACAGGAGGCTCGATATCAGGATACCGGTATCCTGACCGCCCGTACCGAACATCAGCTGGATCAGGCGCCTTATTTTGTTTACGATACCATCTATAGCGACGGATATCCTTGGAACACTATTGATGCCGGGAGTAATCATGCCCCAAAATACGCCGCCTTGGCTCTCAAAGGTGCATTCGGCATCTGGGCTGTTTGGGACATGCCGTATTCACAGACACTGATTGACGCTGTCGGACATCTGTATGATCCGGAAAAAGGTTTTTACGAAGGAATATACGAAAATGGCTCAGGTCAGATTGATATTTTTACGGCCAATAACAACGGTATTATTTTGGAATGCCTCCTCTATAAAGCGCGGGGTAAAATATTGCGTTTCGGTCAGCCGCATCCTTCGCGCTGGGATAAAATTATGAAGGAATGTCCGTCTGGGGCCCAAGATCTCGCTCAATGTATGCGTAGCAGGAAAAAATGATGCCTTTACGTTCCCTCTCTTCCTCCTTTCTCATTGCGGTTTTCCTCCTGGCTTCGTTGACAGGCTGCGGTCTTATCGTTCGGGGAACTCAAAAAGGAGTGACTGAAGTAGCTAATTCCGAATTATTCTGGCAGGGTCGGCACGGTAAATTAAGTGACCGGGAAATGCAATGGGTCAAGGCGGCTTGGCAGTATTTTGTCACGAATTATCATGCGGAAACCGGTCTGGTCAACGGAGTTGAAGGATTAAGCATCGCCAGCGTCTGGAACGTTGCTGACGTCATCTCCGCCACAATAGCTGCGCATGAATTTGAACTGATTGATGATTACGAGTTTGATCATCGTATGACCCCGCTTTTGGAGTTTCTTAATCAGATGTCTCTGTCATACGGTCGGATGCCTGACGTGTTTTACAGTGCTGAACGTGGTGTAATTGTTGATGAAAAAGGGAATAGCTTAGAAGGGGGGGGCGAAGGCGACAGTGGTGAAGGCAGCGGAGGAAATAAGAAAGGCGGCACCGGCGCAGATGGCAGTGATTTGAATGCTGATCAAGAGGGCTGGTCCGCGATCGATATCGGTCGCCTGATGATCTGGTTGCAGATACTTCGTGGGTATGCTCCACAATATGCTGAATATATTGATAAGGCTGTTCTGCGCTGGGATTTTTGCAAGGTGATCAATGAGTGCGGAGAGTTGTCCGGCGTAAACCGCAACAGCAGTGCGAGTCCCATGTCCCGAAATCCGAAGGAGCCACTCGGTTATTATGATTATGCCGTAATGGGCTATGCTGCTTGGGGCTTTCCGAAGGGTTCTTCAGGGAACAATCGTTCTTCGGTTAAAATTTACGACATAGAGCTTCCTGTCAGCAAAGACGATTTTCGTGAAACCGGCATTGCGGACCCCTTGGGCAGTTTGCCTTATCTTTTGTTGGGGTTGGAGTTCAACTGGGATGAAGCAGGTGACCGGCTCAGTCCGGATTCATACAGCAGCAATCCCGCCTTGGCTGATATGGCGCAGCGAATTTATACCGTGCAGG
>CBFDDU010000001.1:0-146863 GCA_965603655.1 uncultured Candidatus Electrothrix sp. | reverse complement strand
AAGATTCCTAAAGACCCCGGTAATCCGCGTGAGTCTCCTCCGGAGCACCGTTCCTTATAAGGTCAACCGCCCTCCTCCGTCTCCCCCTGCCGCCGCCTCCTGCTCTTCCATCACCCGCTGAAAAATAGCTGAAGCCATTTCGTTGTATTGTTTTGCCACATCCATCTTTCGCTGCCGTTCACAGAGTTTGGCCAATTCCTGGTAAATGCTGCCCACAGCCGGATGCTTCTTGCCCCGTAGTTTTTGGGTCACAGCCAAGGCCTGTTTATAATATTTTTCTGATTCTTCATACTTACCGCAGACCCGGTATGCTTCACCAACGTTATTACAGATAATAACTATACCTGCCAAGTCAGGGGCAGGAGAGTTTTTCTTTATCTTGAGAAGCCGCTCAAGCAGGGGGATAGCCTCTGCCTCTCCTTCCAGCTCCATATGCAGGCGGGCCGATTTGTCCAAGATATCCGCCAAAATCATATCGTCACCAGCCTTATCCATGATGGCCAAGGCCTTTTGATATGGTTCTTCAGCCTCTTCATAAAGCCCTTGGCTTTCTTTCAATAATCCGATCTGGTACCAGCAAATTCCCATTTCAAAATGATCTTTCCCGACCAGCTTGGTTAAGCTGCTCATCGCCTTTGTATAATAGGCATCGGCCTGTTTATGCTGCCCAAACAGGGCTGCGCTGCAAGCCACTTCCCGGCGGGCCTTAGCCAATTCCACCGAGTCCTTTCCCTGCCCGGCAAGCAGTTTCTCCAAGGCCATAAATCGCACCAAGGCCTTTTTATGCTCGTACATCTTGCGGGCCAGAAGACCAGCCGCCTGGAGATAATGGGGATTGGCGTTGTCCAGCTCAACAGCCTTGTCAAAGCGGACCATAGCCCGATTGAAATCCATGCGGCATTCTGCCAGCCGACCACTGTGAAAGGCGGCAAAGGCTCCGCCCTTGCCCCCTTTGCCGATCACCTTGTCAAGAATTTGTTCGGCATCCAAGGTGCTGTCCTTGCTGCAGACACTCCCGGCAGCCCGGGCATAGAGGGCTTCTCCCAGCATACGCTGCATCTTATCAAGGGCCATCAGGGCCCCTTTGCGGCAGGCGACCTCGTGTTTATAGCTCTGCTTGATAAAGGTCAGGGCCTCAGTCAGGCTGACCACCACAAGTTGCAACCTTTCCCGTTTGCTCTCCTCGTTGTTTTCCATTGCGGCAGTCACTGCCTGAAGAAATTTCTTCTTCTGAATAACTAGGCGCTGGGTATAGGCCTTGGGCGACAATTCTACGGTATGTTTCGACACAGTGTGAATCCCTCCTCAACTTCGGTAAAGGTTCCGATCCAGCCGTTTATACCGCTTCGGATGCACGTCGGAATCTGACTTTTTGGCTCGTATTATTCGAGAAAATATGCATATACAGGTACATCAAACCTCCTATGCAAGAACAAGGGAATCTTTTTCTGTTGACGCATTGCCCTGCACAGGCTAATCATGGGCGACCATTAAGATATTGTACAGGAAAACAGAGAATATGCCAATTACCATGCCTACAAAAAACACCCCGTTATCGCCCTATACCCTCCTGCATCAGTCAAGCGAATGCCCGGCCCGTTGCGGTCAGGTCCGCACCCTGCACGGAACCTTTGACACGCCGGTCTTTATGCCGGTGGGAACCTTGGGGACGGTCAAGGCGGTTACCCCGGAAAATCTGGAAGAACTTGGGGCGCAGATTATTCTGGGCAACACCTATCATCTTTTTATTCGCCCCGGACATGAATTGGTCCGCAGCTTCGGCGGCTTGCACGGCTTCATGCATTGGGACAAACCCATCCTCACCGACTCTGGAGGCTTTCAGATCTTCAGCCTGAAAGAGCTGGCTAAGATCACCGAAGAGGGCGCTACCTTCCGTTCCCATATGGACGGGGCCAAGCTCTTTCTCAGTCCAGAAAAAGCGGTCGAAATCCAAGAGGCCTTGGGCTCGGACATTATGATGGTGCTGGATACCTGCATCCCCTATCCGGCAACCTTGGAAGAGGCGAGAGAAGCCACAGCCCTGACCGCCCGCTGGGCCAAACGCTGCCGGGAAGCCCAGTCGGAGACAGGCCAGCTGCTGTTCGGTATTCTGCAAGGCGGTATGTATCCAGAGCTCCGTAAACCCGCTGCGGAGGAGCTGATCGAAATCGGTTTTGACGGTTATGCAATGGGCGGCCTTTCCGTGGGTGAGCCCAAAGAACTGATGCATGAAATGTTGGATGCCTCGGTGAATTTGCTGCCGGATAGCCATCCCAAATACCTCATGGGGGTCGGCACTCCCGAGGATTTGGTCGAGGGCGTTTATCGGGGTGTGGATATGTTTGATTGCGTCATGCCCACCCGCAATGCCCGCAATGGAATGCTCTTTACTTCACAGGGCAGAGTTGTTATAAAAAATAGTCGATATCGGGAAGATCAACGGCCCTTGGATGAACACTGCACCTGCTACACCTGCCGCCATTATTCCCGAGCCTATCTGCGTCATCTTTTTCAATGCCGAGAGATCCTGGCATATCAGCTGAACAGTATTCATAACCTGCATTATTACTGCACGTTGATGGCTGGTATGCGTCAAGCCATTGCGGAAGATCGCTTTTTGGATTTTCGTCGAAATTTTTATGCACAGCGGGAAAGCCCGCATTAACCACGAGAAGAATTATCTTTGGAGGAACTATTTCCATGATTGGAGTCGCTTACGCACAGGGAGCCGCCGCCGCACCGGCTGGTGGGGGAATGACCCAGTTTATCCCGCTCATCCTGATTTTTGTTGTTTTTTACTTTTTGCTCATCCGTCCTCAGCAGAAAAAGGCCAAGGAACAACAGGATTTTCTCAGCAACCTGAAAAAAGGGGACAAGATCATGACCGGTGGCGGTATTCACGGCCAGATAACCGGTCTGACTGACAGCACCGTGACCTTAGAGATCGCAGATGGGGTCAGAATCAAGATGCATCGCGGCTATGTCCTCGCCATTCCTTCGGTGGAAAGCAAAGATGTGGCACCAAAAAAAGGCTGAGGCGTTAAAGGCTGTTGATAATCTTCATAGGCTATGAAGAAAAAAGAAAGGCCGCAGCTCTGTGAAGATACAGGGGTGCGGCTTTTTTTCTTGGACCGGAAGGTTTGCTCATCTTTCCCTCACTGACCAGCCATAACGTGGAAAAAAATATGTAGCGGTTGAGGCTTTTTGTGCCGAATGCCGTTTAACTCTATAACCCTATTTTGTTTCCAGGAGTGTTGATGATGAAAAAAATCGTTTTGTTAACCCTGTTGATCAGTATGCTGAGCGTTTTTTCCGCCCAGGCAAATCAAGGTCGGCCTGGTCCCGGTTTTAAGCCCAACACCGGGGATGTGGAGTTTGACCAATTTCTAGTACGGGTGAACACCGCTGCCGAGGTGAGAGTAGATACCTATATCACAGATCTCAGCACTGCTTTCCACGTTCCTGGACAAAGAATCAATCGGCTGATTCATAAGCAGCGAATGGCTCCGGCAGATGTTCTGCTAGTCCTGCAATTGGTGCAAATGACTGGGGCTCCCCAGGAAAGAATTCTTCAGCGGTATCGGCAACACCGTCCCAAAGGCTGGCGAGCTGTCTTTACCTCTTTTGAAATTTATCCCGGTTCTCGGTTTTTTCTGCTTCTGAGGCAAGAGATGCCAAGGGTTATTGTTCGCTATGTTGAACGATGGCAGAAAGGTTCCAAGAAGAAAAAGGGGTCGAAAAAGAAAAAAGGCTCAAAGGGCAAAGGTTCAAAGCGGAAATGATGCTGCTTGTCTGGAGATAACTTTTTTATGCGACGATTTTTTTATGATCCGAGTATCCAGGACTCTGAAGAACAGATCCTGATCATCGGCCCGGAGGCCCACCATATCAGAAATGTTCTGCGGATGCAGTCCGGTGACAGCGCGGAACTTTTTGACGGCAGAGGTGCGGTTGTTTCCGGTGAGATTGCTCGGATCAGCTCAAAAGAGGTGGTTTTTCAGGTGCTTTCCCGGAGGGATGAATCTAACTCCGGCGTTTCTCTGACCCTGGCTCAGGCTGTGCTCAAGGGGAAAAAGATGGATCTGCTGATCCAGAAGGCCACGGAACTCGGTGTGCATACCTTTGTCCCGGTCATTACTCGGTACTGTGAAAATCCGGGCCGGGCCGGACAGCAGCTCGAACGTTGGCAACGGATTATGCTGGAGGCCTGCAAGCAGTGCCGCAGGCCTATTCCTATGCAGATCTGTCCGCCAACGGCATTGAAAGAACTCCCTCTTCCAGAAGGGGGCCATAAGGTTATGCCTTGGGAAAACGAGGAAGGTACTCCCTTTTCCGCTCTTGAGCTGGACAACGGACAGCCCGTGCTTGTGCTGATTGGGCCGGAGGGCGGCTTTCATCCTGCTGAAGTAGCCTATGCGGAGGAGGTCGGGTTCAGGACGATCTCGCTTGGGCCGCGTATCCTGCGGGCGGAGACGGCTGCCTTGGCTGCTGTGGTGTTGGTTCAGCAGGGGGTGGGGAATTTTAGGGTCTTTCCGGTCAGGTAAATTTGTTCAGAATTATAAAAATTAAGTAATCGTTATGAAACCATTATCAAAAGATCTGCAAACACCCAAGAAAAGCCTGGAAGAATTTTCAAGTGTCACCAAGAGAGTTTTGGGATACTTGCCAGATATTGTTTCAGAAAGATCCGAAGCAAGAGATTATATTATTCTTTCTTCTGTCGTGGCTGGTACATCAAAATTTGCTCGTCCAATCAATGAAAAGTTGTTTATTTTTGAAGGTAATGTTTTCGATGTCGAATACAAAAAGTTTCTTTTGGTTGTCAGGAAAGTCAGGGCCAGAACTTCTGTCACATCAGAAGAGCATCACATCATTAACTCTGTTGTTTATACCATACAGCAAGCAATTGGTGTCGGAATGGATTTTTTGTGCAATCCAAACAGTTCAAGAAAACACGTTGGTAATAGATTTGAAGAACTGATTCGACTCGTTGTGACCGAATTAGGAGTACAAAACGATAACGTCGTTTTTAAAATCCCTTATCCATCTGAGCAAGGGGAGAAATTATATTCCTGTGAAACAGATATTATTCTTTCTCCTCATGATTCAGTGAGATCAGAGACCAAATTTATAGATGACAAAGAAATTATTGTTTCTCTCAAAACAACATCTAAGGACAGAATGGGAAAGATTTTTCTCGACAAATTGCTCATGCAAAAATTTGCAGAGCATCCTGTCAAGGTCATCGGAATTTTTTTAAATGATGTCCAAAGAAAACAAACAGAACAGATCAGTTATACATTTGTGTCTGGTTTATTCATGGTATACACCAAGTTCCTCACCGAATTGGAAGGAGTCTATTTTGTCGATCCTCCACCCATAACAAAGAAGTCACCATATAACCAGTACGTTTTTCCTTTTTCAAAGTTTGTTACAGAAGATATCTGGGCATTACTATCCTCTTAATTTTCTACGACGCTCAACGGCCTCTGCTTCTTCCCCGTTATCGGCAATCCTTTTAAGATGACACTTATCTTGGAGTCTTTTTTTGATCGTATTGCAATATTCTTTTTGAGTTTCAGTCCCAAGCCATTTCCGTTGGAACGCTTCGGCTACAGCATAAGTGGTTCCGGAACCACCAAAAGGATCTACCACCAAGTCGTTAGGGTTTGAAGAGGCGAGCACACATTTTTTAACCAGCTCTATGGGCTTTTGTGTCGGGTGAGTTTCTCTCTCCCATGAATTATTTGTTAGCGTGGGTATCTCAAAGACATCTTTTGGCTTTGCCCCCTTGGGATGTGGTGTCCATACATAATTTTTTCCATTGCCATATTGTGAACTTTTCGCCTGCGGATGGCGTGGATATTTTAAGGTGTGGGCATTATAAGGAAGGCGTACGTCATCAACATTGAAAATGATCTTGTTGCTTTTCCGAAAGTGTAATAAGCTCTCGTGAGAACGCCCCCAGTCATTTGCAAGGTTGGCTTTGTTTCGGTAGTACCAAACGAGCCACTTACACCCCTTAAAAAGGCTACTGGCAGCCCATTTTAAGTCAGCTAATATTTCCGAAAATCCACATATATATAAACTTCCATTTGGCGCGAGAACTCGATTTGCCTCTCTTATCCATTTCATGCTCCAGTCAACATATTCCTTTTGTGACTCAAACGTATCCCACTCTGCCTTTTTTATATTATAAGGTGGATCGGCAAAAATTAGTTGAACGGACGAGGTCTCGATGGTTTTAAGGAAAATTATTGCATCGTCATTGTATAGCTGACCTAAACCAGTCTTGAAAAAAGGTGTTATTTGATATTGCAAAGAATTTGCATAGTCAGTTATATATTGATTTTCTAACTCTTTTAGTACAAATTCAAGCTGTTCTTCATTGTAGACGCGATAATTATTAATCGGGTGTCGTTGAGAAGGGAACTTGCCGGTTTTGTCCCATCTTCTTAAAGTTTCCGAACTTACCCCGATTTTTTTGGCAGCTTGACTGATAGTGAGATAATTTTCCATGACTTTTCCGATAACCATAATGAGCTGTAAAACATTAAACAACGTTACACATGAAACTTTATACAAAATATTACCTTGTCAGGTCAATATATTTTTATGATATCTTGTTAAACTGATTGTTTTTATGCGGTTTAATTTTTCTGTGACAAGTTGATACTTAGAAAATCGGAAAGATAATGCGAAGGGTACCGGAAGAAGTATTACAGTCACAGCCCTGTAGGGTGCATTTCATGCACCATTTTTGGAGCGGGGTCTCCATAAATCCTACCGAGCTGGACAAAACGGCCAGTCTGTCCTCGTGCTGATCGGGCCGGAAGGCGGCTTTGGCTGCTGTGGTTGTACTGGTTCATGGGTATCCTACTGTTGGTGTTAATGAAATGAAATGTATGAATAAAGAACCACATCAAGTGCTGGTTGAGTTACATCAGAAGTTCAATGAGAATTTTAGTGAATGGAATTCATTAGGCGATCACGGGCTTGAAAAAACCTTTGTAGGTTTGCAATGCATAGCTGCTGTTGGTGAGGTGCTTGAAGAACGAAAGTCATCAAAACATCACGACATATGCTGTAAAGTTTATGACGAAATATTTTCAGATGGGGTTTCTTCCGTATATTTAGCTGCCAACGCAATGGACAAGCCAGCAGGGATTGTGCTCAGGCGAGTGCTCGAACTAGGAGTGGCAGCACTTTATTTGTGGGATATGCCGCATATGGCTTTTTCATGGAATCATCACGATCAAGATCTCAGCTTCACAGAGATGCTTAAGTATTTAAATTCAAAAGGATTTGTTTCTTATATTAATAAAGAGAATAAAGTAAATATCGTAAATGAGCTAATACCCACTTCTAGGGCTCAGGAGATTTATGGATCTTTAAGCGACATTGTTCACGGAAAAATAACCACTTTTGAAACATCAATACCCGAGCGTTTCAAGTTCGTAAATGAAGACTGGAGTCAGTTCGTCATGATTATTGAGGAGGTGCTTGCTATGTTGGTTAAAGCATTCCTACTGCGATTTGATATTGCGGATAATATGTTTGCCAAGGTACCGCAAGCCAAAAAGGAGTTTAGTTAATCATGTCAGCAAAAGATTTTGACCTCATTCACGCAGCTAGAACTGAAGATCTTGAAGATAGTCAGATTAGCGAATTAGCTGTTATCGGAAAAACAGAGGCAGAAGTAATCAGCAAGTTAAAGTTTAGCGGTGCTCACCTTCTTCAGGGAGCGAGAGGGATTGGCAAATCAATGCTTCTCAGAGAGACTGAAGCGGAATTGGATAGGGATTTTAAAAATGATCGATTCCTTGCTGTTTACGTTAGCTTCAAAACCAGTACTCTCTTAGAGGGGGTTAAAGCCGACAACAAAAATGCATTTCAAATCTGGGTTGGCGCAAAAATACTTCAAGCCCTTTATGAAAAATTAATTGACAAAGGAATCATAGTAGCTGACTCATCGTCAGATCCCTTTAAACGGATATTCGGTATAGAAACTGTATTTGGTATGAAGAATGCACTTCAGGAAAAAATACACCTTCTACAGAAGCTATCAAAAAATGAAAATAAAGAAGAGGTACTAAAAAAGCTAGGAAGAGATTTTCTTGATAAAGTTAATGATATCTCATATGTGTTAGAAATCATCAAAGAGATAACATCTGAGTACAGCTTAAATCGAATTGTGTTTTTATTTGATGAGGCAGCGCATACATTCATACCGGAACAACAGGAAATTTTTTTTGAAATATTCAAGCTATTGCATGGTGGAAAAATCGCTGTAAAGGCTGCGGTTTACCCTTCTATAACTTCATACGGGAAAAACTTCGAGATAGGGCATGATGCAAATTTAATAACTTTGGGGACATTTGAACCGGGAACCTCTGGTCGTGATGCTTCAAGGAAGCTGTATAGAGAACTCATAACCAAAAGAATTCCTGAAGGTGGATTACGAAAAGAAATATTTGCTAAAGGCGAATTATTGGATCAGTGCATATATTTGTCTTCTGGGAATCCACGAGCATTCTTACATCTATTAAACCGGGTTTATGATAGAGGATACACAGATAGAGCATTGTTGTTGGCCACTCAAGACTACGTTGATCAAGAACTTTTACCTTATCATTTAGGTCTTTCAAAACGGCTCCCGAAATATTCCCATCACGTCAAGCTAGGGCTGGATATACTAAGAGAATACATCATACCTGAGATTCGTAAAAAAAATAAACGGGAAAAAAAGACTCCGTATCAGTCTGCATTCTTTACTTTGCAGCGAGACATGCCGCCAAATCTAAAGCTGGCACTTGATCTTCTTTGCTATTCAGGAGTTCTCTCTAAACAGGGGACCGTGAAAATAGCGTCTAGGAAAACAGGACCGAGATATATGGTCCATCTCGCATTATTATTTACAGAAAAAGCTTTTATATCTAATAAGTTTAACGAAACTATTGGCATGATAAGCCTAACTGACTATAGAGAATTTAGCTCAGGAGACTCCTCGTTTGCTAGTTATTTAGAACAATTAAGGCAGTCCTCGGAGGAATGCCAAGAATGTTCCTCCGAAATACCCCCCAATGCCAAATTTTGTCCAGAATGCGGTGTCAAGGTTATTGAAAAATCTATTGTTGGCGAATTACTGGATGATCCGGTAAGAAATATTTCTATTAGTTCTGCGATCGCAGATAGAGTAGAGCCTGAGTACCCTCGGGTTGGAAATGTTATTCATGCAACTCGTCAAGATTTAATGAATATTAACTACATCAAAGAAGTAAGATCGAAAATGATTAAAAATGCAGCCGAGGAATACATCTCTGGCTAAACCCACATGACCGGAGAATCGGTCACCCCCGAGCATGAAAATGTATTTGGGTGCTAAACAGGCTATACCAATTAGCAGTAAAACTTTGCGTTGTAAACGTAATTCACTGTAGGTACGTTCTTATCCTTTATTTTCACGGTAAACAGCTAACTGTCGGCAGTGTGGGTAATGTCGAACTCATTCCTAAGTGGTTACAGCCTGTGATTCATGGCATAAATGGTAAGAAAACAAATCTCTGTTCCAAAAAGCTCAGAGCAGCCCCTATACGGGGTCCTTTTTTTATCGACAAGAATACTCAAAGAATACAACCATGCGAGCAGTAATCCAAAGAGTAACATCCGCCAAAGTAACAGTAGACGATCGACAGACCGGGGCCATTGGCGAGGGCCTGCTGGTGCTCTTAGGCGTCCATAAGGACGATGAGCAAGGCGATATTACCTGGCTGGCCGACAAAATCATCAATTTGCGCATTTTTGAGGACGAAGACGGCAAGATGAACCACTCGCTGATCGATACCGGAGGCTCCATGCTCATCGTGTCTCAGTTCACTCTGCTGGCCGACTGCCGCAAAGGCCGTCGCCCCTCCTGGTCGGAAGCTGCCCCACCGGACAAGGCGCGGCAACTGTATGAGGAGTTTATCCAGGCTGTTGCCGACTCCGGCATCACCACCGCTACCGGAGAATTCCAGGCCATGATGGAGGTCAGTCTGGTTAATTCGGGTCCGGTCACTATTCTGCTTGATTCTCACAAGAAATTTTAGGAAAATAAATCTGCTGCTTTTTTCCGGTCTTATCCGGTACCCGTCAACTTTAACCCGAAAAAATAATCTCATATGACAGATTTCACTCCCGGTTCCACCTATCATGGATTCATCCTGCGACGAAAAGAGCATGTTGCCGATATTAATTCCGAGGTGTATCTCTTTGAGCATGAAGTGCTCGGCACGCCAGCCCTGGCTATAAAAAACGCCGATCCCAACAAGACCTTCTGTTTCACCTTTCAGACCGTCCCAGAGGATTCCACCGGTGTTGCCCATATCCTGGAGCATTCTGTGTTGATGGGCTCAAAAAAATATCCGGTGTATGATGTATTCGGCGAGATCAACAAGGGCGGACTGACCACCTTTCTTAACGCCATGACCGGTTCGGACACCACCTGGTACCCCTTTGCCAGTCGCAATATGACGGAATATTTTAATATCATGGATGTCTATTGCGATGTTGCCCTCAACCCTCTGCTCCCGCGCAGCACCTTTGAGCAGGAGGGCTGGCATTTTCATAAGGAATCTGAAGACGCTCCGCTGCAACTCCAGGGCGTGGTGCTCAATGAGATGAAAGGGGCCTTTTCCGACCCTATCCGTTCTATCTTTCATCATACCTTTGGCGGCCTGATGCCCGGCTCCACCTATGCCCATGAGTCCGGCGGTGATCCGTCCGCCATACCCGATCTCAGTTATGAGCAGTTTGTCGAGTTCCATCAAAAGCATTATCATCCCTCCAACGGGATCCTGTTTTTTTATGGTGATGCGGATTTGGACCAGGAACTTGCTGCAGTCCAGGATAATTTCCTTGCAGACTATGATGGTCCCGGCACCAAGGCCGAGGTTGTGCAGGGGGATGACATCAGCGAGCCAGTCTTTATCGAGGACAGTTATGCGGTGCAGCCGGGCAGCGAGCTGAGCGGTAAGACCTATTTGGCTGTGGGAACCGCTGTGGGCACAGTGCTTGATCGACAGCAGAACACCGCCTTTCAGATCATCGCCAATATTCTCTATAACTCCGATGCCTCACCCTTGAAAAAGGCTATTGTCGAGGCTGGCTTATGTCGGGATTTCGGCGGACTTTTCCTCGCGGATTCCTGTTATAAGACCTTTATGATGACCTATCTGGCCGGATCCGAGGCAGAGAAACGGGACAGTTTTCTTGAGCTCTACCGCAGCACCCTGAGCGAGATTGTTGAACAGGGCCTTGATCGTGATCTGGTCCTTTCCGAGCTGAATAAGTATGAATTCGCTTTCCGGGAAGAGCTGACCAAGGCCCAGCGTGGCTTGGACCTCATTGGTAAGGCCCTGCCTGCCCTGAAGCATGGCTCTGATCCCTTTGCGGCCCTGTCTGTTGAGGAGCTGTTTGCCTCAATTCGGGAAAAGGCCTTGGAGGAAAATTATTTTGAGGAGCTTATTCGTAATGAGCTTCTGGAGAACCCGGCCTTTGTTGCGCTCACCCTGTCTCCTGACCCGGAAAAGGCCGCCCGCACAGCGGAGAAGGAGCAGCGGCGGCTGGCAGCCTATGAACAGACCCTTGATCAAGAAAAAACAGCAGCCCTGATCGCCAATACCCAGAACTTGATGCAGTTGCAGCAGACCCCGAATACAGAGGAGACCCTTGCTTTACTGCCCCGTCTTTCTCGCCAGGATCTGGAACGGAAACCTGATTTTTTGCAGGCAGAAGTGACGGAGTGCGATGCTGTGACCTACATTACCAATGAATTGGAGACCAATGCTATCGCCTATGTGCAGATCGGGCTGGATTGCTCGACAATTTCTGCGGATCTGCTGCCTTGGCTTGATCTCTTTGGCACTATCGCTACAGAGATTGGTACCGGCTCCCGGGATTATATGCGTTTTGCTAAGGATGTCAATATCTGCACCGGTGGTTTCAGCCATTCCTTTGCCAATTATCAGCAGATGAACGCCCCGGAAACCCTGCAGTCGCTCCTCTGGTTCCAGCTCAAGGCCCTGTCCGGCTACCTTCCCAAGGCCATAGAACTGGTCAGCGAGGTCTTTGCTGATATCGACCTTACTAATCGGCAACGCATCCGGGAAATTGTCTTTCGCGAATTTACCTGGACAGAACATAATGTTCAGAGCGAGGGCTATAATCTGGCCGCCTCCAGGGTGTTCGCCCATCTGAGTCAGTCCGGGATGATCAACGAGTATGTCCACGGTGTCACCTCGTACTTAAAACTGAAAGAACTGGTAGCAGACTATGAGAAGCATGAAGAGGCCTTCCTTGCACGTCTTGAGGCCTTGCGTACCCAGGTGTTTCAGCCGGAGAATCTGAAGATTGCCGTTACCGGTTCCCAAAAGGATATCAAGACGATAAAGGAGGGTGCAGGGGCTCTACGCGCTTCTCTGCCGGGAACCCGGCAGCCGATCACAAAAATTACCTTTCCCGAGCTGCCTGCCAGCCAAGGATTCACAACTTCTGCCGATGTTGTCTATAATGTGCAGGGCTGTCATTTATTCACTGATCCTGCCCAATACAGCGGCGAATTCGAGGTGCTCAAGACCTGGTTATCCCGTGATTACCTCTGGAATACAGTACGGCAGTTAGGCGGGGCCTATGGCTGCTTTGTCCAGCTGCATCAGCTGACCGGTAATGTTGCTCTGGTCAGTTATCGGGACCCCCAGGTCAACAAGACCTATACTGCCTATGATGCCATTGCAATTGCTGTTCGCGAGCTTGAGCTCAGTCGGAAAAAATTGGACCAGCTGATCATCGGCACCTATGGTTCGCTAAATCCGCTTCAGTCACCGGCTGTACAAGGGCTTACAGCTCGTAATGAGTATCTTTGTGGGATTACGCCGGAGTATAAGCAGCAGCGCCTTGCCCGGGTGATTGATACCGAGGTGGAAGCTATGCAGGCCTATGCGCCGTTGTTGGAGGAACTCACCGAGAATCGTTTTCGGGCCACCATAGGGAGCAGAGAGAAAATCAGAGAACAGGCTGAGCTCTTTGATGATATTTTTGAGCTGTAGAATGTAGAAGAAGCAAGTAGCTTCAGGTTGTGGAAGGAGTTTCGTCTTCCTGTACCCGCAAAACGGCTTTTTGAACTCTCATTACCGAATTATTGCCGGAGAGCAGAATACAATGTCCTTAAAAAAACATGATTCCTGCGGATGCGATGAGTATGTCCCTCCCCCCGGTCTGGAGGCTGATTGTATTCCTACCATTGTCAGTCAACTGGCTGAGGGGTTTACCTCCAGAAAATGGTCAAGCCATATTGAACCGGTCGCCATCCCCTCCAAAAAAGAGGTGGTGGACTTGGTGCTCCAGGCCCAGCGGATCATGTTTCCCGGCTATTTCAGCTCCACCATGCTCAATCCGTCCAGTCTGGAATATCATCTGGGGTATAATCTGACGATCTTCTTCAAAAATCTGAGCCTGCAACTGAACTCGGCCATTCGCCATGACTGCTTTCGCCATAATCAGCCCTGTTCCAACTGTAATGCCCGCAGCTATAAACTGGCAGGTCAATTTATCAGGGCGATGCCGAGGATTCGGGAAGCATTGGAATCGGATATTCAGGCGACGCTTGACGGCGATCCGGCTGCCCGTAATGCAGATGAGGTGATTTTCAGTTACCCAGGCTTCTTTGCCGTGTTTGTTTATCGTCTGGCCCATGCCCTGTTTACCTTGGGCATTCCTGTTCTGCCGAGAATTCTCAGTGAGTATGCCTATCATCGGACCGCTATTGATATCCATCCAGGCGCAGATATTGGCGAGTCCTTTTTTATCGACCACGGTGCAGGCGTGGTGGTCGGAGAAACCTGTGTTATCGGCAATCGGGTGCGTTTGTATCAGGGCGTGACCCTTGGTGCCCTTTCTCTTCCCAAAGGAGCCGGAAAAAAACTGAGGGGCACCAAGCGTCATCCAACCATTGAGGATGACGTGATTATCTATGCCAATGCCACTCTTCTCGGTGGAGATACGGTGGTCGGGGCACGATCCATAGTGGGGGGTAATGTTTGGCTGACCAAGAGTATCGGCCCAGACACTAAGGTGTTGCTCAAGCAGCCAGAACTGGTATACATCGGAAAAAATGAGTAGTGCTTCCACTCTTTTTTTGCGGAGGAGCTGAGTGCAATTTGAGAATGAGGAGTGAAAAAAGAACATGATGAAGAGGAAGAACAATTGAAAACGTTTTACTGTACCGGACAAAGGAAACAAAGAGGGAAAGGCGGCAGCAGTCACCGATATATCAATATATCATTTTTATTTGCTTTTTTCGTACCAGCCTTGTTGGTCCTGTTGATGCCAGGGCGCGATTGCTCGGCAATGATCGGGATTCATCTCGAACGAGACGAGATAGCTTGGAAAGGGTATAAAGAAGGGCTGGAGCAGGCCAGGAGAGAGGGCAAGCCAGCCGTCATTATTTTTTATTCTGAATCCTGTTCCGCGTGTAAGCGCTATAAAGGAGTCCTTCAGGAAAAAAGCGTTATTAATGCCACCGGACCCTTTGTTATGATTCGTGTGAATACACGCCACCAGCCCAAACTCAGTGAAAAATATCTATTTGACGGCAGGTATGTACCGAGAACCTTTGCTGTCTTCCCTGACGGCAAAATCATGCACCACCTGTATCCTTCCAAAAGATATAAATACTTTATTGGGCTTGAGCCGGATAATCTGCTGAGCTTGATGCAGAAGGCCCAGGCAGAGATGAAACATTAAACGAAACGTTAACCCCCCGGTTTTACCTTATGAGTCAACAGACAGAGCTGTTCCCTGCTCCCCCGAAGAAAAAAGAAGTTTACCTGATTGACGGCAGTGCCTATATCTATCGGGCCTACCATGCTATCAAACCCCTGAGCAATAAGAGCGGGCTCCCCACCCACGCTGTGTACGGCTTTGTTACCATTCTGCGTCGACTCCTGCGGGAAAAACAACCAGAATATCTTGCTGTGGCCTATGACACCAAGGGGCCGGTTTTCCGCCATAAGATTTCAGCTGATTACAAGGCTAATCGTCCCCCCATGCCCGAGGATCTCGTTCCCCAGATCCCCTATATCCACAAAATGGTTGCTGCCTATAACCTGCTGAGCATGTCGGCGGATGATCTGGAGGCCGACGACCTGATCGCCTCGGCAGCTCGTCGGCTGGTAGAGCAGGGCTGCAAGGTGGTGATAGTGTCCGGGGATAAGGATCTCTTGCAGCTGGTCTCTGAAGACATCACCATGTGGGACCCCATGAATGATCGGCTCATGGACGTGGCTGCGGTGGAGGAGAAATACGGCCTCAGCCCGGTTCAGCTCCTGGATTATCTGTCGCTCACCGGGGATTCGGCGGATAATATCAGCGGCGTTCCAGGAGTCGGGCCGAAGACTGCGCAGAAGCTGCTTGCAGAATACAAGACCTTAGAAGGACTGTATGCGCAGGTTGACAGCTTAAAAAAGTCCAAGATGAAGGAGCGACTCATCGCCCATAAGGCGGACGCCTTCCTTTCCCGCGATCTGGTCCGTTTAGAAGAAAAAGCTGAGGTTGAGGCGAATTTAAGTGCATATCAGGTGGGTGATCCTGACCCTGAGGCCCTGCGGGAACTGCTCACTGAATTGGAATTTTTCACCCTGTTGAAGTCTGATGTCCCGGCTGCAAAGGTTACCACAGACGGTTTTATCCTGGTCCAGCAGCGGGACGAGTTGGAGCGGCTTATCGATCAGCTTAGGGAGCAGCTGCAAGGGGCTGGGCAGCTGGTGGTGGATACGGAAACCACCTCCCTTGATCCCCTGGAAGCAGAATTGGTGGGGATATCCCTCTGTGCCGACACAAAACAGGCCTGGTACCTGCCCTGCGGCCATCGGGATACTGAGGGGAATCTTCTGCCTGATCAGCTGGCCTTGCAGGATATTGTAGACCTGCTCGGGCCCTTGCTCACCGACACCTCACTTCCCAAGATCGGCCATAATCTTAAGTATGATTACGCCATCCTGGCAGCACCCCAGAACGGCGGCATTCGTTTAGCTGGCCCTCTCTATGACACCATGCTCGGGGCCTGGTTGCTTGAGCCCGGTCGCCGCTCCTATAAATTGGATGACCTCTGCCAGGAACTCGATCTGAAACTCACCCCTTTTAGCGAGGTGGTGGCGGGGGATAAGGCCCCGGACGCCTTCTGTCGGGTTGCTCCTGAGAAGGCTAAAGATTACAGCTGCGAAGATGTCTACGGTAGCCTGCGTCTCTTTGAGGAGCAGCGAGCTGAGCTGGAAAAGCAGGGCTTGTGGAAGCTCTTTACTGAGGTGGAAGGGCCGTTGATCCCGGTGTTGGCCGCTATGGAAGAGACCGGCATCCTGCTGGATAAGGCGGTGCTGCAAGGCCTGACCCAGGAGTTCGGCCAGCGGCTGGATGTGTTGGAGCAGGAAATCTATGCTGTTGCTGGCCATGCTTTTAATATCAACTCACCCCAGCAGCTGGCGGAAGTGCTCTTTGACGAACTCGGTCTGCCCAAGGGTCGCAAAACCAAGACCGGCTATTCCACCGACATCAAGGTGCTGGAAAAGCTTTCTCATAAGCACGAATTGCCTGCCCTGATCGTTCGGTTCCGCAATCTGGCCAAGCTCAAATCCACCTATGTGGATAAATTGCAGACCCATATCAGCCCAATCTCTGGTCGGGTCCATTCCTCCTTTAATCAATGGGGCACGGCCACGGGCCGCCTCAGCTCCAGTAACCCGAATCTCCAGAATATCCCCATTCGCAGCGAGGAGGGTCGTCGGATCCGCTCCACCTTTATTGCTCAGCCGGGTAGCCTGCTGCTGTCAGCAGATTATTCGCAGATCGACCTGCGGGTCATGGCCCATTATAGCCAGGATCCTGCATTATTGGAGGCCTTTAGGAATGAGCAGGATATCCACAGTCAGACTGCTGCTGAGATCTTTCAGGTATCCTTGCCCTTGATCACCGGAGAGATGCGGCGGGTGGCCAAGAGCATCAATTTCGGTATTGTCTACGGCATGTCCGCATTCGGGCTCTCAGAGCAGCTCGGTATCAGCCGTAAGGAGGCCCAGACCTTTATCGACCGCTATTTTGTCCATTATCCGGGGATTCAGCAGTTCATGGACAACATCATGGATCAGGCCCGTGCAGACGGGTATGTCACCACCTTGCTGGGCAGACGCAGGCAACTACCGGAGATTAATGTAAGCAATGCTAATCGTCGTCAGTTCGCCGAACGTATGGCCATCAATACGCCGATCCAGGGGACGGCCTCGGACATCATCAAGCTGGCCATGATTAAGGTGCATCATGAACTGATTGCGCAACAGGCTCAAGCCCGGCTGCTGCTCCAGATTCATGATGAGCTGGTGCTGGAAGTACCGGAGGATGAGCTGGAGTCGATCTCTGTCATGGTCAAGACGGCGATGGAGTCGGTTATGGCGCTGGATGTGCCGCTGAAAGTTAATACCGAGACTGGTCCGAGTTTGGATAAGGGGGAGTGAGGGGGTTAATCGAGTCTGACCTTATGGGTCAATCGGGGTGGTCAATCGGGGTCAGGCCCCGATTGATCCTCCAGCGAATCGAAATCACCCTTCGCTCACTGCTCAGCCTCCTCCTTTCCTCCCGCCCCAGAGGTCGCACGCTTATATTCCGGCGTATCAACATGACATTTGCTGCAATCGCCCTTGAGATCAAAAGCCATGGTACCGTTATGGCAGGCACCGCAGTATTTGCCGTCATACATAGCTTCCATAGTAAAATCAGCCTCCTCGCCCGTGCTGCCCGTTTTCATATCAAAGAGCTTCATATGACACTCATTGCAGGCCAGGCCGAGTTCCTTGTTATGTAAGGCGTGATTAAAAAGGACTGCCTTAAGCGGTTTTTCGAGGAGAATAGTATCCGGGGGATTGACGTCATTGCCATGACAGCGGCTACAGTTGGCTTCGTCCTGAACACCAAAGGCGACGGATCCGTTATGACAGGCACCGCAGTATTTCCCCTCCCCGAATGAGATCTTATTGAAGTCACCGCTGGCCTTGGCGGTACTGGCTGACATTTGAAAAATCTCGGTATGGCAGTCAGTACATTGCAGTCCCGCGCCGGTCACGTGGGCCTTATGGCTGAATAACCCGATTTCATAATCAGGAAAAACGACAGCCGGAGCCTCTTGAACAGGTGCTTTCTGTGGAGCAGCCTGTGCCTCCTGCGTGCCATTTTTCAGTCCAGTAACGAGTACGCCGATAGAGCCCAGCAGGGCGACAACCATCATGACCTTGTTTAATTGCATTCTTATTCCCTCCAACCTGTTAGTCGATTATGCATAAAAATAGAAAATCGGGGTCGGACCTCGATTGATCCTATTCTCATCAATGTCCTTAATGAAACCCGTTGCAGCAGTTCGAGCCCAATACCGAGCAACAGCCCGGTACCATTGATGCCAAAGAGGCTCAATTCCTCTTGAGGCTAACAGCTACAGATCCATCTGTTTTGCTCAGCGTCAGGCGACGCCCCTCAATCCGATAGGTGGCGGCAGCCTTTAATGCTGCCAGAAACGTGTTTTCCTGCGCCATCACGCCAGCAGGCTCATGGCACATCATGCGGGTCAGTCCTGTCTGACTGATGCTGACATTCCTACTCGAAGCGACAGATGTGTACGCGCCGAAATATGTGTTGCATCCGGCAGAGCCGGTAACCTTGCCGTCAGTTCCGAAGGCTACGCTGAGTGTTGAGCTGGAAAGGACACCACCGATGATGCCTAAACCATCACTATATCCTGTCACCTGCCATGAGGTTCCCTGCAAGTCTTGAGTCTGGGCTGTAAAGACAGCTGTCACCTGGCCTTCCGCATTTTTCAAGGTGAGTTTTTTACCGACAATATTGTAGGTCGCTGTTGTCTTCAATGCACCTATAAAGCGCCCTTCCTGTGTCATGACCTCATTTGGTATGCAAGCCATCGCTGTGACGAATACTTCTTGTTCTATATATAACTTCCCTCTGCTTTCCTCAGTATACGGACCGAAATAATTATTACAGCCCGCCGAACCGCTGACCTTGTTGTTCTTGAAGTTGAGCGTGAGTTGACGACGGTCTTCTATCGCCGGTTGACCATGCAAACTCTCTAATAGCCAACTGGTGCCGTCCAATATTGCTGCGGTATCTCCTGGCCCGGTCAAAGCGCAGCCGGTTAAGAATAAACTGAGAAAAGTTGCTAGTGCCATGATAATTTTTCGTGGTTCCATAATATTCTCCTCTTGCATTGGATTGGTTGTGTAGATTAGGTGCACTGTACCAACGTGTTGGATCTGAAAGGCCCCAGATTGATGATCAGCTTTCTCGCCGCACGTTTACAGATCGGTTTACGACTCATTCAAACAAATTCGCCTGCTGGGCAAAGCCGCCTGGTACCTTTCTCCCAAAATGCTCATGCAGGACAGCAACGATCAGGCAGGCCGTTGTTCGCCTGTTCTCCCCAAATTTTTTTAACGAGAGAGCCTGCAATAATACTGGCTAACTCGACAGGAACAGCGTTTCCTACCTGTCGCATGCTTTCGCTCCAGGAACCTGTGATTCTATATTGCTCAGGAAAGGTTTGTAGTCGTTTTGCTTCATAGGTGGTGTAATACCGTACAGACCCATCAGCATGACGGAGCATATTTTCTCCACCTGGTACCCCGTGTCCTCCCGCTTTAATCGTTTTTAAAGAAGTCAAAATCTCGTATATCAACATGATGAACAATATTCGGATGAAAATTATAACGGAGGGTTGCAGCCGCATCTTTATTCCATTCAACTAAGGCTTCATGTCTGACTCCATGCTCAGCAATACCTAGAGCCAATCCTCCTGCTCCAGAAAATAGTTCCAGCCCTTTGATATTATGCGTTTTCATGTTTTTCTTTGAGTGACACCATAAACTCGACAATGTCTTTCAGAAGCTGTTCTCTGTCGCAGTGTATGCCGCGACATTTCTTTGCCCATAGTCGACCGGGATGACAGACATCCCAGTCGGACATAGCCTGCTCATATCTTCCTTTGCCAGGATCATGATTGCCGAATCCGTCAATTCAGGGGAGTGGAAGACGTGATGATCGCGATTAAACTGTAGCATTTATTTTTGTCGTTCCGTTTATTATCGGTAATGCCGCTTACTCAAAAAGATTCACCTGCTGGGCAAAGCCGCCCGGCACTTTTCTCTCAAAATGCTCATACACCGCTGCTGTGGCCATCCGTCCGCGCGGGGTGCGCATTAGGAAGCCCGATTGAATAAGAAAGGGTTCGTAAACATCTTCCAAGGTCGTTTTTTCTTCGCAAACCGCTGTGGCCAGAGTGTCCAGCCCGATGGGACCGCCTTGAAATTTATCAATCAGGGTGAGGAGGATACGGCGATCCATCTCATCCAGCCCGAAGCGATCCACAGCCAACATATCCAGGGCCTTGCCCGCTACTTCCTCGGTGACTACAGCATGCCCCCCAACCTCGGAGAAATCCCGCACCCGACGGAGCAGGCGGTTGGCGATTCTGGGGGTGCCACGGGAACGACGGCCAAGCTCCAGAGCACCGGCGTCATCAATCCCGATACCAAGTACTCCTGCTGAACGTTGGACAATGGTCACCAGCTCTTCCGGGCTGTAAAATTCAAGGCGCAACAGAACGCCGAAGCGATCGCGTAGCGGCGGGGTGAGCAGACCGGTGCGGGTGGTGGCCCCGACCAAGGTGAAGCGCGGCAGGTCGATCTTGACCGAACGAGCACCCGGCCCCTGACCGATAATCAGATCCAGCTGATAATCCTCCATAGCCGGATAAAGGATTTCTTCCACCGCATGGTTGAGCCGATGAATCTCATCGATAAAGAGCACATCGCCTGCCTGGAGGCTGGTCAGGATGGCTGCCAGATCACCGGAGCGCTCAATCACCGGGCCCGAGGTCGTCTTGATGCCTGCCCCCATCTCATTGGCGATGATGTAGGCCAAGGTGGTTTTTCCCAGGCCGGGAAAGCCGTGGAACAGCACATGGTCCAAGGCCTCGCCCCGCTGCCTCGCCGCCTGAATAAAGACCCGCAGGCTGTTCTTTACCTGGTCCTGGCCGATGTATTCATCCAGCCGTTGCGGTCGCAGATTGAGATCCGGCTGGACATCGTCAATCTGCTTTTCCCCTTCAACGATCCGTTTGCCGGTGAGATCTTCCTCGAAATTCATGCCAAGCCCCTCAGCGCATTCCGGATAAGTTCATCTACCTTCATTTCAGCAGCCCCTTCCGGGTCAGCCTGCTGGACAGCACGCAGGGCCTGCCAAGCAGTCTCCTGGGGATACCCGAGATTGACCAAGGCCGAGGCCGCATCCTGCATGGCAAAGCCCTCGCTGCGAGGAGGGGCGTTCCCGGCACTTCCTTTGCCCGGTATAGCTTGGGGGTGTTCCAGAATAAGGCTGCCCACCTTATCGGCCAATTCCATACAGAGCCGCTGGGCCGTCTTCTTGCCCACCCCGGACAAGGCGGTCAGACGAGCCATGTCTTTCAAGTTCACAGCATTGCAGAGCTCAGCCGGATCAATGCCGGAGAGAATGGCCAGAGCCAGTTTGGGACCGACTCCGGAGACCCCGGTGAGGAGGAGAAAGAGTTTTTTTTGCTCCATATCTGTGAAGCCGTATAGGGTAATGGCGTCTTCCCGGACATTGGTGTGGATGTGGAGAAAGGCCTTTTCGCCATCCAAGGGTAGTTTTTCGTAGGTCCGGCTGGAGAGCTGCACCTCGTAGCCCACGCCCTGCACGTCAATAACGACCGAGGCCGGGTCTTTATACTGAAGAATTCCTGAGAGGGTTGCTATCATGTTCTTTTTTTAGAAGGCTGAGCTGGTTATGAATAATCGATTAATCAATGTTTTTGGACTTGATTATAACGGCTATAGGCGATCCGGCAACGTATTTCCCGAGTCTCCTGTCTCATCTTTTCCTCATCCCCTCGCAATTGCTTCCTTCTGACAGTTTTGTTCAGAGCATGTTCTGTAAATCAGAGCAAGCACTCTGATGTCGCTTGAAAAAACTCCATCCTTTTTATAAGTTGATACAAACTGATATAAGGCGGTACTTTCCGCAGGCTCTCATAACGAGAGAAAAAGACACGAAGAATAACAACCTATTAATTTTATGGATATCCCTGTAGATTTCTGGAAATTGGCAGCCGGATTAGCAATCTTTCTTTATGGCATGTTCCTCTTGGAGGACTCGGTCAGGATCATGTCCGGCAAGGCCTTTCGGCAGATGATCCGATTCTATACCGACGGTCGTTTGCGCTCCATCGGCAGCGGTGCCCTGATCACCGCGATCCTTCAGTCCAGCTCAGCAGTTTCTCTGATGGTGCTGGCCTTTGTCGGAGCCGGAGTGATGACTATGGAAAACGGTATCGGCGTGATGGTGGGGGCCAATATAGGCACCACTTTGACCGCATGGATTGTGGCCGCCTTTGGTTTCAAGATCAAAATTTCGAGTATGGCCTTTCCGCTGATTGCCTGTTCCGGTCTCATTTCCATGATCATCAATCCGGCTTCAAAGGTTTTTCAGGTGAGCCGGCTCCTGATCGGCTTCGGGTTTCTGCTCCTCGGTCTGAGTTTTATGAAGACCAGTGTGGAGGCTTATACCGAGCATGTTGATTTAACCGCTCTTATCGGTTACGGTGCCTGGTTGTACCTACTGTTCGGTATTCTTATGACAGCCGTCATGCAGGCAAGCGCTGCGTCCATCGCCATTATCCTTACCGGGCTCAATAGTGGCCTGATCACCTTTGAGATTGCGGCGGCTATGGTGATCGGGGCAAATATCGGGACCACAGTGACCGTGCTACTCGGTGCAATCGGCGGTATGCCGATAAAAAAACGGGTAGGGGTCAGCCATCTTATCTTTAACGTAATTACCGGACTTATTGCCTTTGTCGCGCTGGGGCCTTTATCTCGTGTGGTTGCGCTGTTTTTCGACACCTCAACCAATGCGGTCATGGGCCTGGCCCTCTTTCACACGTTGTTCAACCTGATAGGTGCGATAATCTTTCTGCCGTTTATCGGCTATATGTCCAGATTTCTCCTCCGTTTTTTCCCTGAACGTAAAGCGGTGCTGACCGTATATCTCAACAACACACCCACAGAGGTGCTGGATGCAGCCACGTCTTCCCTGCGCAAAGAAACCCTGCATCTTTTTGAGGAATGTCAGCTCTACACCCTGAAGACCTTCGGCATTGACGACAAATTGGTATTTGACCATAAGTTGCCTTTTCAAAAGAATCTCGGTCGCCGCAGCACACCGACTGATTTTTATGAGAATGCCAAACTCCTGCACGGAGAGATTATTGAATTTTATGCCAAGCTGCTGAACGCTCAACTAGAAAAAGAAGAGGCCAAAGCCTTGGAACGGATGATTTATGCCTCCCGCAATATCATGAATTCCATGAAAAACATTAAGGGGCTCCGCCATGACATGGAGGATTTTGACAGCTCGGACAATAAACACCTGAACCTGCAATACAGATTGTTCCGCCGTCGACTTATCGGTTTATATCATAGTATCAACAGTTTTTTTGATACGATGGGTGATCACCAGGAGCAGTACCGAATTCTACTTCGCACGGTGATTCATATTGAACAGCAAGACGCCCAGTTCCTCAGTACAGTTATGGAGCTGGCAGCGGCAAAAGATATCGACGAGCGGGAGATCTCCTCACTGCTCATGGCCAACCGCCTGTTCAGCCAGTCCTGCCGTCTTCAGGTTTTTGCCCTGAAAGACTTATTGCTCAGGAAGGAAGAGATTAAGGAGTTTGATCATGCTATGGATATGAAAGAGTTGCTGGATGAGGAGCATGGAAAGAAAGAAAGAGCCCACGCTTAAAGAAATGGTTAGCTGGAGATTAGCTGGAGATTTGTAGAAAAAGAGCCGCCCCCAAGTCAGTTTAAGGCTTATGTATGGAAGGGGAAAAGGAACTACGAAGGAATAAGGGCATAAAAAAAGGGCCACCTAGCAGGTGGCCCTTTTACACTTCTCGTCAATCCAGCTTACAGCTTATACACAGCCTGTAGGTTTGGGCAGACCAGCCATTTTACAGGCTCCTTTACCAGGTCCTGACGGGAACAGCTCGTAGATTCTTTTCAGCGGGAACCCTGTGGTCTTGGAAAGAATACGTACCATGGGAGCAATACCGTTTTTCTTGTAGTATTCCTGCAGAGCGTCAATAACCTTCTGATGCTCATCGGTCATGTCGTTGATACCCTCAACACTTTTTACGTAGTCAACCCAGTTCTCATCCCACTCCTCAGAACCGTTCAACAGGAAGCCGTCTTCATCAACCTCGTAGCTGGTACCATTGTGCTCAATAGATGCCATTGTTTTTCTCCCTTAAGTAAAAAATAATATGAAATGAACAAAAAATTATTCACTGTTTATATTCTATAAAAGATGATGGCAACAGTTACTATAGGATACACTCTTTGTCAAGAGATCTTGCTCGTTTTTAACTATTATTTTTCCCGACGCCTCTTGTCAGGAACTGATTACACAATAATTGGCTTTTTCCTTGATAACCTGCTATGTTTATCGCCTCAGAGTTGAATAAATATCATCCGATTTCTTTGAATAACGATCTTTAGAGAGTAACATATCATGCTGAATATCTTGCGCAAACAAGCTCAATCCCCCCTAATTCAGGCTTTGGTGCTCGCGATTGTCATTGTTTTTATTTTTTGGGGTTTTGGTGGAAATAAAAACAATGGACGTACTGCTGTCGCCACTGTCAACAAGGTGGATATCTCGTATCAGGACTACATGCAGGCCTATAATCAAACAGCGGAAAATTTTCGCCAACAATTCGGCGGAAAAATCCCCCCTGCCCTGCTGGAACAGTTAGGTATTCAACAACAAGTCCTCAGCCAACTGATTCGATCAGAGTTGCTGCGCCAAGGCGGTGAGGAAATCGGCGTCAGGGTCAGTGATCTTATGGTGCAGGAAAAAATAAAAGAGATGGAAGTGTTCCAGGAAAACGGTCGCTTTAACCAACAGCGCTATGAAGACCTGTTGGCAAGGAATCGTATGACGCCCACTGCTTTTGAAGACAGTATGAAAGCTGATCTGAGAACAGATCGGGTGACCAATAATCTCGCCAGTTTTGCCTTAGTTGCAGATAATGAGATTGATCGTTGGCTCGCCTATAGCGAAGAAGAGGTGAAACTTGCCTATGTGCAGCTCAATGCAGCTGATTTCGAAAACAAGGTGGAGATAAAGGAGGATGAGCTGGCAACTTGGTTTACGACCAATAAAGAAAACTACCGCTCCGAGCCGAAAATCCGCCTGAACTATCTGGTCTTCAATCAGAGTGAGGATATGGAACAGGCACAAGCAAATGAAGAAGAAATCCAGACCCTTTACGAAAGCAGAAAAGACAGCTATCAACAGCCGGAACAGCGCCACGCCCGGCATATACTTTTGAAGACAGCCGAAGGAGACAGCGAAGCCGTACGGGCGGAGCAAAAGAAAAAGGCTGAAGAGGTGCTCCAGCTTGCCCGAAAGGAGGGAAGTGATTTCAGCGCATTGGCTCAAGAACACTCCGAAGGACCAACAAAAGAGAGGGGCGGAGATCTGGGATTTTTCCCCAACGGACGGATGGTACCGACCTTTGACAAGGCGGTCTTTTCTCTTCAGCCCGGAGAGATCAGCGAGGTGGTGGAGACCCAGTTCGGATATCATATCATCAAGCTTGAAGAAATCCGTCCCGCATCTGTCCGTACCTTTGAACAGGTCAAAGACAATCTGGCAGTCACTCTGAAAAAACAAAAAGCCAAGACCCTCACCTTTCAAAGAGTGACCAAGGCCTACGAAGGGATTATGCGGTCGGGCAGTCTGGAAAAATACAGCAAGGAAGGCTCAACAGAAATTCAGACCTCTGATTATTTTGCCCGTACAGCTCTGCCCGAAGGAATCATCAATGACCCCAAATTTCTTGATGTCGCCTTCAGCCTCAAACAAGGCGAACTTTCCTCGATTGTAGAAATAGGTGAAGGGTACGCGATTCTCTTTGTTGATGACATCCAACAACCTGAACTGCCTGAGCTTGATGCGGTACGTGATCAGGTCGTTGCCGACTATAGCAAAGAAAAATCTCAAAAACTTGCAGCCAAGGCCGCTGACGAGCTCTTAGCGGCAAGCAAGGAACAGGGCGGTCTTCAGCAGGCAATCCAGACAGCGCAGGAAAACCAGCCGGAAGTGACGGTCACGGATTTCCTCCAGCGCTCTGCTCAAGGAAAAGACCTGCCGCCGAATCAACTTATTCAGGAAAGCTTTACAATGCCCTGGAAACAAAAATTGGTACAAACGCCTGTGCAGGTCGGCACCTCATATTATCTCTTTGAGGTAGCGGAACGAAGAGCAGGGCAAGGAAAAGCCGATGTCGCCAAACGAGATGAGGCGAGAGAAAAACTGCTCGCATCGGCACGTAAGGAGCTTGTTACCTCATGGGTGGCTGCCCTCCAATCCCGGTCCACAATAGCTACCAACGAGTCTCTACTCAAATAGCCCTTCGATCAACCACTACGGTGAACAACGGACGGGGCTTTCGCCCCGTCTGTTGTTTTTTGGAGCGTTCAAAAGAATTCCCCACTGAACGCAAAGACAACAAGTTACCTCCCTTCCTGTTAAGAAAGACATGTTCGTGCCAGATCAAACAAACGACCAACTGCCGTCTGTCCATACCCTGCCCCCGTTTGAGCAATTTATCCTCCAATTCATTTCAATAATCTACGAACCGGTATCGATAACCTTTCTCGGCAACTGCCTTGCCGGAACAGATATTCCCATACCAGAGGTTCATCGATTAACCAGTAATGAGCTGGAGTCGACCATGAAGCGGCTCCGTGAGCAACAATTTCTTAATGAGCTGAATCAATGCCCGCCCCATCTTGCTGAGCAGTTGACCCGGCAAGCGGTTGCGGAAGGACGTTTTGCTGACCTTGCCGCCCTGATTGAAAAGAAAGCACCGGTTTCCTACCTGTACGGCAAATGGGCCACCCGCTGTCAACGGGCTTTGCGTCAATTCCGTATCGGTATGTACGCAAATGATTTTGACAAAATCGATGAGGCCGTCACCTTTTTAGAAAAACATGGGCGGGAACACATCGGTCCCGAGCCTCCGGCAGTCAGAATTGTTGCCCGCAACTTTGATGCGGCCTGGTTCGGCGCCTTGCCGGGATTTCAGCAATTTTTCCTGCTCAACACCATCATCCATTATTCTATGGATAAGGCCTGTCATTTCCCTGCTGTTATTGCCTATCTTGAAGATGACGAGGGCATAACCTTGTCCGAGGATGAACGCGTGCCCTTTCAGCGCATGCTGGCTGGTTATTACCTCTTACAGGGAAATCTCGAAAAACTTGAGGCATTGATGATCGCCCACACCGAAGCCTTTCAAGGCTCCGGTGTAGCAGGCACCCTTGCCTTCTTACAGGGACAGGTCGAGCAGGCATTGGAGCTTTTTGAGGAAGACCTTGCTCAGCTCAATAAATATGCAGGCCCCGAGGGCACCTTTTTCTTCAATATAACAGGATTATTCTGCATCCTCTCCCTCCTGATCCGTAATGCAGAGCAAGATAGAGTCCTTATCCGTCGCGCTGTTGCCCTGGTTCTGGAGCGTTGTAAGGGATGCCCAGAGGAGGTTCCCTTCCGTTTTCTTGATGCCTATGTCAGGAGTGTCGACGGAACCCTGCCGGATATGCGGGTACTGACTGATCAACTCAAGGCCGATGAACGCTGTTTGAGTTCCCTGGTGGCCGTTCTGTCTCTTTACTGGATGGGCGTAGAAATACCTGAAGATTTCCAAAACGACATCTTATCGCTCTACCAACAGGCAGAAAAAAACGATTTCTTCTGGCTGGCCATGGAAGGAGCAGAGTTGCTGAGCACCCTTGATCCCGAGCAAAAAGATCTGGCTGAAACAGCAAAAAAACTGCGGAAAAAAAATAATTGCATCTCCATCGTCCATATCATCTCAACGGATAAAACCTCCTGGAAGCAGAGCTTACAAGATCTTATCACCGTTACCAGCCAATCTCGAAAGCCAGAAAAAACCAGCCGCCTCGTCTGGTTGGTAGAATTTGACGGCGAAAACCTGACGCTTTCCACCAAGGAACAGAAAAGAAAAGGCATCGGAAAATGGAGCAAGGGCAGAGGAATCGGTCTCAACAGGCTCATGCAGCCTGAAGATTTTGATTTTCTGACTGAGCAGGATCTGAAAATCTGCGCGGCCTTGCGCCAAGTCGGAGATATCAACTCCCGCAACGGCGGTTGTGAATTCGAAATGAATGAAGCTCTGCCTGCTTTGGTCGGGCACCCTCTGGTCTTTCTTGAAAAGTCAGGAAAAATTCCTGTTGAGATCGTGGCTGGCGAGCCCGAGCTGATGGTTGAAGAGCAGGACGAGCATCTCTTTATCCATTTTCTTCAGGATATCGGTGAAGGCAAGGTGACGGTCTGGCCGGAGACCCCTACCCGTTTTCGGGTCATGGAGATCAATGACGAACATAAGAGAGTTGCCGAAATAACCGGTCGTGACGGATTGCGCATCCCGATTTCCGCCAGTGCCCAGGTGCTCAATGCCATTGGCAATATCGCCTCCTTCATGACGGTCCATTCCTCTATCAATGTGGGATCGGCAGAGCAGGGCGTACAGGTTGTTGAGTCCGACTCCACCATTCATCTCCATATCATTCCCTACGGGAGCGGCTTCCGCCTGGAGATGTTTGTCCAGCCCTTTTCCCGGCGTGGCCCCTACCTGAAACCGGGAGCCGGGGTAGCCAACCTGATGGCCGAGGTCGATAAACGACGGATGCAGACCCGGAGAAACCTGCTGCTTGAGGAAGAAAAAGCGCGGGAGGTGGAAGAGAGCTGTCCCATCCTTGACCTTGCTGTTGATCTGGAGCAGGAAAATGACCGGGAATGGCATATGCTGGACCCTGAAGAATGCCTCCAGGCCTTGCTGGAACTGGAGGAAATTCGTGATCGAGTAGTGCTGGAATGGCCTGAAGGAGAAAAACTTGCCGTGCGCAGACGGGCTGGGGTGAATCAGCTCAATCTCAATATCCGCACCTCGCAACAGAACTGGTTCTCCCTGTCCGGTCATGTCAAGGTGGACCAGGATGAGGTTATCGACCTGAAATCCTTGTTGGATAAAATTCGCGAATCACACAGCCGTTTTATCCCCTTAGGAAAAGGGCAATTTCTCGCCCTGACCCAGGAATTTCGCGATCGCCTTGAGGATCTGATTCAATTCGGCGACACCAAGGGACCCAAAGATGCCGGGGATGACGAGATCCAGGTGCATCCGCTGGCGGCACTGGCTCTGGACGACCTGACCCGCCAGGCCAATACCAAAACGGATAATGGGTGGCGAGCGCAGCTGAAACGCATAGAATTTGTCCAAGATTTTGTCCCTGAAGTACCGTCCACACTCCAGGCAGAACTCCGTGATTATCAGGCAGAGGGTTTTGTCTGGATGGCCCGACTGGCCCATCTCGGTGTCGGGGGCTGCCTTGCAGATGATATGGGACTTGGCAAGACCCTGCAATCGTTAGCTGTCATTCTTGATCGTGCTGAAAACGGCCCCAGCTTGGTTATCGCCCCCACTTCAGTCTGCCTGAACTGGGAGCAGGAAGCGGCCCGCTTTGCCCCGACCCTGACCCTGCTCACCCTTTGCGGTGGGGACAGGGAGGCCATTGTCCAAGGCCTGGGGAAACGCGACATTCTTGTCACCAGCTACACCCTGCTTCAGCAAGAGGTGGAACTGTTGGAAACGATTTCCTGGCAAACGGTTGTCTTGGATGAGGCCCAGTCCATTAAAAATGCGGCAACCAAGCGATCCAAGGCTGCCATGCGCCTGAATGCCAAGTTTCGCCTTATCACCACTGGTACGCCCATTGAGAATCACCTCGGTGAGCTGTGGAATCTCTTCAACTTTATTAATCGTGGCCTGCTCGGTACCTATAAACAATTCAACAGCCGCTTCGGCATTCCCATTGAAAAACACCAGGACCACGCAGCCCGCCGCCAGCTGAAAAAACTGATCCGCCCCTTTATGCTCCGCCGTATTAAATCCGAGGTACTGGACGAACTGCCGCCTCGGACAGAAATCACCCTGCGGGTGGAAATGAAGAAATCGGAAATGCAGTTTTATGAGGCAATTCGTCAACAGGCTATTGAGAATATTGAGAGCAACGGCCAGAAGAGCGGACGCCATCTCCAAATTCTCGCTGAAATCATGCGCCTCCGTCGGGCCTGCTGTAATCCGAAACTCATTGACGAACACACCAAGATCTCCTCAAGCAAGCTTCGAGTCTTTGCCGAAGTGGTGGATGAATTACTGGAATCACATCATAAGGCCTTAGTTTTCAGTCAGTTTACGGGTCACCTTGCCCTGATCCGCGAACATCTTGACAAAGAAGGAATCTCCTATAAATATCTGGATGGCACCACTCCGGCCAGGGAGCGTATCCGTCGCGTGGATGCCTTTCAGGCAGGCGAGGGTGATCTTTTCCTGATCAGCCTCAAAGCGGGCGGACTCGGATTGAATCTTACCGCTGCTGATTATGTTATCCATATGGATCCTTGGTGGAACCCGGCTGTGGAAGATCAGGCGGCTGATCGTGCCCATCGTATCGGTCAGACACGTCCGGTAACGGTGTATAGACTTGTTACCACTGATACTATTGAGGAAAAAATCGTTAAGCTCCATCATGAAAAACGGAATCTGGCGAATTCTCTGTTGGAAGGTACAGACTCAGGTGCCCGCGTCAGTGCGGACGAATTACTTGAGCTGATTCGGGCGAGTTAGAAAAAACTCTGTTGTCGATATAAGTTCGGCATGGTATTTTCTAAAAAAATATTATCTCCACAACACAATATAAGGGAGACACTCCCGCCTTCTCTTTCTGAATCTATAGCGTTTATCAGTTTGTTATGAAAAAAAAAATAACAGCTATTGATTTGTTTTGCGGGGCCGGAGGTCTGACACATGGCCTGGAGCTTGCAGGTATTAATGTCAAAGCTGGCTACGATATTGATGAAAATTGTGAGTTTCCCTATTCAGAGAATAACTTATCAAAATTTTACCATGCCGATATAAAAGATATCTCTCCGAAAGATATTATAAAACAATGGGGTAATAACAGTTTTAGGCTATTAGCCGGTTGCGCTCCTTGCCAACCATTTTCAAATTATATGACAGGAAAAAAATGCGCAACAGCCTCTGAGAAATGGCTAATGCTTCGTGAATTTGAAAGAATTGCGAAAGAGACTCTTCCTGATTTTCTTACGATGGAAAATGTGCCAGCTCTTGTCCAAAAAAATATATTTAAAAGCTTCGTAAACACCTTAGCAGGGCTAGGCTATTATGTAGATTTTAAAATTATAAACTGTGCCGACTACGGTATTCCTCAAAACAGAAAAAGGCTCGTATTACTTGCCTCAAGACATTCTCCTGTGATTGTACCCAAAAAAACATGCCATAGACCAAAAACAGTTGCCGAAGCCATTGAAGCATTACCTCCAATTCGACATGGAGAAATTTGTGAAAGCGACAGATTACATACTGCCAGCAAGCTAACAGACATCAATTTAAAACGTATCAAACAGTCTAAACAGGGAGGAACTTGGAAGGACTGGGATAGTGAATTAATAACTTCATGTCATAGCAAAAAAACAGGGGAACGCTACAAAAGTGTTTACGGAAGAATGTCTTGGAATGCTCCAGCTCCAACAATGACTACTCAATGCTATGGATATGGAAACGGACGTTTTGGGCATCCCGAACAAGACCGGGCAATTTCTTTACGAGAAGCCGCCATATTTCAATCTTTTCCTGAAAATTATCAATTTGTTCCAAAGGAAAAAAAAATAACGTTTAAAGTTGTCGGACGCCTTATAGGTAATGCGGTACCAGTAACCCTCGGTACAGTTATCGGAAAAACTTTCCTTCAAGCCGCATCATCGTAAGATTGCAGCATGAAATCGACACCATCAAGTATGGTGTTTAGAAACGCCGGTATTTGTTTAAACGCTGTTATCAGGTCATCTATTGAAGTATCTCTTCCGCAATCAGTAAAACTTTTATTTCCATGCGCCAAATCATTGCGATTATCCTTTACATTTTTAATAAATCGTCCATGTCCAGTTATCCGATAATCAGTATTTCTTATATCAAATCCATAATCCTCAGAAAGTTCATTAACTTTTTTTGTGTCAATATTTCCAGAAAACAAAGTTTTTTTGTTATAACTTCTCTTGATTATCTCTTTACTTAAAGAAGACATTCTATCTATAGGCACTATAGTGGAAGGCCCTTCTTTGCACAACTGTTTCAGCATCTTTTTCTGTAAACTATCAGGGAGACGGCTGAAAGATATATCATTTTCATAAAAATATTTATGAATAGATGAAATTGCGTTAGCAACTGTAGATTCGACTAGATTGTACAAAATCAAATACCCTTGCGCCTTAAGGATGTGAGTAAAAGTAATAGAAACTTCAATACTATTTTCACCTGTCGAAATAGTAGCTTTCTTGTTCGTTAATATTTCGAGAAAGCGCAAAAACTCTTCAATTTCCTCTTTTCTTTCATCAAATATTATCTTTGTATCCTCTAAAGTTATCATCACTTACAGTATTCCACCTCCCTCCCCAACAAATTATCTCGGACAAAATGCAATCTGTTGATCAACCTTGGTCTTGAATTACTTGCATCGGATCTTGTAAGCTTTTGAAACTCATCAGAGTCAAGCCATTCTTCAACATCCTCTACAACTAAATCAGGATTAATTCTCAAAGCTAATGCCGTACCAACAGCAAGAGCCTCGTAACGAATTCGAGGAACTGAATTATTTCTTTCATTTTTTCGAAAATAAAATGGAAACGTCCGCTCCACAAAATTCAACATTCTCGTAAATTCTTCAAACAACTTTTCAAAATTTTCTTGGTCCGCATGCTCATTCTTATCTTTTAAATAATCGGTAAGAAAAGTGTTCACCTGCTTCTGAAAAGATTCGTACCTTTCTACATAAGCGTAAAATCTCAAAGCCAACTCCCCGTACTCATTCCTTTTCCTTCTAGTCTCTGATACAGGGCACAACTCATAAAACTTGCTCAATCTTGCTGTTTTTTCAACAATTTTATTAAATCCCCCTTCAATACTTCCTCTGCGCTGCTCTTGATCAGTAAGTCGAGTTCCCCCTGTATTAATCCTTTCAAAAAGATCTCGCCTTGACTCTTCATCCGCTTGCTCTGTCAATTCTATCAGTCTGATAGTTTTCCGCTTAAATCTCAGTTTTCTTGGAGATGAAAGATCTGAAAAAGAAAAACCATTCAACTCGGTAAGTTTGACCAACCCTTCCAGCTCTAATTCATCTTGCAAAAAAGCAACTAATGTTTGAATGCGTTGTGCTCCATCCACAATCTCCAGTCTACCTGCAAATTCCTCATCCTCCTGTTCACTTATATCTGCCACAAAAAGATAAGGAATAGGAAGGTTAATCATAATAGATTCAATAAATTTAGACTGTTGATACACAGTCCAAACAAATTCTCGTTGATATTCTGGAATAAACAATTCGGGTTTATCTTCACTCTCAAGATCTCCAAGGAATTTAGAAACAATGACACTGATCGGAAACTCGCGGATTTCATAATCCATTATCTTTTGCTTGCTTTTTATCTGCTCATCAGCAGCTATACGCATTTGGTCAGTTATTTCTTTCTTCATTAGCTCTCCTCGAAAATTAAAAAACGTATCCCTCACAGCAACCTCGTGATCACCATATAATCATCCCCCAAACCGCTTCTTCCGCCGAATCTCAGCCGGACGCATCTGCACGGACAGGCACCCCGGCCCAAAGAAAACCGAGCAGGGACGATCAGTGATATCCTTCATGGGCAGGATATTCACTTGAGACGTAACACTACCTATCCAAGGCCAAAAGATCATCCAAATTATCAGGATCAAGCACCCAGAGATGCGAGGCTTTTCGGTAAAGCACTTCCCTGTCGACAAAATAACGATCTATCAGCTTTGTAATCTCTGATTCCGGCTTTCCCTGCCAATATCCGTCTTCTGTTGCAGCAAGAATATACGATTTAATTCTGATCGGAAAATCGGCTTCCTTGTGCATATATTCAAGTATCTGATTGAACCTGCTGATTGAAATATACATCCATAACATGCCGAAGCAGCGAAATCGAAACTCGATATCCGTCTTGGTCCATTTCTTTGTAACCCCTCCCCCCTTCCATTGATGCCATACAGATACCTCTGGATTGAGCATTTTCAGCATGTTGCTGTTGGGCACGGCAAACCATCTCTGCCCTCCCTCCTGAAATCCGTTTATCCGGTAAAAGAATTTCTCCCATCGGGTGGGCTCGAAGCTGTCCGGTGCGACAGAAACCCAGAAGAGAACAGTCTTTTCAAACAGGCATTGATCAAGCCCACTCAGGGCAAACATGAAATCATAGATACCGTTGCTTGAGACGATGATCTTTACATGTTCATACGTTTTCCCCAGTTCATTCAAATCGCTGATAATCTGCGCTCGTTTCCTGTCCATATTGGCGGGAGTATATTTTTCCCAAATGAAAGCCTTGGAAGAAAACTCCGGGACATGCAGACAGCGCACATAGATATCAGTGCCGTATCTTTTCATGAGGCTGGGCAGGGCAAATCGTATCTGTCCGGGCACACCGTTTATTCCGGGTATAAAATACAGGGCCGTCTCCGCAGCTCTGTTGCCGTATTCAAAAAAATCATCATAAAACTGCCTGTAATCATTGCGGAGCGATGTTGTGCAGGCTGCTACGAATTGCTTTGTATATCATAAATATTAAGTCTTCAAGTGCTTGGTGTGTAGCACCGAAAAAGCCGAGATCATCTCAATACAGAATGCCAAAATGGGTTTACCTTACCGACCGTTCCCACCACCAAACCGCTTCTTCCGCTTAACCTCAGCCTGCCGCATCTGCACGGACAGGCATCCCGGCCCAAAGGACGCCTTCACCTTCTGGAAAAAATCCGAACAAGGCCGCACAGTGATATCCTTCATGGGCAGGATATCCACCTCACCCCTTCCATCAAAATGAAGAGTCAGTTTGATGGGGGCGGAGCCGTGGAATTGATAGATCAGCTCCTTGAGTTCGATGAGCTGGTTCCGTCCAATCCTATCGGCAGGCAGACGGATCGAAGCTTGCTCGGTAAACTGCTCCACCGCCTTATCCAACGAGTAGATGTCTTCAGCAATGATCTTTGCCCCCCGTTCCCCTTGCTGGACCGTGCCGAGGACGATGAGGGGCTCGTCTTTGCCAAGATAATGGGAGCAGCGAGAAAAGGTCTCCGGGAAGACAATCACTTCAACACTGGAACTCATATCCTCCAACACGGTAAAGGCCATGCGGTCGCCTTTTTTCGAGATATGCTCCTTGTACTGCTGAATCAGCCCGCCAACCCGGACGACCTGTCCTTCCCGCCGATTCTCCAAGGCCTCAACATCAGCATCAGCAACCATGCGGATCGTATCAATCACACCGTCCAGGGGGTGGCCGGTCAGGAAGAAACCGATGGTCTCCTTTTCATAGGCAAGTTTTTCCAGCTCCGGCCATTCCTTTATATCAGGAAATGTAATTTCAGCACTCTGCGTACTCTCCTCCTTGCTGCCGCCCACAGCAAACAGGCTCATCTGACCGCTCAGGCGATCCCGCTGCACAGCCTTGGCCTGTTCAAGGGCCTGATCCAGCACCTCCATAAGCTGGGCTCGTTTCACCTGCACAAAGTCAAAGGCTCCGGCCTTGACCATATTTTCCAAGACCTTCCGGTTAACCTTGCTTGAGTCGATCCGACCGCAGAAATCAGCCAGCCCGGTGTAGTGCCCGTTTTCCTCCCGCTCCCTGATCATGGAGTCCAAGGCTGCACCGCCCACATTCTTCACCGCCCCCAGCCCGAAACGAACCCGATCATTAATAACCGTGAAATCCTGATAAGACTCGTTGATATCCGGCGGCAGGACCGGGATGGACATCTGCTTGCATTCGTTGATATACTTGACCACCTTGTCCGTATTGTCCACATCGCAGGACAGCAGAGCGGCCAGAAACTGGGCCGGATAATGGGCCTTGAGATAGGCGGTCTGGTAGGCGATCAGGGCATAGGCGGCAGAATGAGATTTATTAAATCCGTAACCCGCAAATTTAGCCATAAGGTCAAAGACGTAGGCAGCCTTCTCCTTGGGAATATTATTCCCCTCAGCCCCGGCCATGAACTTGCCCCGTTCTTCCTCCATGACCTCGGGGATCTTCTTCCCCATTGCCCGCCGCAGGATATCCGCATCACCCAGACTGTACGAAGCCAGAATATTGGAGATCTTCATGACCTGTTCCTGATAGACGATGACCCCGTAGGTCTCTTTCAGGACAGCTTTGATCTGGGGCAAGGGATATTCCGGGGGACGACGCCCATGCTTGGTCTCGACAAACTGATCCACCATGCCGGAATCCAAGGGGCCGGGCCGATACAGGGCCACCAGGGCGATCAGGTCAGTGAACTGCTCCGGGGCCATCTTGACCAGCAGCTCCCGCATACCGTCGCTTTCCAGCTGAAAAACACCCAGACTGTTGCCCGCACACAACAAATCATAGGTGCGCGGATCATCCATAGGGATCTTGCTTAAATCGATCCAGGTGCCGATGTCCTGCTCAATGAGTTTCAGGGCCCGATCAATAACGGTCAAGGTCTTGAGGCCGAGAAAATCGAACTTGATCAGTCCGGTCATCTCGGTGTATTTCATGTCAAACTGGGTCAGGATCTCCTTTTTGGAACCGACACAGACCGGCAGATATTCCACCATAGCCTTGGGCGAGACCACCACCCCGGCGGCATGGGTGGACTTATGACGAGACAGACCCTCCAGAGTCTGCGCCACCTTGAGCAGTTCCCGAACAGCGGGATCCTGCTGCATGGCGTCACGGAGGCGGGGTTCCTTGTCAATGGCCTTTTTTAGGGTGATTTTCAATTCATCCGGGACCAGCTTGGCAATTCGGTCCACCACAGGCAGAGGCACCTCCAGAACCCGGCCCACGTCCCGGAGCACGGCCCTGGCCTTCATGGAACCGTAGGCCACGATCTGGGCCACATGGTCATCACCACCGTACTTGCGACGGACATAGTCGATCACCTCATCCCGGCGCTCCTTGCAGAAATCCACGTCAAAGTCGGGCATGGAGACCCGCTCTACGTTCAGGAAACGCTCAAAAAGCAAGCCGTAGGGAATAGGATCAATATCGGTGATGGACATGCAAAAGGCGGCCAGACTGCCCGCCCCGGAGCCGCGCCCCGGCCCTACCGGGATGCCCTTGCTCTTGGCCCAGCCAATAAAATCGGCCACGATGAGGAAGTAACCGGAAAAGCCCATTTCCTGAATAACCCCGATCTCCATGTCCAGCCGCTCCCGGTACTGTTGCTCCAGCTCAGTGGGGACTTTCTGCAGGCTGCGGAGATGCTCAAGGCGTATGTCCAGGCCGTCCCGACATCCCTTTTCAAACAGGCTTTCCAGGGATTCGTTCTCCGGCACCGGAAAGATGGGAAAATGATTATCCCCGAATTTCAGTTCCAGGTTGCAGCGTTCCGCCACCTCCAGGGTATTGGCCAAGGCCTCTGGGCAATAGCTGAACTGCTTGGCCATGACATCCGGCGACTTGAAATACAGTTCATCCGTGGAAAATCTGAACCGATTGGCATCGTTGATGGTTTTGCTGGTCTGAATACAGAGCAGAACCTCATGGGCGTAGGATTCCTCCTGGTTGAGATAATGGCAGTCATTGGTGGCCACTACCTTGATGCCCAGATCATTGCCCAGCTCCAGCAGCCCGTCATTAACCGTTCGCTGCTCCGGGATACCGTTTTCCTGAATCTCGAAATAGAGGCGGTCACCAAAGACCTGTTGCAGACCCAAGGCCTTCTCCTTCGCCTTACCCAGTCCCTGATGGGTGATGGTCCAGGGAATCTCGCCGTGCAGACAGGCGGTCAGGGCGATGAGGCCCTCCTGATGGGCAAAGAGCAGCTTGCGGTCGATGCGGGGCCTGTAATAAAACCCCGCAGTCTGGGCGATAGAGGCCAGCTTCATCAGGTTACGATAGCCGGTCTCGTTCATGGCCAGGAGCACAATATGAAAATTATGGCCTGCGCTCTTGTCGTGGACAAGATGATCAGTCTCTGAGATATAGAACTCGCAGCCGACCAGGGGCTTGATCCCGGCCTTATTGGCCTTGGTATAAAACTCCAAGGCACCGTACATGGCCCCGTGGTCGGTGACCGCCACAGCGTTCATGCCGTAGGACTGGGTTTTAGCAATCAGATCGCCGAGACGGATGGCCCCGTCGAGCATGGAGTACTGGGTATGGACGTGGAGATGGACAAAGGAGGTAGTCATGGTATACATTTCCTCAAAAAACAAATACGTATCAACATATCACAGGCGTTCCTTTTTCAATTGTATAATCAGATCATCAGATGGATATCCATCGGCAGGAACCCCTCTATCTTTTTGATATTCACGGATTGCTTCTCTGGATTTCAGCCCTACCATACCGTCAATTGTATCTTTGTAATATCCCAAGGATGAAAGTATTTTCTGTATCAGTAACGCATCTTGACGAGATAAATTTTTATCTCTCTGTTTATTCAGCCCGACTAAAGGAGCACTTCCGGCAATTCTGTCGGAAAGGTGCCCCACCGCCAAAGCATAATTCACGGATTTGTTCCACTCTCTGATAACTCGAAAGTTATGGAAGACAAGAAAGGCCGGGCCGGAAAGACCGGAAGGTAAAAGAATTGAGCCTTTGAGCGTTGTACCTCTCAGTTCTTTTCCGTTAGACTTTTTCACCCCCAATAACTTCCACTGTTGCAGGGTCTTTTCTACAGATAATTGAGCCTCATAGGGATCAAAACTTTTGGGTAGAATTACTTCTACTCCCCATTTTTCTCCTGTTTTCCACTGTGATTGCGATAAATAATGTGCAGCTGATGACAGAACGTCATTTGTGTTCTTCCAAAGGTCTTTTTTCCCGTCTCCATTCCCGTCTACAGCGTAATGGTAAAAAGTTGAGGGCATAAACTGAGGTTGGCCCATTGCCCCTGCCCAAGAACCTGTCATTTCTTGAACAGTTATGTTGCCGGAATCAAGCATGGCCAGTGCGCAAAACAACTCATTGGTAAAAAAACCACGTCGCCTTCCTTCATAGGCCAAGGTTGCCAAGGTATTGACAGTAGAGAAATTCCCGGTAAAACCACCAAAATCACTTTCCAGGCCCCATAAGGCAACTAAAATTTCAGGAGAAATACCATATTTATCTTGAATCCTTTGTAATATTTTTGCATTCTCTTTCATTTTTCTTTCTCCGCGTTTAATCCTGGAGATAGAGATTGAGTTATTGATATAATTTGTAAAAGAGAGAGAATATTCTTTTTGTTTCCTATCAAGTTGAACAACCTTGTCGACCAAATGCACATTTTTAAAAGCGGCATGAACAGCATTGCGCGAGATACCTTTTTTCTTTGCTTCTTTTTTAAAGAAAGAAAGCCATTCTTTAAAGGAAGAAAAATTCCGAGGAGTTACTTGCTCGGAAATATCAGCAGGCAGTAAACATATTGCTGATGGGTTGAAACTGCCACGCTCATCTGTTGCATTTTTCCGTTTTTCCTGGGCATAAGCATCCCTTGAAAATGACAATGCTTTTTTATTACATACTTCTTTATTAAAATGCGTTGATTGTATATTTTCCGGCACCTGTAAAAAAAATGCCAACAAGAATAAGGATATAAAAATAATGCTCTTCATTTGATAATATTTATTGTGCATTGTCAGCAGGTTTCATTATCGCCGGAGTGACGAATATTTTTTAACGGTCTATCCGAGCAATGGATTGCAAAACTTCATTCAGGCAGTGTTCCATTTTTTCAAGCAAATCAGTAAAATTTTCCTTTTCCCTCTGCTGGATCGCTGCTTCCAATGCTTTCACCGCACTGAACAGGCTCTCCATGGAAAGATTGCCGGAAACTCCTTTTATCTCATGCAACTGAAACTGTACGGCCTTCGGTTCACCGCCTTCTAACGCCTCGCGTATTTCCCGATAAAAATCAGCGTATTCCCGACTAAAACTCAACAGTAATTGTTTATATGTACCCCAGTCTCCGCAAATCCGATCAAGCCCGGCAGCAAGGTCGATACCCGGAAGGGCGTCTGGCAATGCGCTGTCAGATATTGATCCGCTTTCAGCAGAGAGCGAAACTGAAAGACATTGGTCCGGCTTGATCCATCGGCACAACGCGGCAAACAGCAGTTCAGTGTCAATCGGCTTAACGACATAATCATTCATTCCAGCAGCACGGCATTTTTCCCTGTCGCTCTCCAACGCATCCGCGCTCACCGCAATCACGGGCAAGTCCGCATACTGCGGATTATCCCGGATGCGACGAACAGCCTCATAGCCGTCCATTTCCGGCATATGAATATCCATAAGCACTGCGGCAAAATCGCTATCCTGTTCAGCCAGCCTGTCCAATGCTTCTTTGCCGTTGTCGACAACACTGACACGCATACCCGCCTTTTCCAAGATTTTTACGGCCAGGAACTGATTCATACGGTTATCTTCCGCCAGCAGAATATGCGCCCCCCGCAGTGCCTGCTGGTGCCCGCAAGACGATGCACCCAGCTTGCATTCTGATTTTAATGCGCTTTTTTCCTCGATGACCCGTTCAAAGCAGGCCGTGAACCTGAACGTGCTGCCTTGGTTCGGTGCACTCTCAACCTCTATTGCTCCGCCCATTAATTCCGCCAGCTGCCTGCAAATCGCCAGTCCCAGACCGGTGCCGCCGTATTTACGGGTGATGGACGCATCCGCCTGATTGAAAGGACTGAACAGATTTTCCTGCTGTTTCGCGGTGATGCCAATTCCGTTGTCAGACACGGCAAAGGCAACTTCAACCCGCCTGTCGCATTGTGTCCGCAGCTCGGCACAGGTGCTGACTTCTCCGTTTTCGCTGAATTTAATCGCATTACTGATCAGATTGCGCAGAATCTGCTGCAGACGCAAAGGATCGCCTTTTAAGCGGGAGGGTATGTCGGGCGCAACACAGTACCGTAAGGCCAACCCCTTGTCATGCGCCATTGTGTTCTGTTGGGAATGAACCTGCCTGAACAGTGCCGACAGTTCAAAAGGAATATTTTCCATGTCCAACTTTCCCGCTTCAATTTTAGAAAAATCAAGAAGATCGTTGATCAGCCTCAGCAATGATCCGGCGGAATCACGCACCATGCTCAGGTAAGTCCGTTGCTGTGCGTCCAAGTCAGTTTGCAGGCAGAGATCAGTAAAGCCGATAACAGCATTCATCGGGGTACGGATCTCATGGCTCATATTGGCGAGAAAACTACTTTTGGCCTGACTGGCTTCCTGCAGCCGCCTCTGAAGCTTGCGCATATTCATCTGCGTTTCAATGCGGGCGAACGCCTCTTCAACCTGAAAGGGTTTGGTGATGTAGTCGACTCCGCCGACCTCAAAGCCCTTGACCTTATTCACAGTATCAGAAAAAGCGGTCAGAAAAATTACAGGGATATCATGGGTATGTTTATTTTTTTTCAGGCGACGGCATGTTTCAAATCCGTCAATGCCCGGCATATTGACATCCAGCAGGATCAGGTCGGGACGCAGATAGTCAGCCCGTTTCAGTCCGCTTTCCCCGTCTCTAGAAACAGCGACCCGAAAATCTCGCGTCTGTAGGAATTCCACAATCACTCCCATACCGGCCGGGTCGTCATCTACAACCAGTATTGTCGAGACGGGTTTATTGTGTTCTCTGTCCGTCATCGTCGGTCACCGTTATCCCGTATATAATGTTCCACAAGGGCCAAAATTTCCCGTTCCGCAAAACCCTGCGCCAATTCCTGCACAGCCTCGGCAAACGGACGATATTGCGCTCCCAGTGATGCGATATGCGCCGCGCGTTCCGTAATATCGCTCATCACTCCGACCAAGGCCATTTCATGCAGGACAGCCAGTTCTTCCGGCGGAGGAGGAAGCAGCGGCTCCTCCTTCGCTCTCTGTTCCGAGACATTATTCGATCTCGGTTCCGCATAGGTCCAGGATAGATACAGGCAGGATGCCAGCAGAGCATACAGTTCCGCCTCCTGAACAGGTTTAGCAAGAAATGCATTACAGCCGATCGACAGGCTCGTGCTCTGATCCGCGTCAAAGGTACTGGCCGACACCGCAATGATCGGCACCTCAGTCAGGCCCGGTTCCCGGCGAATCGCCTGCACAGCCTCAAAACCGCCCATCACCGGCATCACCAGATCCGTCAGAATCAGGTCAGGCCGGTGCTCAACAGCTTTGGCCAGGGCCTCCTGTCCGTTCTCAGCCAGGATAACCTCAAATCCGATCGGCTCCAACATATCAAACAGTACCATGCGATTTTCTGGATTGTCATCTGCTGCCAGCACCTTGCGGCGCGGACCTGAATAGCCGATAATCTCCTGATCCCGCCGCAACTCTTCGGGTTCCGCCGCAACAATCGGGAAGGCGATCTTAAACCGGAAAGTGCTCCCCTGTCCCAGCGTACTGTCAACCTGCAATATTCCACCCATCATACGCACCATTTGTTGCGTAATGCTTAACCCAAGGCCGGTTCCCTGGGCCCGTCCTCTGATATCGCCGACTTGTTCAAAGGGTCGGAAGATACGATCCAGTTCATCCGATCGGATGCCGACACCGGTATCCTTGATCTCAAAGTGTAGCATTATCTCCTGCGCCTGTCCAGACACTGCCGCAGCTGCCGCCTTATTCGCCCTGTTCGCCGCTGTTTTTTCACCTGCGACCCTCAACCGCACTTCGCCCTTTTCAGTGAATTTAACGGCATTTCCTAACAGATTCAGCAGAACTTGGCGTAACCGCACCTCATCAGCCTGAATGCCATCAGGAAGTCCATGCGATTCAATGCCGAATGCAAGGGATTTCTCCTCGGCACGGGCACGGATAATGCCAGCCACGCTTTCCAGAAAGGAGGGGACATGAACGGCGGTCGGCAGGAGTTCCATTTTTCCGGCTTCAACCTTTGACAAATCCAGGATATCATTAATCAGGGTCAGGAGATGATTCCCGCTGCTCCGGATGATGCCAACCCTGTGTCGGAGCCCGTTGTCAAGCTCTCTGCTGCGTTGCAGTATCTGCGCATAACCGAGAATTGCGTTGAGCGGTGTTCGTAATTCGTGGCTCATATTGGCTAAAAAGGTGCTTTTGGCCCTGTTGGCGGCTTCGGCATCCTCTTTAGCCTGCTGCAGGGCTGTTTCTGCCTGTTTCTGATCCGGTATATCATTAATCAGCCCCTCAATCGCAACCAGCCCGCCATCCAGGTCAAACACCCCTTCCCCCTGTTCCCAGAGCCATTTCATCTGACCGGTTCTTGTGGTAATACGATAAACAAATGCAAAAGTCCGTTTCTCCTGTACAGCCTCCTGCACAGTTTGCCATAAATCTTCACGATCATCGGCATGGGTGATATCCGTGAAGCTGATCGCCTCATCACCCATAAAATCGGCTGCCGCATAACCTGTCAAAGCAAGACAGCCGTCACTGATAAATTCCATGGTCCAATTTCGATCATTACGACAACGATAGGCGATCCCCGGCAAATTGCCGATTAAGGTTTGCATTGCCCGCTGACTTTCACGTAATTCACCTGTTCTCTTTTTTACCTGAATTTCGAGTTCACGGCTGCGTTGCTTGATCATTCTTATCCGCCAGAAATAACTCATCCACAGGAGACTGATGACGAATATCAACAGGATACTTCTAAACCATAGCGTCTCCCACCAAGGCGGCAGGATAATGATTTGAACAGACGTTCCTTCTTCGTTCCACACACCGTCATTATTGGAGCCTTTCACCCGAAAGGTATAACGGCCGGGATCCAGATTGGTATAGGTGGCAACCCGACGAGTTGCGCCCGTCCTGATCCAATCCCGGTCAAACCCTTCCATCCTGTAAGCATACTGATTTTTTTCGGCATTGGTGTAGTTGAGCGCCGCAAACTCAAAGGAAAAAACTTTCTCCGCAGAATCCAGAACAATTTCTTCAGTAAAGTTGATATGTTTTTGCAGAGGGGAGTCGCCGCCGATACTGAGGGGGTGATTAGCAGTATAAAAATGGGTGAAAACAACAGGCGGGACATAAGGATTATCTATTATCTGATCAGGATGAAAGATATTGAGACCGCCCGGACCGCCAAAAAACAATGTACCGTCTTTATCTTCGGCAAATGAATTATAAAAAAATACGTCGCCCTGAAGCCCGTCCGCAGAATCATAGTTTCTAAATGTTTCGGTTTGAGGATCAAATCGGGAAAGACCTTTGGTGGTTCCCAGCCACAGCCTGCCCTGTTTATCTCCCAGCACACTGTTGATGCGACTTTTAGGCAGTCCTTTTCGGTAAGCGGTAAAACAGCCGTCGGAACGGTCATACTGATTTAAACCGTCAAACGTACTCATCCACAGCGTTCCGGCACGGTCTTCATACATATTGGTGACGATATTATGACTCAGGCTGCAGGGATCATTTTCATCGTGACGATAATGGATGAAGGTCTCGTTCCTCCTGTCAAAATGTTCCAGTCCTTTGTTGGTGCTGATCCACAGGACCCCTGTGCTGTCTTCAAAGATTGACCAGATTTCGTTATGGCTCAGGCTGTTCCGATCATGGGGATCGTTCTGATAATGTTTAAACGTTTCAGTTGTCGGATCAAATTGACAGAGACCGTTGTTTGTGCCGATCCACAGCATACCGCCGCTGTCTTCAAAGATGTCAACGACTTCGTTGTTCAGCAAGCTGTCTGTATCACCCGGGACATGTTTGTAACGGGTAAACCTTTCTTTGACAGGATCAAATCGGTTCAAACCGCCGCCATACGTGCCGATCCACAGTATCCCCTTCCTGTCCCGATGCAGCACAAAGGCATTGTCGCTGCCCAAACTGTTCGGATTATCCAGATCGTGCCGGAAAGAGGTGACACGGCCCGTTGTTGAATCATACTTATTTAAACCGCCGCCCAATGTGGTCAGCCAAAGCGTACCGCCGGATTCCTCCCGAACAATACCGGTAACCGCAGGATGACTTATACCGTTTCGGATCAGTTGAAATTTATATCGCCAGAGATCACATCGGCTGACCCCACCTCCGAAGGTGCCAATCCATAATGTACCGGCACTGTCCTGAATCATCGAAAAAAGCGAATCATTCCCTAAGCTGCTCGGGTCTTCCTCATCCGCTTGGTACCGAATAAAGGCCCCGGTCGCAATATCAAAACGATTGAGTCCTCCGCCTTTTGTGCCGATCCACAAAAAATCTAGACTGTTCTTGATATAACCAGGAAGGATAAAAGAAATTTCATCGTGACTCAGACTGGCTGGGTTGTTCGAATCATGGCGATAAGGAACAAAGGTCTCCGTATGCAGATCGAACCTGTTGAGCCCGCTGTCCGTACCTAACCAGAGCACAGTAGGCCTGCCTGTTCGTTCCTGAGCTGCAGAGATCACGGAGACGGTATCAGCCCTCAAACTGTCTGCTGCACCCCTGTTCCGGCGATAATGGATAAAGGTTTCCGCATCCGGATCAAATTTATTCAGCCCGCCTCCGTTGGTGCCGATCCATATAACTTCTTTTCCTTCCGGCGACCGGAGCGGAAGAACAGAAAGAATATGGTCGTTACTCAGGCTGTCGGGATTATCTTTTTCATGCTGATAACGGGTAAATATTTCGGTCTTGGGATCGAACTTATTAAGCCCCCCGCCATATGTCCCTATCCACAACATCCCGAGGCTGTCTTCCGCTATTACGCAGGCGCCGCGAGCAAAGTTATTATTGCTCAGGCTGTTTGGATTACCTTCTTCATACTGATAACGGATAAATGTTTCACTCTGAGGATCAAATTTATTCAATCCGCCAGCAAGGGTGCTGATCCATAAATAACCGTTCTGATCCTCGTACATAAAAGCGACAGTATTGCTGCTCAGACTCTTCGGATTATGGTGCTCAAACAAATAAGTCGTCATAGTCATTCCATCATACCTGACCAGACCGTCCTCGGTTCCGAACCAGAGAAATCCTGTTTTGTCCTGCAGAATGGTGTGGACATTCTGGTGAGGCAGTCCCTCCTTCGTACTGATATGCTCAAAGGAGAGGCGAGCGCTACTATGGGCATATGTTGTCATCGCTGTTGCTGCGACAAGCAGCAGTAGAAGAAGCTGAAGGACTGTTGCGGAGAATGTTTTCATGTAACGAGATTGTACTGTATTCGATAGGCTCATAACGGGTTTCCAGTTGTTTTCATCAGTTAGCATGAGGATAAACAACTGGAGATGTGATGATCAGGATGCTTGAGAATGTGAAACGGACAACGATTAAAGCAGTCATTCATGAGGTTATCGAAAGAAGTTCGACCAGATATACTATATACCAAGACAGGTTTCGCATGAGCTACTGAATTCAATCTGATCATTTCATTTGAAAAGAATGGTGCAGATATCGTATCCTATTGTTAATATATCGTCTTTACTTGTCGCCACGAGACATAATAATAAGAATATTTTCAATCAAATAAGAAGGTTGCGAAAAACTGGGTACCCAAAAAACAAGAAATACGTTATGCCGTACTCCTCTATACTTTTCCTATGCATTTTCTGCATACAGGGTACTGTATCAAAATAGATTTTTCTTGGGGGATCTCTAACGACTATTCATCATACAATCATTCTTTTTACGCACACAATATGACAGTTCTATCAAAAACCTGCATTATTGGTGATATCCACGGATGTCTGAAGTCGCTACAAAAACTCTTAAAGCTGGTTGAGAAGGAAGCAGACACCTTTGTCTTTCTCGGTGATTATATCGACCGGGGATCTGAGTCAAAAAAAGTTGTCGATTATATTCTTAATTTCAAGAAAAAACATCGAAACGTGATCACCCTCTTAGGGAATCACGAGATCATGCTGCTCAACTACCTGAGAGGTTATGATGACGGTACCTTCATACGAGCCGGTGGCAAAGAGACCTTGATTAGCTACGGAATCAAACCAAAAGCAAAGGCGGAAAAAGCGGAAAAACTCTTTCCGGAAGAGCATATGAACTTCTTTCGAGAACTACCGCTCCTTTGGGAAGATGAGCACGGAATTTATGCCCATGCCGGTATTGAGCCGGGGGTACATCTCACCCGTCAGGTGAGCAGCTACTGCCTTTGGGCCAGAGATGAATTCATCCGCACCCCGTATAAATTCACTAAGCCGGTCATCTTCGGTCACACGGTTTTTCGGGAACCGCTTGTTCAGGAAAATAAAATAGGGATTGATACCGGCGCAGTCTACGGAGGCAAGCTCACTGCCCTGATCCTGCCGGAAAAAAGGTTTGTCTCTGTTGACGGAGAGAAGTGCAGCTCCTCCCGCCTGTTCCGCAAATAAAATTACCCTTTTTCAAAGAGAGGGAGACGCCCCGGCTACCGCCTCTTGAGTCAGTTGGGTTATGGCAGGCCAATCCCCTTGGGCAACCTTCTCCGATGGGACCAACCAGGAGCCGCCGACACAGGCTACATTTTTGAGGGCAAGATATTCTCTGTAGTTTTGCAGCGTAATCCCACCGGTGGGACAGAAGGTCACCTGGGGGAAAGGGCCATGAAAGGATCGCAGCATCTCCACTCCGCCCGCTGCCTGGGCAGGAAAAAACTTCAACTCGGTCAATCCTGCTTCTAGGGCCAGCATCAACTCAGAGGCGCTTGCCACCCCTGGAAGCAGAGGGATGGATTCTTGACGGGCAGCGGCCAAAAGATTGGGGGTCAGGCCGGGACTGATGGCGAAACGCCCCCCAGCCTCTGCCACAGCCTGCAGATCCCGGCCTGAAAGCACGGTTCCCGCTCCGACCAAGGCATCGGGAACCTCCGAGCTTATCCGGCGGATAGACTCAAGGGCTACGTCGCTGCGCAAGGTTATTTCCAGCACCTTGATTCCCCCTGCCAACAGGGCCTGAGCCAGAGGAACAGCGTGATCGGGATTGCTGATCACAATCACCGGGATAACCGGCCCGCTTTCGAGAACATCCAAGGCGGATATGCCTTTTTTTTCTGTCATGTACTCCTCCTCTTCATCAACATCCTGATTTTGAAAAATAATATTCTCTTTCAGATCCAGAATTATAGGGGCAGACCTATGTGTCTGCCCGAAAAACCGGACAGGATAATTGAGGGCGGACACATAGGTCCGCCCCTACAGCACCCGGCATAAAGGGTAAGGTATTTTTTGTTGAATTCCTTACCCCTGCAAAATCGCGCTAGCCCCTTCCTCGGCACCGGACAGGGCTCCGCGCAGGACATTAAAGAGCTGATGTCCCTGAGCCGCATAACGGGTCTTCAACTCCACAGCCTCACGCTGAGCCAATTCTTTCTCAGAAACCTTGAGTTCCAGCAGATTATTGCGGGCATCCATGCAGATGAAATCACCATCCTTCACCTTGGCCAGTAAACCGCCTACTGCGGCCTCCGGAGTGCAGTGGATAGCAAAGGGCACCTTGCCCGAGGCTCCGGAAAGCCGTCCGTCCGTGACCAGCCCGATCTTGTAGCCCTGCTCCATACTGATTGCCAGCCAAGTAATCAACTTATGCAGCTCAGGCATACCGCTGGCCCTTGGTCCTTGAAAACGAAGCACCGCCACTAGATCCCGCTTAAGCTGACCCGCCTGAAAGGCCTGTTCCACCTCCTGCTGGTTATGAAAAACCAGAGCCGGGGCCTCAACCAAGGTGTCCTCTCCATCAGCTAAGGCGGAAATCTTCATAATTGCCCTCCCTAAATTACCGGTCAGCAGTTTGATCCCGCTGATCTCGGCAAAAGGCTTCGTCAGCGGAGCAATGATTTTCGGATCACCGCTCTGTTCCGGTCCGGCCTGCCAAACCACCCTCCCCTTTTCCAGCACTGGCTGCTCCAGATATCTGCTCAAACCGGGGCCAGCCACGGTCTGCACATCTTCGTGGACCAGCCCACCCTCAAGGAGCTCCCGAATCAGCAGAGACATGCCGCCTGCCTGCTGAAAAGAGTTAATATCTCCTGAGCCGTTGGGATAGATTCGAACAAGCAGGGGCACAATGTCAGAAAGCTCAGCAAAATCATCCCAGTTGATCTGAATCCCGGCGGCCTTGGCGATCGCCACCAAATGCATGGTCTCGTTGGTGGAACCACCAGTTGCCAACAGGCCGACCATAGCATTAACCACAGATTTCTCGCTGATAACTCGTCCCAGCGGGGTATATCCGCCACTGTCAGTATCCAGATGTGTCATACCGGTAATCTGCACCGCTGCGGCCTTTGTCAAGGCAGTACGCAGCTCGGTCTCGGCATTAACAAAGGAGGCTCCGGGCAAATGGAGCCCGAGCATCTCCGCGATCAGCTGGTTAGAATTGGCCGTACCATAAAAGGTACAGGTGCCGGGACTGTGATAGGCCCGACATTCCGAGGCCAACAGCTCTTCCTGCCCGACCTCCCCTTTAGCAAAGCGTTCCCGCACCTGATTCTTTTCCCGATTACCGATACCGGATCGCATCGGACCGCCCGGCACCAAGATCATAGGCAGATGGCCGTATTGCAGCCCGCCCATGAGCAGGCCGGGCATGATCTTATCACAGACGCCCAGAAGCAGAGCGCCGTCAAAGACGTTATGCGACAGGGCAATCACTGTGGACAGGGCGATCACATCCCGACTCATCAGGCTCAGATCCATGCCCGGTTCACCCTGGGTGACACCGTCGCACATGGCAGGCACACCGCCAGCAACCTGGGCATTGCCCCCTGCTTCGGCCACAGCCTCCTTGATCAGGTCCGGATAGCCCCCCAAGGGCTGGTGGGCCGAAACCACATCGTTATACGAAGAGATGATCCCGATGTTGGGTGTCTTATCATCAAGCAGGGTTGTGCGACAAGACGGGCAGCCTGCCAGATCATGGGCAAGGTTGCTGCTGGGCAGCTGCTTCCGGAAAGGACTTTTTTGAATTTTCTCGACAGCCTCTTCCATCTGCTCTACATAGGCCGTGCGGCTTCTTCGACTGCGCTCAATGATTCGGTGGGTGACCTGCTCAACGATTGTATGCATGGTGTTTTTGTGAAAAATTTTTAAAAGGATACCGTCAGATTAACACAGCCCTCTTTCCGATGAAAGTATTTTCAGTATGTTGACCTCATCACCTTGTTTTCCATTTTTCCTGATTACTGAACAAATAGAACGTTATTTGGTGCGCCCCTGTTTTTCTCTAGAATGCGGCAGTAACAAGGTGAAGCGTGTTCCTTTTTCTATAAAACTCTGAATATCGATGGTGCCGCCGAGAATAGTGACTCTTTCTCGTATGGTATTTAATCCCAGACAGCCTTTTTCTTGCTGACTGCCAGCCACGTTTGGCAGGTCAAAGCCGCAACCAAAGTCGGTGATTTCAATACACAGAGAATCCGCCCTGTTGACAGTGTTAAAATTGACCTTTTTCGTACCAGAATGTTTTCCGATATTGTTTAAAATTTCCTGTAATATTCGATAAATTTGATGCTGATCGTGTTTTGAAAAGTATTTCTGAACATGAATGCTACCTAAAACGATTTCTATACCGTAATCTCGACTGAAGTTATCCAAGAATTCCTTAAGGGCCAAATCAAAGCCAAACTTTTCGATCACAACTGGCCAGAGATTTTGACAGATACTCCTGGTGCTTTCCAGCGTTTTTTGCAAAGTACTACTGATAATAGTAGCTGCTTCCTGCGTCTTCTCCTTATCACTCGACTCAAGCTGAAAGCAAAAATTGTTGAACTGTAATTTCAATGCTATCAAATTTTGACCAATACCATCATGAAGCTCCATAGAAATACGTTTTCGTTCATTTTCCTGGGCGTCAATAAGCCTGACAGAAAGCCGCTGTAACTCTTTGTATAATGCTCTCAACTCATCTTCCATCCTCTTACGTTCACTAATATCTTCTTCAAGCTCTTTAACAAGTCGCTTGTTTTCAAGGACAAGCAAAAAATTTTCGCTTGCCTTATCAAGAACTTGCAGCAAGTCGTTTTCAACCCAAGGTTTGACGATATACTGGTAGATATGGCCCTTATTGATTGCATCAATTATGTCAGTAACTTCCGTATAGGCCGTTAAGATAATCCGAATTACATCCTTATTCTGTTTTTTAATATGTTGAAGCAACTCAACGCCTGTCATGCCGGGCATACGCTGGTCAGTAATAACAATCGCAATACCATCATTATCCTTAAAGATTTCGAGCGCTTCCTGTCCAGAGCTTGCTGTATATATATGATATTTTGCTCTAAAAGCAATTGTAAAATTAGTTAAATTAACCCTTTCATCATCAACATACAGCAGCTTTAATTTTGTCAAAACGCTTCTCCTGATAACACCCTATCTTGAGATACTTCTATGGGGCTTACCGGCAAAATAATTTTAAATACCGACACCTTACAAACACCACTCCGCACTTTGATATCTCCACCATGCTGCCTGATAATTGAATATGATATACCAAGCCCTAGACCCGTTCCCTTGCCAACTTCTTTGTTGGTAAAAAAAGGATCGAAAATCTTTGGCAGGTCATGCGCATGGATACCGCAGCCAGTGTCTGAAAAAATGATATGAACATATTCATTTCTATGCTCTGTTTTGATAGTCAATTGTCCAGTCCCATCCATAGCCTGGATACCATTATTCATGATATTTAAAAACACTTGGCCCATTCGTCCCGGCAGACAATGAACAAGGGGAAGAGAGCCATAGTCACGACGAATGGTTATATTTTTCAAAAATTGCTTATCAACATAATTGATCGTGGAATCAATGACTATATGCACGTCAAACGGGATTATTTTTTCTACATCTTCCCGTGAAAAAATTTTAAGATCACGAACGATACGAGTGGTACGCGTGGTTCCTTCTTCTATACTTTCCATGAGTTGATCGATGGTGAGAAAAAGCTCCTCATAAGAACGTTTTTCTTTTACGCCCCTTACTTCCTCAAATTTTTCATCCAGCACATTGGCTCCTCTTGCTTTTTCAACTTCTTTATATCCGGCAAAAACCTCTTTCATCTCATCTAAAGAGCGATGCAAAGAAGGCAGAGCCCCGGAGATAAAATTAACGGTATTATTAAGCTCATGTGCCACTCCAGCTACAAGCTGGCCCATGGCGGCAAGCTTTTCTTTCTGGATAAGTTGCTGCTGGGTTTCTTTTAATCGCCTGAGAGCCTCGACAAGATGCGTATTGCTGTTCTTAAGTTTTTTTTGTCTCTGATAGAGCTCATCATTTGCCTTGGTGAGCTGGAGTGTTCGGTGTTTCACCTTTCCTTCAAGCCCTTCATTTAATTCACTAATGGTCTGGAATGACCTTTCAAGATCATCTACCATGCTGGCATAGGTTTCGGTCAGCACCTTTAGATCGCTAGGCTGTTCAGTTTTTCCTTCCCGTCTCCTTATTGTCAGCACCAATTTCCGCAATGGTTCCGTCACATTCTGTATAATGAGAAATGTTATCAATATACTGACAAAGAGAAAGATCAGGACAGAGAAACCTGTTTGAACAAAGATATTGCGCACACCTTTTTCAAAGAACGCTTTGGAAAGAACAACTGCTGCATAGCCAACAACCTCTTTTTCTGAATTATTCTTTTCTTCATCAAAATACCAATTTTCTTCCTGGCTTGACGTTGCATTCAAAAAAATCTGTCCCCATAGTATAAAACTATCCTCTGTTTCCAAGCTCTGATGGCCACTCTTGTCATGTTGGCTGAGAACCGTTGCCATTTCCCTGGGTTTTCCAATAATGCGTAATCTTCCGACCGGATCTTTCGTTTTTTGCAGCAGCACCTCCCAGTCTTCATTCCAAATAATCACCTCAATCACATCATCCTGCAGCAGCAGTCCCGACACTGGAGCACGCATTTCATCTTCATCTTCAGTGAAAACAGCAAGCCTGATTGAATGGGCAAGCAGCCGTATAAGGGTAGCCCCGTGGGCATCGTGGGAAGACTTATATGTCTTTTTTTGTATACTGATCAAAACAACATCAAATAACGCTGCCATACACACCATGGTCACAATCAGGAAAAGAAATATCTTGGCGCTCAAGCTCTTCGGCAAAGCAAGAAAGGTGTTATTCATCTGCCTCCCCCCTGTCTGCGATGGATATGCCTAACTTTGCCGTCATTGTATGATTGATAATGGTTTTGACCAGAGGGTCAACAAGAGCTGTCTGCTCGGTCCCGACAGGATGAAACAGCATATCCATAGCCAAAGCTGCAGCCTGCTTGGCCATCTCATCTGTATCAAATGTTACGGCGATTGTAGCTCCATGCTTAAGGAGTTTTTTAGAAAAAGTAAGCAGCGGAATTTTATTCCTGATCGAAAAAAGAACATAACTCTGAATAGTTATCTCATTGGTAGCCGTGAGATCAGGCAGCATCCAGAGAAGATCCACCTTTCCACGTAAAGAATGGATTAACTCAGAAACTTCAGCTATATTTTCAGTAGCCAGAGCGATAAATTCTAAATCAGGTCTGATCGAGTCCAACTGCTCTATAAATTTGCGGCTTCGCTTTGGGTCATAGACAAGTCCAACCCGCTTTACTTCAGGAAAATAGCTTTTCATTTCGTCCAATTGCACTTTTGGCGGCACGGACAGACTCACTCCGGTTACTGGCCTTGTTTTGTCAGTAATTATTACCGGATGAACGACCAGTAGATGAACAACGGGAATATCTGGGACCAAGAGTGCCACTTCCAGTGCTTTAGCACCAAGGGCAAGGATCAAATCAGGGTCAATGCTTTGTATTGTATTTGCGCTGCCCCCTTCATTTTCCCTGGTAATGACGACTTCCGTCATCTGGTTTGGTTGTATGGATTTTAGACCACACTGAGGACTACGCTTATCAAGTTCATCAATAAAGATATCTTGAAGTTGCTGGTTAATTTTGCTCGTACTGCTCTTCAGTACCACTATCTCATAGCCAAAGGCCCTATCCGTCAGGCTAAAAAATGAAATAATGATAAGAAGGAGATACTTATTCATAAAGTAAAAAAAATGGTGTGTTCTCTCGCGAAAAGAGGCTTTTACTGTCGGAACGTAACAAATATACCAATAGTTTTGTAAACAAATTTCCGCCAGGGTTTGCAGAAAAATATTCCTTAGGAAAATATTAAAAGATATATTGGGTAGATTCGAGTAATATTTTTTTTCAAATTCACCCTTCTCAAAAATAATGGCGTTGTACAAAATCCGATCTACTGATGAAAAGTGATAACCTGCTCGCTGCTTTGTTGCTCCTCACAACCTTTCTAGCAGCCCCACCTGCTCTGGCTAGTAATACCACGCATCAGGAAGAAAAACTCCTAAACCTGTATTTTGACGAAGAGGAGCTGGTTGAAACGGCTACCCGCTCTCCTAAACCCATCATCCAGGTGGCGGAAAATGTAACCATCGTCACCGCCAAAGAAATTGAGGCCATGCATGCCCATACCCTGGCAGAGGTTCTCAACCGGCAGTCAGGAGTGTTTATCAATCATTTTGGTCAGGATTTCCTTGGAGACTCAGCTCTTCGCCTTTTAGGATCTGAACGACACCATGCATTGCTACTCCTTGATGGAGTGCGTCTGAACCAAAACTCAAGCGGTTATGCTTTAACCAATTTTATTCCCCTGGGAATTATCAAACGCATTGAAATCATCAAGGGGGCCGCCTCCTCCACCTGGGGCTCTGCCCTTGGTGGCGTGATCAATATCATCACCAAGGATGTTAGTAAAAACAATAGACCAACCGGAAATGTTAATGTCAGTTATGGCGAGTGGAACAGTCGTGATGTTTCAGCCGATGCAGCAGGCAAAGTGAATGCCCTGGGCTATTATCTCCATGGCGGCAATATTGATTCGGACGGCCTGCGTCTTGACCGCTACGCCGAAAGAAATTCCCTCTACGGCAAGATGCAGCTTGATTTATCCCACAGTTCGCGCCTGAGCTTCACAGCTGGCTACAGTGACCCCTTTTACAAAAATCTTAACTGGGGTGATGCCTGGGGAATTAGCGATCTTAATATCTATCAAGATATTGACCATCAAAGCATTTGGGGTACACTCTATTTTGATACCGAATTAATAAAAGATCTCACTCTGCATCTCTCAGGCCAACATTTTGATAATACATTTTCAACCAACTATAATTCCTTGGGCAGTGGGCGGGGTGGGCCCCTGGGTGACCTGGTCTTTGGGGAGAAGTGGAAAGATGAGGTTAACGCCTTTATCGGTCGACTCACCTGGGCAAGAGAATCATTTGCTACCAATCTCGGTTTTGAGTCAAGCCGCAGCGAAATGAAATATGCAAGCCGATCAGGAATCTTCTTTGAAGGACCATCCTTAACAGAGGCTGACCCAGTCACAGAAAATCGACACGGCGTATACGGTAATGTCACCTACGTCAAAGGGAGTTTTTCCATTACCCCCGGCCTGCGCTATGATTACCATTCAAATTCAGAGGAAACAGTAAACCCCTCCCTGGGCGTTACCTATCTGCTTACCCACGACACCCTTATCAGAGGCGCTATTGCCAAAGGTTTTTCTGCTCCGTATTTATCTGCCTCTACCAATTCCCCCGACCTTGAACCGGAAAATACCTGGACCTACCAGGCCGGAATTGAAACCGGTCGTATTCCCTCTCTTCATCTCAAGGGAAGTGTCTTTCACCAAAATATTGAAGATGCCTGGAATGACGATGTGATCCCTTGGACCAATACTGGCACCATACGTCTCAACGGTTTTGAGATAGAGGTAAAAACCGCTGCTTATCATGGCTTGGTCCTTACTGGCAATTTCACGTATGTCACAGGGGAAAGTAAGATAGCGGGCACCAATACCAGTGAAGACGATGATACCTATACCGGTAACCTCATTTTTTCGTACCTTAATACTACATATGGCTTACGGACAAAACTTGCCGGACATTATTACTGGATGAGTGACCTAGTTAAAAATGAAGAGCCCGATCACGGTAACTTTATCTGGGATTTTTTAATTACAAAGGATTTAGAGACGTTACCCCTTAACAGCGAAGTTTACCTGAAGGGGCATAATATTTTTAATAGTAATCTATACTTTGATATTGACTATCCAAACCCTGAACGATGGTTAGAGGTGGGACTTGCTGTGAAATTTTAACTTGACTTTTTTGTCTTTCTCTTGATAGAGTTAACAATTCTCTTTTGTAGAAAAAATCACATTATGAAACTCTAATATGGAGGAAAATCAGTATGAAAAAGAAGATGATCGTTCTCAAGAAAGGTAAAAATGTCAAAAAAGTTGCCACCACTGGTGATTGTTGCGCCGGTGTACCCTCTGCTGCCAAGTAACAACATTAACCTATTGTTTTTTACTTAGGGAAGGAGAGCCTCAGCTCTCCTTTTTTTATTGCGTAGCTTGGGTTTAAATACCCCGCCACTTGCGGGCAGGGATTTTTATTTACTTTGGAAAAATAGATGTATTTCACCCCCTACCTCACCGCCCATCGACATCACTCCATCCCCGATCAAGTCCTTCTTTTTTCCACCAAGACCGGGGCGCTTGTCCTGTTACCGGAAGAGGATTTTACAGCCCTGCAAAACGGAGATACTGAAAATGAATATATTGCCCCTCTCACCGACATGGGTTTTCTTGTGGAAGACTTGGAGGCGGAACACCGGGAAGTTGCACAATATATGGAGGACATTAACCGCCATAACCCCAACCTGACCCTGGCACTTATCCTGGGAATGGAATGTAACTTCGGTTGCAGCTACTGTTTTGAGGGGAAACAGAAGGGGAAGAAGACAATGGATGACCGGACGGCAGATCAGCTCATCTCCTTTATCAAAAAGCGTTTCAGGCCCGGTAAGAAAAAGCTGATCTTACAGATCTACGGTGGCGAACCGCTCCTCTATACAAAAAGGATTATCTACCTGGCTGAGCGTTTGAAACCCTTTATTGAGGAAAGGGGAGCAGAATTTGCCTTTGATCTGATCTCCAATGGTTCCCTGCTCACAGAACAAGTAGTGGATGAGCTGAATACATGGGGCTTGGACGGTGTAAAGGTGACTCTCGACGGACCACCGGAGAACCATAATCGGTTCCGGCCATTCAAATCAGGTGCCGAGAGTTTTGATGTTATTGCAGGTAACCTTAAAAAGGTATGCAGTAAAACAAACATTCGCCTGGGCGGTAACTACACCAGTGCAACATACCAGAATTTTGCAACTGTCCTTGACCTGCTTTCCCAGGAAGGTATTACCCCGGACAAGATTGACCGGGTCAGCTTCAATATCGTCATGCAGGTTCAGGATAAAATTACCAGCAATGAATTCGTGGGAGGGTGCGCCACCATAAACGAACCTTGGCTACGCGATGCTGCTCTCCATGTTCGTAAGGAGGTATTACAAAGGGGCTATCCCATCGGAGAACTCGGCCCGGAACCCTGTGCCGTTGAGATGGATGATGCCTTTACCGTTCATTACGATGGCAGCCTCTATAAATGCATTTGCTGGGTGGGGCACGAACAGTATAAAATCGGCGATATCTGGCAGGGTGTTACCGAAAACTTCCAGGAGTCCCACCATCTCTTTCACTGGCAACGGGAAGAAAAATGCCAAAAATGCAAATACCTGCCGCTCTGCTTCGGAGGCTGCCGTTATATGGCCTATCAACGCGACGGTCATATGGGGCAGGTGGATTGTCGGAAACCCTTTCTCGATGCCACCCTGGAAACCATGCTCTTGCAGGATCTCCGGTATCTCCACGGGCAAATAAGCGAATGATCACCCGGCTAGTAACCATATTAAATAATTCCAACATACTCACAAACTCCCTTGCTGCATCTTTCTCGCCATCAGCTCTTTCTCCTGAGCAGCTTGAAGGAGACGAAAAATCTCACGGCTATGCTGCCTGTTCCGACCCATAGCAAAGAAAAAGGCCAACCGATGCAATTCATGCTGGTCCACAGAGGGTAACTCGACAGCAATATCTTCCACTACAGCGGATGACCAGTCCTCTGTCAAATCCAGATGCTCCGCCTTTGCCTCGCGCCGAGCTGCAATGGCCTCCTCAATCAAGATGTCCCGGAGATACTCCAACTCATGGAACTGCTTTTTCTTATGAAGCTCTGTCCCCTTACGTTTTGCCAAAAAGGCATAGAGTTCCTCAGTCGAAGTATCTCGAAGACGCTTGGTAATGTACTTGATCTGCCGCTTTCTCGACCCGCCTTTCAGGCCAGACACTTCCTGAAGCAACTGCTGAACCTCCTCGTCCACAGGCAATGTCCCCAACAGGCCAGCGGGCAAAGCAACCAACTCTATGACCAATTTTTCTACCTGTTTTACCCTACGCTTTTGCTCAGATCTACTCAGATTCATCCTTTCCCCACCTTCCCCAACTCCATAACTTTGTTCCAGATACAGTTTGCGGTTTCTACCTTGGACAGGAGAGCCAATTGCTCCGTATCATCCCGAGTGATCAGAGTAACCTGATTGGTATCCACATCAAAGCCGCTTTGTTTTCCAAGAATATCGTTGACCACTATCAAATCAGCCTTTTTGGCCTGTAACTTGCGCCGTCCTTCAGCCTCATGGTTATTGCTTTCTGCAGCAAATCCGACCAACACCTGATCCGCCCTCCGCTCTCTGCCCAAAGTGGCCAGAATATCCTGATTCGGCTCCAACTCCAGCCGGAGATCAGCGCCTGCTTTCTTGATCTTCAGCGAAGCAACCTTCTTCGGTTTAAAATCAGCCACAGCCGCCGCTTTAATAATTATACTGGCATGATCAGCATGCTCTCTGACTGCTTCCGCCATTTCTGCGGCTGTCTGCACCGAGACCATAGTTACTCCAGGAGGAGCGGGAAGATCGGTTGGACCGGAAATCAGCGTCACCTCTGCTCCCCGTCGCTTAGCTGTTCGGGCTAAAGCATAGCCCATTTTTCCGCTGGAACGATTGCTCAAATAGCGGGCTGGATCCAATGCTTCTCTGGTTGGACCCGCAGTGATCAGCACCTGTTGTCCAGCCAGATCCTGCTCAACAAAAAGCGCCAGCAAGGCCTCGCGGACCGGGTCCCATTCCGCCAAACGTCCTGAGCCGACTTCCCCGCAGGCCAACGAACCGCATTCCGGCTCCACAATGATATAACCCAGCTCCTGCAAGGTGGCGAGATTGCGTTGCGTAGCCGGATGGGCAAGCATCTTGGCATTCATTGCGGGACAGACAACCACCGGTGCAGCAGCGGCAAGAACAGCTGCGGCAAGCAGGTTGTCGGCCATACCGTGCGCTAACCGAGCAAGAGTCTGGGCAGTTGCCGGGGCGATCAGGATCGCGTCAGCATCACCGGACAAGGTGATGTGGGCCATCACCTCCTCTGCCTCGGTACTGAACATATCTGTGTAGACCTGGTTGCCGGAAAGCGCGCCAAAGGTAAGGGGAGTAATAAAGCGAGTGGCGGATTCCGTCATCATGACTGTCACTCGCGCCTCTTCTTTGACAAGCGAACTGACCCAGCCAGCTGCTTTAAAAGCGGCAACAGAGCCGGTTACACCAAAAAGAATTTTTCGTCCCAGCATAGTCGCATGCATGTTTTCAAATCTGATTTTAAAAAGCGAATTTTCTACTGGCTGATGTTAAACTCCCTCAAACGAGGGAGTTTATTCGAGGAGGGAGTTCGGGATATCGAAGAATTACTTTGTCGATTACTTTGTTGGAATGGCTTCTCCAAAGGGATTCAGTCCGACGGCAGCGGTTTTATCAATGGTAACATAGAGAGTAAGACCGGTGTTGCGGAAATCATGCTCTGAGATGGTCATCATACAGGTCTTATGCGGCTTAACAAAGGCAAGCATAATATCACCGGAGGCTGCCTCTCCAACCAATTTCCAGTTAGTGTCCTCCATAGCCCGAATCATATACCCCTTCAACGAGGCTGTTTCCACCAAGCCCGAGTAATGCCAGATTCCACCATGAAAGGATTCTGTCTTGATAGCCATGGATCTCTTCCTGTCCCATTCCATCTCAACCGGGACAATAATATCTTGGATATCATCAGCAAACCCGCCCACAGCAGGCAGCATATCACCAACACCCGCGCCTTGCATGCCAATGCCGGGAAAAATTGTGCTGATGCAGCCGGACAAAAATAAGGTAATAGCGACCAGAAAGAAGAGCAGAATTCTACTGATTGACGGACATTTTTTCATGGGGCGGTTCCTCCAAATTCGTGTAAGATAAAATCTGCCAGCGGTAATCGTCGGGATTGCTGGTTTCTGTGTGACGGATACCCTAAGGCTACAATAGCCATAAGGTCATATTGATCGCTGAGCTGCAGAACGTCATTGACCTGCTGCTTATTTTTAAGAATCTGACCGAGCCAAACCGCACCGAGCCCCAGCTCGTGCGCGGCAAGCAGCATGTTCTGGATACATGCTCCTGCAGCCTGATGATCCTTGACGGAATCATACATCTTTTCCTGATCAAGGTAAACAGCAATAAGCACCGGAGCAGCCTCGACAATATGACTGTAATGGGTCAGAGCGGCAAGGCGGGCAGAAAGGCCCTTATCCTGAATCGTGACAAAACGCCACGGCTGATTATTCAATCCGGACGGAGCCCAGGTACCTGCGGAAATAATTTGATGAAGCAGCTCCCGCTCCACCGGTTTCTCACTGAATTCACGAATACTGCGTCGTTCTTTAATTGCTTGCTGAATATACTGTTCCATATCTATATCTTTAAGGTACGTTGTTTCTCTCCTCGTCAGTATCCGCAGAAAAAACGGGAAATTTCGCTGATGGTTGCGGAATATATCGCCCCTGTTTAAAAAAATATGTTGCTGATGTCAATAATCATCGGTCAATAATTATCCCGTTTAACCGCCCGGCAATGCTTTGCTTCTTGTCCTGTTCCCTCCTTTCTGGTATGACTGCATAATAAAATTCATATTATCTCATTTTTTACAGACCAATGAAAAAAAGAACACCGCTGCCTGCCCTCTCACCGGGGTACGGCCTGATCGACTCACATTGTCATCTTGACATGGAAAACGGTCAGGATGCCATTGACGATATTATTGATTCCGCCGAGCAATGCCGTGTGCATACAATCATTACCATCGGCATTGACCTTGCCAGCTCGCAACGGGCTGTGGCATTAGCTCACACCTATCCCGGTGTTTACGCCTCTGTGGGTATCCACCCGCATAGCGCGGAAGAAGGTGATGATGCTGTTTACCAGCAGCTGAAGGAACTGGCAACCACAAACAAAGTGGTGGCCTACGGAGAAATCGGCCTTGACTACGCCAAACAATACGCGCCGGTGGAACGCCAGCGCGTGGAGTTCTCGCGACAACTCGAACTTGCTAAGGAACTGGAGCTGCCGGTTATTATCCATGACCGCGAGGCCCATCAAGATACCGTAGAAATCATCAGGGAACAAGGATCATTGCTGGCAGGCGGCGTGATGCATTGTTTTTCCGGGGACATGGCCTTTGCCCGTCAGGTACTTAATCTGGGTTTATATATCTCTATACCCGGCATCGTCACTTTTAAGAATGCCTTGGAACTGCAAAAGGTTGCCCAAGAGATTCCCTTGGATCGCATGCTACTTGAAACAGACGGTCCCTTTCTTACTCCTGCGCCTTTTCGCGGCAAACGCAATCGCCCTGAATATATCCTGTACACTGCGGCTATGGTGGCAGAGTTGCGGGGCATTTCCATTGACGAAGTCGCTCGACAAACCTCGCGTAATACCCAACAGCTTTTTTCCTTACCTGGTCAAGGTGACGAGCAATGATCTGTACCAATCTGGAGCAGATTCGTTCTGTTATTCGAGAAACTGCCATAGGCTGTGGGAGAGATCCCCAGGAAATCAAGCTCGTTGCTGTCTCGAAACGGATGCCTGTCGAGATGGTCTCTGAAGCCCATCAATGCGACCAGATTCTGTTCGGGGAAAATTACCTTCAGGATGCCGAGGCAAAAATCAGCCGATTATCCCCCTCACTGCGCTGGCATTTTATCGGGCATGTACAAAGTAATAAAGCAAAAATGGCTGCTGAACTGTTTCAGATGATAGAGACGGTTGATCGACAGAAAATCGCCCAAGCTCTGGATCGCCATGCAGGTTTATTACAGAAAAAACTTAATGTCCTGATCCAGGTCAATGTGGGCAGAGAACCGCAAAAATCCGGGGTACTCCCTGAGGATGCAGGCGATCTTCTGCGAGCCATGCTGCCCTTGAAAAATCTACGCGTACAGGGACTGATGACCATGCCTCCCTACGGGCGTGAAGCCGAAGCAAGCCGACCCTGGTTTCAGGCCTTGAAAAAATTATCTGTAGAGCTTGCAGGTGAGAACTGTTTTTATGATAATGAGGCTGTTGAGCTTTCTATGGGCATGTCAGGCGACTTCAAAATCGCCATTGAGGAGGGAGCGACCTTGGTCCGTGTAGGCACAGCGATCTTCGGTGCAAGACCTCTTCAATGAACGATCTCCCGACAGAGGTCGGAACGTTGAGCCAACCCCTCGCTTTTTCTTTCTCCTTGGGAGAAACAGACGGCCCATTACGAGACTTTTTCGGTGAGACTTTTTCGGCTCTCACGATATATTTTCAGTTTACCCCAAAAAAGGAAAGAGAATGAAGATAGCAATGATTGGGACAGGTTATGTCGGACTTGTAACCGGAACCTGTTTTGCCGAGTTCGGCCATCACGTTACCTGTGTAGACAAACTTGAGGAAAAAATCAAGACCCTCAAAGATGGAGACATCCCTATTTACGAGCCTGGACTGGACGTTATGGTGGCAAAAAATGCTAAAGAAGGACGCCTCCGATTTACCACGGATTTAGCGGAAGCTGTCCCTGATGCAGAGGCAGTCTTTATCGCTGTGGGCACTCCGACCTCCAGAAGAGGTGACGGATACGCCGATTTGACCTATATCTACGCAGCTGCCAAGGAAGTGGCTGAGTATCTTGAAGGCTACACCGTTATTGTGGATAAGAGCACGGTACCCGTCGGAACGGCCCGCCAAGTGGCGAGGATCATCAGCGAGACAAACCCGGAAGCGAACTTTGATGTGGCTTCAAACCCTGAATTCCTCCGAGAAGGTGCAGCCATTGCCGATTTTATGCGTCCAGACAGAGTCGTCATCGGGATTGAGTCGGAACGTTCAGAACAGGTCTTACGGGAGATATATCAGCCACTGTACCTGCGTGATACGCCCATTGTCAGCACAACTATTGAAACAGCAGAACTGACAAAATATGCAGCAAACGCTTTTCTTGCCGTAAAAATAAGCTTTATCAATGAAATAGCTTCTGTCTGCGAGGCAGTAGATGCAAATGTAACAGATCTTGCCAAAGGAATCGGCATGGACGGGAGGATCGGCAGTAAATTCCTCCACCCTGGGCCCGGTTACGGCGGATCCTGCTTTCCCAAGGACACCTTGGCCCTGATGCGCCTAGTTCAGGAATATGGTGAGAGTTTACGCATCGTCGAGGCAGCTGTGGAGGTCAATGCAGCACAAAAGGCCCGAATGGTCAAAAAAATCAGAGATGCCCTCGGTGGTTCAGAAGCAGGAAAAACCCTCGCTGTACTCGGCCTTACCTTTAAACCGGAAACCGATGACATGCGTGATGCACCAGCTCTTACCATCCTGCCCGCCCTGCTTGAAAAGGGAGCGACGGTGAGAGCCCATGATCCCAAGGGAATGGAGGAGGCAAAAAAATATCTTCCGGAAGATGTTGAGTATGTTAGCGGTGCTTACGAGGCCTGTGAAGGGGCGAACGCCGTGATCCTGATGACAGAATGGAATCAGTACAGGGCCTTGGATTTTGAGAGACTCAAGAAAGGTATGAAAACGCCGATCTTTATCGATCTACGCAATGTGTATGATCCAACGAGCCTGAAAAATGTAGGCTTCAGCTACGTGGGAGTGGGAAGAAAGTAAAACCGCCGAGCCGAACAGTGCAACCTATCGAGAAAATGAGGAAATATAGCCGTTCGGGAGAGCCGACAACCGTTGATCAACTGGCTGGAAACTAAAGAATGACCTACCCCGCCCCAAGGGGCGGGGTAGTAACCCCGAGGTTTCGCAATAAAAAAATGATCTTTATTTGCTTCTACGCTTGGAATTCGCCCGTTTTGCTGCCTTCAACGGGTTAACACGTACTGTTACCACCTCTATTTCCGGTTTCGCATGGGTGGCGAAATTACATATACCCAAGCGCCATTTTGCTGCCGGATCAGCATAGGTTTTACAATACTGACTGCTGTTTTTCTCAACGACACGATCACAGCCGTCACATTTCTCTATAATCGGCTGAAAGGAACCATCGCTATAATTTACGGCGTTGCCGGTCTGCATCTTGCGAACCTCCTGAAAAAAATATAATATTTCTCTTGAATCAGAAAAAAAACTTACATACAATGAGAATAAAATGTACTGTTCAATTTTAGTCCAAAAATACTACCTTATAAAGGCTATCAACGGAACTGTCAACAGTTTATCCGACCTACCCTGCATTCACTTAAATATTTCTGGAGTTTGAATTATGCCTATCTACGTCTGGAAGGGAAAAAATACACTGGGCAACACAATTAAAGGTGAAATTGAAGTGGGCAATGAGGCCGCTGTTCATGCTCAGCTCAAACGCTTACGTATCCAAAATGCGAAGGTGAAGGAAAAGCCCAAGGATATGTTTGAGAATGTCGCATTCTTGCAACCGAAAGTTACCGGCAAGGACATCGTCGTCTTTACTCGGCAGCTGTCCACCATGATTGATGCAGGACTCCCCTTAGTGCAGAGCCTACAAATCCTCTCAAAACAGCAGGAAAATCCAACTTTCAAACGTGCTCTCCTTGAGATTGTCAACGATGTGGAAACGGGTACAACCCTTGCCGACGGCATGCGTAAGCATCCGAAAGTTTTTGATCCCCTTTTTGCAAATATGATTGAAGCCGGTGAAGTGGGTGGTATCCTTGACACCATTTTGGGACGCCTAGCTGAGTTCAAGGAAAAATCCATGGCCCTGCAGAAAAAAATCAAGGGTGCCATGACCTATCCGGTCATCTGTCTTGCTATCGCCATCCTTATCCTTTCCGTTATCCTGATTTTTGTCATTCCGGTTTTCGAGGAAATGTTTGCCAGTATGGGCGGGGCCTTGCCCACACCGACCCAGATCGTTGTTGATATGAGTGAATTTGCCAAGTCCAATTTTCTCTATATTATTATGGCCGCTTTTGCTGCAAGTTTTGTCTTTAAAAAATTCTATGCTACTGAAAAAGGGAAATTGAAAATAGACGGTATGCTCCTCCATGCTCCGGTCGCAGGCGTGCTGATCCGCAAGGTGGCTGTGGCCAAGTTTACCCGAACCCTCAGTACCATGCTGGAAAGCGGTGTCCCCATCCTTGATGCCTTGCAGGTCGTGGCCAAAACGGCAGGTAATAAGGTGATTGAGCAGGCTGTCTTTCATGTGGCGGATTCAATCGCAGAAGGTCGGCCGATTGCTGAACCATTAGAAGAATCCGGCGTATTTCCTAATATGGTCGTTCAGATGATTAATGTCGGAGAGTCAGTCGGTGCCCTTGATGCGATGCTTGAAAAAATTGCTGATTTTTATGATGAAGAGGTAGATCAGGCAGTAGAAAATCTTACCGCCATGATTGAACCCTTTATGATGGTTTTTTTGGGTGGAACAATCGGTGGTCTAGTTGTTGCCATGTATCTTCCTATTTTTACAATGGCCGATGCAATCTAACCTTTTGGCGAGAAAAAGAAGGTAACTAAAAAATAATGTGCATAGCTCCCCGTTACAACTAGATTATGATTGACATGCCTGTCAAATTTCGTATCATATAGTAGGTATCCTCTCCAAAATCCAGGGTAAAATATGTTTAACGATATTTTTTTATATCATAAGTGATTGAATTTACGAGCTAGAAAAATCACACTAACCAAAACTACCCTGAGATTTGGAGAGGATACTATAATAGATTGAAAAGTCAAGAGAAGCAATCAATTGATACTGTGGAGGTCGTATAAAATGACATTGACAAAAGCAAACCTCGTGCAAGAGGTTTATCAGCAACATCCTGGGCTGACAAAAGCCCAGGCAACGGATTCCGTAGAAACGTTTATTACTCTTGTTAAAGAGTCACTGATCACTGGAGAAGATCTTCTTCTGAGTGGATTCGGCAAATTCAACGTTAAGGATAAACGCCCGAGAAGAGGGCGTAATCCCCAAACAGGCGACGAGTTGATCCTTGATGCGAGGCGGGTAATTACCTTTAAGCCCTCTGGTATTCTCCGAAATAAAATCAACGGATAAGTTTTCATCTCTTCGGTTGATCAGTTTGACCGATGATGAATCGGGACGTCCTTCATTGTGACGTCTCGATTTGCTTTTCCCCCTCCCTCTTCCTCATTTTTATTTTTTCTACTGAACATAGGCAAAAGTGAAGAACGCAACGCCCTGCTATCGTCAAGTGAGGTTACAGGATATTAATCTGACTGACAGAAATTACACCCTCAATCCTTTTCCCCAAGAGCCCGAACAAGACTTACTGCAAAATATAAGAAACTTCGGGATACTCCAACCACCACTCTTATTAGAAAAAAAGGATCATACACTCACTGTTCTCTCAGGGAGAAGGCGTATAGAGGCCTATCTTCAGGTCTCCAAGGCCCAGAAATGCCACCTCACCGCTCTTATCATCCCTTTCCGCGAAGAGAAACCGGAGTATCAGCTCCACCTGTTTACGACCTTATTGCAGCATCAGTTGCTTGGTGGAAGCTTAACAGTTATTGAGCAGGCAATATTTTTCCAGAAAGCTACGCTGGTCCTTGAGGAACAGGAAGTACTTTCCTTGCTTCCCGTGCTGGGCCTTAAGGCGAAGCCTCATATACCTGGAGAACTTATTTCTCTGCTTGACTTGGAGCCTGCTGTTCAGCTGGACTTGCATAGGGGAATCATTTCGCAACGATCAGGGAAAAAACTTTCTCGTTTTTCACCGGATGATCAAAAACACCTCGCTGAAGTCATCAATACATATCAGCTGGGGGGATCGAAACAGCAAAAGTTGATAGAGCGTTTTTTTCAACTGACGCAACGGGAGCAGGTTTTGGTTGAGGTGCTGCTTGGTCGCTGGCGGGAAAAAGACAAACAACTGAATGGGCCGCAAAAAACAAGCTCCCTTTTGCGCTGGCTTGATAGGGAATGTCAGCCGAGACTTACACAGGCTGAAGAAGAGTTTAAAAAATTCAGCAACCAGCTTCATTTACCAGCTGGAGTACGGCTTGAGCACAGCCGCTCTTTTGAAGAGGAGCAAGTAACATTGAACATGGATTTCGGTAGCAAGGAAGAGTTGGCCCGAATTTGGCCGCAGCTGGAGACACTCCTCAAGAAGGAGAGTAAGCAGGAGTAAAAAATTATTGGGAACCCCGAACAAGCTCCCGGTATCATCGTTATACTTTATGGTTTCAGTACTTCAGTACAACAGGCCCTGAATCAATATATCACGCCCCACTTTTTCTCTCGTTTGTTCTTGCAAAGAAAGCGGCGTTTCTTCTTCACCGATGCTGTAGCCACTGAGAAGCGGGGTTCCCCGCTCGCCGATGAAATACGGTGCCATGAAGAGGTAGACCTGATCCACTAATTTTTTCTTGAGAAAAGAACCGTGGACAGCAGCTCCACCTTCCACCAAGACAGACGCAATATCGGCCTTCCCTAATTGATGCAGGACCTGCGCAAGATCAAGCCCTCCATCCTGCTCTCTCTCTACCCTATGAATACTTGCCCCGGCCTGTTCCAGGTCCTTCTGCTTTTGCTCTGAGGCATGCTGATCACAGAAGATCCAGGTTGCTGCCGATGATTGCTGCGTCAGCATGCGGGCATCAGGAGAGAGACTGAGTTGACTGTCCAGAATCACCCGGAGAGGGTCACGACCGACTTGCTGCTCCAGCCGGGTTGTCAAAGAGGGATCATCAATAAGGGCTGTTCCGCAACCGATAAGAATCGCATCCAGCTGATTCCGTAACGCATGAACTCGTTGCTTTGAGGCAGAACCAGTTACGGCTCCGCCTTTTCCCTGTCTGCGGCTAATTTTTCCGTCCAGACTCACGCCCGCCTTCATCACAACCCAAGGAAGACCAGTGACCGAATGCTTGAGAAAGGGATAGTTAAGCTGTCGGCATTCCTGTTCAAGGATGCCTAATCTGACCTCAATCCCTTGCGATCGGAGAAAATCAGCACCTCCAGAGGCAACAGGATTGGGATCAGCCATGCCGATAACCACTCGACTGAATCCGGCAGCAAGAATGGCCTGGGTGCAGGGAGGGGTCCTGCCGGTATGATTGCAGGGCTCCAGAGTGACATAGATAGTCGCTCCAGCACAGCTCTTACTCTGACTCCCCCTACCCTTGTTAAGCGCATCAGCAATGGCATTGACCTCGGCATGGGGGGTTCCGGCTTGGCGATGATATCCCTGCCCTATGATCTGATCATCGCTCACAATGACTGCGCCAACGCAGGGATTAGGTGAGGTTCTCCCTAATCCCTTTTCCGCCTCCTTGATGGCAAGGCGCATATATGCGGTATCAGAACTCATAGCCCCCAAAAATCATAACCGGCTTAATGTTGCTTTCCCAAAAAATGTTTAAGCTCATCCATAAACTCATTCACATCCTTGAACTGCCGATAGACTGAAGCGAAACGAACATAGGCGACTTCATCCAGTTGCGGGAGTGTTTCCATGACCCACTCGCCTAACTGAGAGGTAGGAATCTCTTTGCCACCTGTATCTTGGAGCCTGTGCTCAATTCCGTCTACAAAATGGTCAATATCCTCCAAGCCGACTGGGCGTTTCTCGCAGGCCTTTTCCAAGCCGAGAATCATCTTCCCTCTATCCCATGCTTCCCGACGCCCATCTTTTTTCACCAGCATGGGCAGCATCATTTCAATACGCTCATAGGTGGTGAAACGCTGATCACAGGCCTCACAATGACGCCTTCGCCGAGTGATAATTTTATCCTTATTTAGGCGGGAGTCAATGACCCGGTTGTCCAGCTGACCGCAATAGGGGCATTTCATAGCGTAAACAGAGGAGGCAAGAAAAAGATCAAGGCCAATGTAAACAGCCTCCTAGAGCGAATCATCCCGTGCAATCTCCGGGTATAAGGGAACCGTCTCACAAAGTTGCCGTACTTCCTGCCGTACCTGAATCGCCTCTTCTTCTCCTGAGGTAAGAACCCGATCAATCCAGTCACCGATCATAACCATCTCTGGTTCTTTAAGCCCTCTGGTGGTGACAGCCGGGGTACCGACACGGATACCGCTGGTCACGAAGCGAGATTGAGTGTCAAAGGGAATGGCGTTCTTATTCACTGTCAGACCTGCCTTCTCCAAACGCTCCTCTGCGTCTTTCCCGGTAAGATTCTTGCTGCTCAGGTCAATCAGGAGGAGATGGTTATCTGTTCCACCGGATACAATACGAAAGCCATGCTCAGTCAAACGAGCCGCCAGCGCAGATGCATTAACCACAACCTGCTTCTGATATTGGCGGTACTCCTCAGTCATTGCCTCCTTAAAGCTGACTGCCTTCGCAGCGATCACATGGACAAGCGGCCCCCCCTGAATTCCAGGAAAGATATTGGAGTCCAAGGCCTTGGCAAATTTGTTTTTGGCCAAAATCAAACCACCTCGCGGTCCACGCAAGGTCTTATGGGTCGTGGTGGTGACAAAATCAGCATAGGGTACCGGTGATGGATGCTCACCCGCAGCCACTAAACCGGCAATATGGGCCATATCTACCATGAACAGCGCACCAATTTGATCAGCTATATGACGAAAACCCTCGAAATCAATAACACGGGGATAGGCACTTGCTCCCGCCACAATCATCTTAGGGCGATTCTCAAAGGCAATCCGTTCCACTTCCGCCATATCAATGGTTTCTGTATCCCGCTTAACGCCGTAGGAGATAAAATTGAACAGCTTACCAGAAAAAGAAACCGAGGCTCCATGGGTCAGATGCCCGCCGTGGGCCAAATCCATGCCCAGTACTTTATCCCCCGGCTTCAGCGTGGCAAAATAAACTGCCATATTGGATTGGCTACCGGAATGGGGCTGAACATTAGCGTACTCGGCGTTGAACAGTTCCTTGGCACGCTCACAGGCTAAGGACTCCACCACATCGGCATGGTCACAACCACCATAGTAGCGCCTGTTGGGATACCCCTCAGCGTATTTATTGGTAAAAATGGAGCCCTGGGCCTCCAGCACAGCCGGGGAAACAATATTCTCCGAAGCGATCAGTTCCAGCTGATTGGCCTGACGCTCCAGTTCATATTGAACCTGTTTATAGATATCCGGGTCTGTCTCTTTTAGCGTTGCCATACCTTCCGCCTAAAATATTTTATCGTTAATTATAAAAGAAAAAAAACGGCAGCTCCGTCAGGGGCTGCCGAAAAATCGTCATCAAGAAAGACAGCAGGACAACAATACTCTTTATCTGCATGCAGCAACAAACAGCTGCCTTTCGTTAACTAAATAGTTAACTGAACATATCCAATCTTCGTTGATGCCGTCCGCCAGCAAAGGCTGTTTCCACCCAAGTTCTGACGATATCCAGAGCAATTTCCGGTCCAATCACGCGTCCACCAAGACAGAGTACATTGGAGTTGTTATGTTCCCGACTCATTCTCGCAGTAAAGGCTTCATGGCAAAGTGCTGCCCGGATCTCTTTATGTCTATTAGCGGCAATGGACACCCCAATACCGGTTCCACAGACTAAAATTCCTCCTTCACAATGCCCTTCCTGAACCTGGTGGCAGACCTTCTCAGCAATATCAGGATAATCAACAGACTCCAAGGAGTGGCAGCCCACAGATTCGACCTCATGACCAAGTTCACCCAGGAATTGAACGATCAGCTCCTTCAGCTCAAAGCCCCCGTGGTCGCTGCCTACTGCAATTTTCATGTTTTTTCTCCGAGGCCGCTGTTCAGCCTTCAAACCGTTTCATGATGATGACCCCGTTGGTGCCACCAAAACCAAAAGAGTTGGACATTGCCGCCCGAATCGAGACTTCACGGGCTGTATTCGGCACATAATCGAGATCACAGTTCGGGTCCGGGTTCTCCAGATTAACGGTCGGCGCAATACATTGATGGTGCAGGGTCAAAGCGGTAAAAGCCGCCTCAATGCCTCCGGCCCCGCCAAGCATATGACCGGTCATGGACTTAGTCGAACTGATAGCCATCTTATAAGCATGGTCACTGAAAACCTGCTTAATCGCGGCGGTTTCACAACGATCATTGAGCGGCGTGGAGGTGCCGTGGGCATTGATGTAGTCAATCTCATCAGAATTCATGCCTGCGTTCCGCAAAGCCATCTTCATACAACGAACCGCGCCTTCTCCATCTTCCGGCGGCGCTGCTATATGATAGGCATCACTGGATTGACCGTAGCCAACCATCTCAGCCAAAATTTCAGCTCCACGGGCGCGGGCGAATTCAAGTTCCTCCAGAATAATCATGCCAGCGCCTTCTGCGATAACAAATCCATCTCGATCCTTATCAAAAGGGCGAGAAGCATGCTCTGGATCATCATTGCGAGTGGACAAGGCCTTCATTGATGCAAAGCCGCCGACCGCCAAAGGACATATAACCGACTCTGTGCCACCTGTTACAGCAACATCACAATCGCCGAACATAATATGACGATAGGCTTCACCCACCGCATGGGTTCCGGCGGCGCAGGCTGTAGACAAGGCCAAATTCGGCCCCTTGGCATTGAGATACATGGAAATATGCCCTGACGGCATATTCGGAATCATCCGAGGCACCAGAAAAGGAGTAATCCGACGCGGCCCTCTGTTCAACAGGACGCTATGGTACTCCTCAATAGTGGGCAGGCCGCCCATGCCGCATCCGGTGACAACCCCGATACGCTCGGCCATTTCCTCGGTAATCTCCAAGCCGCTGGCTTTAACAGCCATGTCAGCGGCGGCAATACCATATTGAACAAAATGATCCAGATGTTTAGCCTGTTTTTTTTCAAACCAGAGCTCAGGGGTAAAATCCTTTACCTCAGCAGCAATTTGAGAGGTATGTGCGGATGCATCAAAACGGGTAATAGGACCGATACCGCTCTGCCCATTTACCAGCCCCTGCCATGTTTTGTCCGTGCCGGTTCCGAGGGGAGTAACTAATCCGACTCCGGTAACAACAACCCGCCGCTGTGCATTATTGACCATGCTGAAATAATCTGTAAGATTTCCTATAATCCGAGTATCAGCCTAAGCCTACACACTGACACCGTACTCTCTCTATCGAGAAAGCAAAAGCAATCCCTGTTCGCTGTGCTTTTCCGATAATCCCGTTGTGATAATCGGTAAACAATGGAGAGCTTCTGCTTCAGCCCTTATGCCTGCATTTTACCGACGTAATCAATTGCAGCCTGGACAGTTGAAATTTTCTCTGCATCTTCATCAGGGATCTCAACCTCAAACTCTTCTTCCATAGCCATGATCAGTTCGACCAGATCAAGGGAATCCGCACCGAGATCATCAACAAAAGATGCGCCAGGAACTATTTTTTCTTTGTCAACACTGAGCTGTTCTTCAATAATGTCGATCATTTTTTCTGCAACTGCCATTCTTTTTCTCCTGAATTGATTATATGTAGCAAAAAAGTTCGGGAACACCCGTTCCGAACGAAAGTTTTCCACATTTGATTTTTTATATGAAAAGGGGGCGGCGGATCCGTCTGAGCCACCCGCCATGTTTCATTTCTTACTCTCCCGACCCCGTCGAGCCGAGATGGAGGGGGAGTTTTAACGAGGAACACCTGCTCAGCAGATTAATTCCCCATGTACATCCCGCCGTTGACATGCAGAGTTTGGCCTGTCATATATCCGCTCTCTTCCGAAGCCAAGTAAGCCGCAGCTCCGGCTACATCTTCCGGTGTGCCCAAGCTACCCAAGGGTATTTGTGCTTTAATGCTCTCCTGAATATCCTCGGAGAGCTCGCTGGTCATATCGGTAGCAATGTATCCGGGGGCGACGCAGTTGACCGTGATCTGACGTCCGGCCAGTTCTCTGGCCATAGACTTGGTCAGACCAACCAGCCCGGCCTTGGCCGATGCATAGTTCACCTGACCGGCATTACCGAGAAAACCGATAACCGAAGTAATGTTAATAATCCGGCCCCAGCGTTTTTTCATCATTCCACGCATAGCCGCTTTGGAGCAGGTAAAAGCACCCTTGAGATTGGTGTTCAGGACCGCATCCCAGTCATCATCTTTCATCCGGGCCATGAGACCATCTCTGGTAATTCCGGCATTATTCACCAAAATATCCACCCCGCCCTGCTCGGCAGTAATCTCTTTGACCGCTTTCTGGACCGCCTTGCTGTCAGCAACGTCAAAGCCACTAATAAAACCTTTGCCGCCCTGGGCGGTTATCTCGCCTAACACCTCTTCAGCAGCGGTGGAGTTGCTCACATAATTAATGCCGATCGTCGCGCCCTGAGCAGCCAGCTGCAGGCAGATAGCCCGTCCGATCCCCCGGCTGCCGCCGGTCACCAAGACTACTTTTCCATCAAGAGACATGACTACGCTGCTCCTTTATCTTTTGGGTTAACAGAGGCAGGATTTCAAACAAATCCCCCACCAGCCCATAGGTGGCAAGATCAAAAATCGGTGCTTTTTCGTCCCGGTTAATCGCCACAATGGTTTCAGCAGATTGCATACCCACCGTGTGCTGGACAGCTCCGGATATTCCGCAGGCAATATACAGTTTAGGACTGACGGTCTTACCGGTCTGCCCTACCTGACAGGGATAGCCGATCCAACCGGCATCCACCGCAGCTCTGGAAGCGGACACAGTCCCGTTCAATTCACCGGCAAGCTCCCGAAGCAATGCAAAACCCTTTTCGTTTTCCATGCCCCGACCACCGCTGACCAAGACTTCCGACTCACGGATATTCCCCTGCTCTTCCTCGCAGATCACTGTTTCCAGTACCTCGACCTTGGAGGACAAGAGCTCTTGTGAGAGTTCTACTTCAATAACCTCGCCGGTTCGGGAGGAGTCTGCCTCAGCCGGGGCCATAACATTGGGCCGGACAGTGGCCATCTGCGGACGAGAACGAGGACACTCAATAGTCGCCATGATATTGCCGCCAAAGGCTGGTCTGGTCTGGAGCAGAACGCCGTCTTCCGCACGAATGGCAAGATCGGTACAGTCCGCAGTCAGTCCGGCACTCAAGGCGGTCGCCACTTGCGGAATAACCGAACGACCAATGGCCGTCGCTCCAGCCAAGAGGACCTCGGGCTTATATTCGCTCATCAAGTGTTCCAAGACCTTACCGTAGACATCTTCACGATACTGAGCCAAGGCCGCGTCATCAGCCAGCAAGACCTTATCCGCACCTGCCGCGATCAGCTCATCCGTCTTGTCACGCAAATTTGCTCCGAGCAAAACCGCTGTCAGAGGAGCTTGTCGTTGATCAGCCAATTGCCTGCCGATTCCTAGGAGTTCAAAGGCCACCGGGGCAATCTTCCCGTGCCTAGCTTCGGCAAAAACCCAGATGCCAGTCCAAGCAGAGAGATCGACCAAGGTTTTCTTTTCTGCCCCTTCAATACGCAAAGCCTCGACCTCGCAGCTGTCCACGCAAGAACCGCAGAGGGTACAAGCATCACCGACCACGGCAATGCCATCTTCCAAAGTAATTGCGCCGAAAGCGCAGTTGGCCTCACAGGCTCCGCAGCCTATGCATGTTTCGGTATTAACGATAAGCATTATAAATATCCCCTGATCTCGCCCACCAGTTGCTCAATCTGCTCTTCGACTGATCCTGAAAACATCCGCCGTTCCCCGCGAGGTTCAGGAGAAAAGACTTTTGCCACTTGGGTCGGTGAACCGGCAAGCCCAATGCAATCCGCTTCAGCTCCGATATCGGCAGCAGACAAAACCTTGATCTCCGCCTTTTTCGCCTTCATCTTTCCCTTTAAAGAAGGCACTCGGGGCTCATTAATATCTTTGACCACAGTGAGCAAGGCAGGAAGGGGCAGCTGCACCACATCATACCCGTCATCCATCATGCGTTCCACCTGAATGGCGGTTTCACTGACCTCGCGAGTTTTTTGAACACAGGTAACATAGGGCAAATTCAACTGATAAGCCAGCCCTGGCCCGACTTGAGCTGTGTCGCCGTCAATGGCCTGCTTTCCACAAAGGATCAGATCAGCATTGCCCACAGTCTCGACTGCTTTGGCAAGAGTATAGGAGGTTGCCCAGGTATCAGCTCCGGCAAAGGCCCGGTCAGAAACCAGTACTCCTTCATCGGCACCGCAGGAAATGGCCTCACGCAGCACCTCTTCAGCCTGGGGCGGCCCCATGGACAACACCGTGACCTTGCCGCCGACTTGTTCTTTTAAGCTGACACCCTCTTCCAAGGCATGACGATCAAAGGGATTCATGATCGATTGCACCCCCTCCCTGGACATGGTATTTGTCTTGGGATCCAGCCGGACATCCTTGGCGTCAGGCACCTGTTTTATACAGACGACGATATTCATTGTTATGCGTATTCCTTATTGAGTTCCTGCCCGATCACATTACGCTGAATCTGATTGGTTCCCTCATAAATCTGAAGAATCTTAGCGTCCCGCATCATCTTCTCCACCGGATATTCCTTCATATACCCGTAGCCGCCCATGACCTGTACGGCATCCGTGGTCACCTTCATGGCCATATCCGTGGCAAAAACCTTACACATGGACGAGCCCTTGCTCATATCCTTGGGATGGGCATCAATATGGCGGGCTGTCCCATAGACTAAACTTCTAGCTGCCTCGACCTGGATAGCCATGTCCGCCAGCATATGCTGCACAGCCTGAAAGCTGATAATCGGTTTGTCGAACTGGACCCGCTGCTTGGCATAAACCACTGCCTCATCAAGGGCAGCCTGGCCCAAACCGACAGCAAGGGCTGCAATACTGGGGCGTGAGACATCCAAGGTCTTCATAACCGTGATAAACCCTGTACCCTTTTTCCCTATCAGGCGATCCTTAGGAATACGACAATCTTTCATGATCAGCTCACGGGTAGCTGATGCTCGGATCCCCATCTTATCTTCCTTTTTCCCGTAGGAAAAACCAAGGTCTCCATCTTCAACGAGAAAAAGCGAGGCTCCGCGAATACCTTTTTCCGGATTGGTCAGGGCGATAATCGTATAAATTTGCGCCTCGCCGCCGTTGGTGATCCACTGCTTGGTGCCGTTCAGTACCCATTCATCACCGTCAAGCACTGCGGTCGTTTTAATACCGGCTGCGTCAGAGCCAGCACCGGCCTCGGTTAAACCGAAAGCGGCCCAGCATGATCCCTCGGCAACAGAGGGAAGGTATTTTTCTTTCATCTCTTTACTGCCCGCAATCAATACAGGCAGGAGCCCCAAGCCGTTAGCGGCAAAGCTGGTTGCCACCCCCACACAGCCTCGGGCCAGCTCTTCCAGGGCTAAAACGGTTTCAAAACAGCCACCGCCGAAACCACCGTATTCCTCAGGAACAAAAAGGGAAAACAGGTCCGCCTTAGCTATATCTTTAAGGATCGCACCGGCAAATTCATTTTTTTCATCAAGCTCTGCCCGCTTGGGAATGATCTTTTCCTCCGAAAGCTCACGGGCGGTATCCTTGATCATTTGTTGTTCTTCAGTCAGAAAATAATCCACCTTTTTCTCCTTTTTTCTCCCGCCACGCTACCATTGCATGAGCATGGAACCCCAAGTGAACCCACCGCCGAAGGAGCAGAACAGCACAAGATCGCCTTGTTCGAGACGTTTTTGCCTATTGGCTTCATCAAGGGCTATTGGAATGCTTGCTGCAGAAGTATTACCATATTTATCGACGTTTATGAATACCTTTTCCTGATCAGCGCCGAGTCGTTCCGTTAACTTACTGAGAATTCTTATGTTTGCTTGATGAGGAATGATCAAAGAAATGTCATTGACTGAAATCTGCTGACGATTGAGCAGATCAAGAACAGCGCTTTCCATGGCCCGAACAGCATGCTTGAAAACATCACGTCCGGTCATCTGCATAAAACAGCCGTTGCGTTCTTCGATGAGAAGATCTGGATTGCGACTGGCCGGGCTGTCCATATAGAGCAGCTTCCAAAGGCTGCCGTCGGAAAAGAGGCTGCAGTCCACAATCCCACGTTGTTCAGCACCGGTGAGCACGCAGGCTCCAGCTCCATCACCGAACAAGATACAGGTATTGCGATCCTCCCAATTCATCCGCGCGGAAAGGGTTTCCGACCCGATCAGCAGGACATTCATCTTCGGATTTGCAGCGATATATTTCCCCGCCATATCAAGTCCGTAGAGAAAACCGGAGCAGGCGGCATTCAGATCAAAGGCAAAGGCGTTTTTTGCCCCGATCTCGGCTTGGACAAAGCAAGCACAGGAGGGCATCATCATGTGGGGAGTCAGGGTAGCGACAGCGACCAGATCAATCTCTTCCGCACTGACTCCGGCTGATTCTAAAGCTTTTTCTGCCGCCCGGGATGCCAGTTGATAGTTTTGTTCACCGTCACCGGCGATATGTCGGGTACGGATACCGGTACGAGCGGTAATCCATTCATCCGAGGTATCCACCATCTGTTCGAGGTCATCATTTGTCAGCACCCGACGAGGCAGACAGGAACCGGTTCCAAGGACAACAGCACGGTGCATAAATCTTTCCTCTCAACAACTACGCGGAGATATACTGGCGTAATGACTGAACAATGGAGTCGTTCACTTTATTTTCTACCAATTTGGCAGCCTCACCTATGGCGTTACAAATAGCTACCGATGACGATGAACCATGACAGATAATACCGATCCCGTTAATCCCTAATAAAGGTGCACCGCCGTATTCGGCATAATCCACCCGTTTGCGAAATGCCGCAAAGGCCTTGCGGATAAAGAGATAGCCGATTTTCGCCTGAAGAGATTTCATAATCTCATCTTTCAGCATCTGCATGGCCGCTTCAGCGAGTCCCTCGCTTATTTTGAGGGAGATATTGCCAACAAAGCCGTCGCAAACCACGACATCAAGTTCACCGCCGTACACATCGCGACCTTCCACATTACCGACAAAATTAAGATTACTCTGCCTGAGCAGCTCATGGGTTTCCTTGATCAGGGCGTTTCCCTTGCCCGGCTCGGAACCGATACTGAGCAACCCGACACGAGGACTTTTCCTGTTCTGCAAAAGGGCATAACAGGAAGAAGCCATAACTGCGAACTGGAAGAGATGCTGAGGGCGGCAATCCACATTGGCCCCGATATCCATCAGCATGACTGGGCTCTTGCGCGTCGGGAACAGACTGGCAATACCTGGGCGAGAAACTCCTTCCAATCGCCCAAGTTTACGTATAGCAGCCGCCATGGTCGCCCCGGAATGACCCGCCGACACCATGGCATCCGCCTGCCCGTTCTTCACAAGGTCAAAACCGCGCATTATGGTTGAGTCCTTTTTTTTGCGGATGGCCTCCACAGGGGACTCTTCCATAGTGACAGTCTCAGGGGCATGCTCAATAAGCAATCGACCAGCGATATCGCCGGAGTCAGTGCATTGCGCAATCCGTTCTTTCAGGAGGTTTTCAGGCCCGAGCAGGATAATCGAAAGCTCCTTTCTTCTCCTAAGAGCACGGAGGGCTCCGTCAATCAAAAGCTCAGGTCCCTGATCACCGCCCATGGCATCAAGGGCTATTTTCACAGGTCTGCCTAATCCAGTTCGTCTCCGAACTGATAAAAGGTTTTTCCTTTATATGTTCCACAACCGGAACATAACTGATGCGGCATTTTCGGCTCACCGCATTCCGGGCAACGGCCCACGCTGGGACCGGTTAAAAAATCATGTGCTCTCCGTTTACGGGTTCGCGAATGTGAATGTCGTCTCTTTGGTAATGCCATGACCTTCCTCCTGAAGTAAAAAACAGTAATATGTCTGAATTAATATTCAGATTATTTTATTAATTATGTATTGTCCGTATGAGGCCGGACTCAGCCTTTTTTCAACGAAGCCAGTACCGCAAAAGGGGAATTGCTCGTATCATCGGCACAGGAGCACTCGCCACTGTTCAGATTTGTTCCGCACTGCGTACATAGCCCCTTGCAACCTTGCGAGCATATCTTTTTCTCCGGCAACACCAAATAGAGTTGCTGACAAAGGAGATCTGGAATATCAACCACCGGCTCGTCCACCTGAATGATATCAAGATTGGCCCGTGTGCATTCCAGCTCTTTTATATGACCGCTCTCTTCACTTTCTACATCCAATATATAATGAAAGGCGGCCTGCGCAGCAAAACTGTAGTCGGCAAGACAGCGATCACAGGCGAGCAGCAGCCCGGCATTCAGATTCCCGCGCACTTCAACTCGTCTACTATTTTTTCGCGTGAGCGTCAACTCCGCATGGACCGGAGCGTTTTTCTGGAGATCTGTCTGAGCAAGCCAATTATCGTCAGTAATAATATAACGATTGCCCGCTGTAGAAACGTCTGTAAATTGAACTTTCATTTTGATGCCCGGCAGACTGCCTGTTAACGAACACTACTTTTTGCAAGAATAGCCACCATACACAAAAATAACAACCCATGACAAGAAAAAAAGTACAGAATCGCGGCAGGACCGTAAAAAGGAGAAAAAAAGTCGACCTGAGCAGCCTCCTTGCCAAATCATCGACAAATAATTGGCAACTCGTTGGCAACGCCACCGGTCACAAGGCTTGACAGCAATGATGGATTAGGGATAACCTGTTAGAGTTTAGAGGAAGCAACTGGTACGTAAAAAAACATTTCAGCGGAACATGCACTGAGACATCCTCATATGACCCCCTCGTTTACCATAGGCTACTCGCCATGCCCCAATGATACCTTTATCTTCTATGCCCTCATGCACGGGAAAATCCCTCTCCGGCATATCCATTTTGCAGCGCCGCTGCTTGAAGACGTGGAAACCCTCAATAGCTGGGCCATGAACACAACGCTTGATACAACGCTTGATGTGACCAAATTATCCTTTCATGCCCTGGGTCATGTGCAGGACAACTACACCATGCTCAACGCAGGTGCGGCTCTGGGGCGAGGTTGCGGCCCTCTCCTGATTACACGACCGGATCAGCAGACAAGACCGTCCTCCTGGAAAATCGCAATCCCTGGCCAATACACAACCGCCGCTCTCCTCCTTCAGCTGTTTCTTCCTGAGCACAGCGAGACAATCATAATGCCCTTTGATGCTATCATGGATGCTGTCAAAGAAGGCAAGGCAGATGCCGGGGTGATTATCCATGAAAGCCGCTTCACCTTTCAGAATCACGGCCTTGCCTGCGTACAGGATCTAGGCGAGTGGTGGGAAAAAGAAACCGGGCTGCCCATTCCCCTGGGCTGTATCGCAGCCCGTACAAGCCTTGGCCAGCCAGCCATCAAGGAGACTGAAGAGGCCATAGCCTCCAGTCTCGACTGGGCCTACGCCCATCCGGAAGCCTGCACCGCATATATCAAACAACATGCTCAGGAACTGGATGACCAGGTGATTTCTGATCATATCAAGCTCTATGTTAATGATTTTTCCAGAGACCTTACCGATGCAGGACGGGCTGCCGTGCAAGAGCTTTTACGCCGAGGAAAAAACGCCGGTATTTTCACCGAGAAGACCGGACCTTCTCCCCTTGGAATCAGATCGTCAACATGAGAAAAAGAAAAGATTCACACCCATCGTCAGATCCCTTATCAGATCCACTGACCCCCTACCCTGTTCTGGGGATCTGCGGATACAGCGGGGCAGGCAAAACCACCCTGATCGAGGCCTTAATTCCCCGGCTGCGCTCCAGAGGTCTGCACGTCGCTGTGGTCAAAGACGGTGCCCATAAGGTCCAGGTTGATGCGCCGGGCAAGGACAGTGATCGTTTTTTTTCCGCCGGTGCTGATGTCGCCCTGCTGGGGGAGCAGCATTTTATCCGCCACCATCAACAGGGAGACCTAATCGCCTTCCTGGTTACGCTCTGTTCTTCCTATGATATTGTTCTGGTCGAGGGACATGCGACAACGGCAATACCAAAGATCTGGCTTTCCGGACTCGAAGGGCGAAGTGATGTGCCGCCTGAAAATAAGGGCCAGGTTCTCGCAACCCTGAGCAGGGAGCAGGCCACGGTTGACCACCTCTTCGCCCTTGTCCAATCGCTGATCAGAACCAGATGGGAGCGGACGCCCGTCTGGGGATGCGTGCTGATCGGCGGCAGGAGCAGTCGGATGGGCAGGCCCAAGCATCTTATCCAGGAAAAAAACAAAACCTGGCTCGAACATGCGGTGAAAATCTTGGCCCCCAAGGTGGATCAGGTTGTCCTTTCCGGTTCAGGAGAAATCCCGGTGTCACTTGCTGCCCTGCCCCGCATTCCAGACGCACCCGGACTGGCTGGCCCCCTTGCCGGAATCCTCTCTGTCATGCGCTGGCAACGTGGCGTCTCCTGGTTGGTGATGGCCTGTGACCAACCTGATGTGCAGCCGGAAAGTTTGGAGTGGCTCCTTGCCCAACGTCAACCCGGTATCCGGGCTGTTCTGCCCGACCTGCTCGGGGACGGTCATCTTGAACCGCTCCTTGCCTGGTATGACTTCCGCTGCCGCCCACAACTGGAAACCATCGCTGCGTCCGGCTCCCTCAGGATCAGTCAGCTGGCCCATCAGGTCGGCGTCCGCCATTTTCAGCCCCCTGAACACCTGCACAGTTCCTGGCGCAATGTCAACACCCCTGATCAAATAACACGAAAAGACAAGAGCGCTTGCCGAAAATTGGAGAACCCATGCTGATTATTCCTGTTTCCGACAGTCCTCAAAGACGATTTCCCTGCTTAACCATACTTCTCATCCTGCTGAACTTAGGCCTCTTTATGTATTTCCAGCACAGTGAACAACAGAAGTACATGCAAGCTGTCTCCTGGGCCCGCTCTTCAGGACTGTTGAAAATAGAATTAGAGGCTTATCAAGAATATCTCCAACGCCGTCATGAGCCGATTCCTCATTTTCTGCACGATACCGAGAAGCCCGCAGCGATTTTTCAGCACCTTATCCAAGATGATCAATTTCAATCCGCGCTCCGCCAACAAATCCTGATACCGCCTGCTGATCCCCGTTTTGCGAACTGGGCTCCAAAACGAAAAATCTTTGAAGAAAGACTGAATCAGAGCCTTGCTTATCGTTTCGGTTATTCTCCGGCCCGTAAGAATTATCTCGGAATAACCACCTACATGTTTTTTCATGATGGCATCATTGCGCTTGTCGGCAATATGCTGTTCCTCTGGTTTGTCGGATCCTGGATAGAAATAGGCATTGGTCGAGTCCTCTATCTTGGGGTCTATCTCATGACCGGAGCATTTTCCGGCCTAGCCTTTGGTTTTATCCACCCCTTCAGCCAAGGCCCACTTCTCGGCGCGACCGGTGCCATTGCCGGGCTGATGGGGACCTACCTCCTCGTATATGGGGGTAAAAGAAACAACGTGCTCTGTTCTCTGGGATTTTGCAGTAGACACACGACGGTTTTCGGCTGTTTCATTTTCCCCTTCTGGGTAAGCAAAGAAGTCTACCTCTTTGCCAACTCTCCAGAGACACAGACCGTTACAGCCCATGTCGGCGGCTTACTCGCTGGCATCATGATCGGTCTCATTTTCCGAACAAATGAAGGAAAACAGCCAGAGGAAGAAGAGAGCCCAACAAAACAACAAGGAGCAGCGACTCAGAGCCGCATCCTATTAGCTGAGCAGAATATACAGGTTTCAGACAACCTGTCTGACAAAGAAGCTCTGAGCCTCAGGAAAAAAATTGTGGAGATATTGAAAAAGGATCCGGATAATCTCACCGAGCTCGCCCGACTTTTTCATCTTGACAAACGCAGCCCGAAAAGTGACCAGTTTCACAAAACCGCAGGAAGACTCCTCCGGCAACTTGCGGCCCAAGAAAGCTCCCAAGATCTTCATGCGTATTTCCAAAAATACAAACAGGCGAGCGGTGCCCCTCGTTTGCAGCCCTCGGTCATGCTTGCTCTTGCGGAAATACATATTCGTTCCGGCGAGACTGCCCAGGCAGCCCGCTTTCTTCTCCTCCTCATGAAACAACGCCCTCAATATCCAGGTCTTCCATCCTCTCTCTTTAAATTAGGTTGTGTTTATCGGGAGCAGGGCAAGGAAGAGCGGGCGAAAAAATGCTTTCAGCTTATCTGCAAGCAGTATCCACGGACGATTATCAGTCAACAGGCAGAAGAAATGCTGACACCACCGTATAGCATTGCGGTTCGGTGAAGCGGTGCGGTGAAATTACTTGGCCCTGAACTCTCCGATCCCACCTGTGGGCATAATCAGAAGGAGCAGACTGAGGCCTATTTCATCGGCCCTTGTTCAACAAAGCTGTGGAAATGGCTGTACTGGGTAATCACGGTAAAAAAACGTTTCACTAACTTCGGGTTTATTTTCCAAGTCTTTCGCAGCATTCTAAAAAACAGCGCTCGAACATCCCGATCCGCATAAAAGATAAAATATGTGAAGATCCTGATCCCAAACACCATCTGTTTTGGGTCAGCCTTTTTATTCACATAGATGGTATTGAAATAATCAACATGTTGTAACCATCGCAGGAAGCGGTCCTCAAAATTTTCTGGTTTGTATATTTTCTGAAAGAGATCCCAATATAAGGTAGCTAACCGCTCAGGACTCATCTGTTTGGGAATTATATTAGACTGGAGCTGCCATTCTCCAGCGAAACTGTTGTCGGTCAAGCGGTTCTCCTGCTGGAGTCGTTTAAAGAGGGGGGTAAGACGAGGCGCATTTAACAGGCTGATACCGGCAATCGGGCTGGCGGGTAGGTTAAGAAAGTTCTCCAAGTCCTGGAAAACACCCTCATCATCGCTGTCAAAGCCGACAATCAGGCCGATAAAGGGAACGATGCCATAGCGGGATATCTTGCGGATTCTCTCAAAGATATCTCTGTCCGCATTCTGGCTCTTGTGTACCTCTGCCAGGCTTTCCTTTCTCACCGTTTCCACTCCGAGAAACAGGACGGAAAATCTGGCGTCGGCAAACATCTTCAGCAACGCATCATCGTCAGCGACCTGAACCGTGATCTGGGTTGAAAACGACAGCGGTCTTGCCTGCTTGACGTTCCATTCAATCACCCGGCTGAGCAGGTCTTCGGTGAACTTTTTATTGCCGAGAAAATTATCATCTGAAAAGAAAACCGTTCTCGCGCCGATATCCAGCGCATTCTGCAGCTCCACCAAGATCTGCTCAATGGATTTTGTCCGGTACCTCCTGCCCACATACTGTATCACGTCACAGAAATCACATTGATTGGGGCATCCTCTGCTGGTCTGAATGCTGATATTGACATAGTCTCCGGTGGATATCAGGGACCAGTCAGGAGGCGGACTGTCCTTCATGTCAATATAGCCTTCCTGAGTATACACATGCTGGGCAATGCCGGTTGTCCATTGCTTCAGGAAAAGCGGCCAGGTGTATTCAGCTTCCCCGATAAAGAGGTAATCCGCCAGCCCCTCACATCTGTCATGTTCAATGGAGGCGTAGGTGCCTCCGAGGGCGACCTGTCTCCCTTTCTGTTTAAACTGATCACAGAGGTCATGGATTCGCGGGGCATGCAGCGTACCTCCGGTTATGACGACAAGATCACAGGGATGATCGAAATTTATTTCGCTGACATTTTCATCGGCCAGTGCATACTGGATGTCAACTCCGGCTGGCGTCAAGGCCATCAGGGTCGCCAGAGCTGAATTCGGCATCAGGGTTTTACCCCCCAGCACATCCGCTGTTCCCTGCATGGACCAGAAGTTATTCGGATGTTTTGGAGCTATCAGATAGATTCTTTTGTAATCTTTTTTTGATCCATAATGTTTATACGTTGCATGATTCATGGATTTTCCCATTAAATTGTCAATGCGGTTGATGAAAACAAGGGGGGAAGAGAAGGAAATAAAGGACAAAACTAAAAACGTGATCTAGCCCTTATTGGCGATAGTATAACGCTGCTTCAGTCATCTCGACTTCAGCAGGTAACAGAAAATTAAGTTCCTTCATCTAGCCTCACGCAATCTTGCATGGGCATCTCGAAAAATGTCTTTAGCCGGTCGCCCTGTTATATTACCAGCTTTATATTCCTTGTAACGTCTCTTGGCTTCTTCCAGCCACAAGCCTTCACATTCTGACTCACTGAAATCGTCCAAGCTACTAATAATACTGGCAAGCAATACAGACCGCTCCTTAAACGGTAGATGACGGGCAAGTTGTTCGCATTGTTTCAAATCGGTGTTCATAATGCCCCCTTTGATAATCAGTTAATGCATTGTTTTTTAACCCTAATATGATTAGGGCAAGACAATACAACTTCTGCAAATAAACCTAAAAACATCCTTTGATAAAAGCAGTTTGGCTAAAGTGCCACAGAAAAACGGTGCGTGGGACGAAAGTCGTGTAGGGTGCCGCCTTGCGCACTATTTGTTTGAACATGCATAATCCGGTAATCGATTTTATCGATGGAAATCAAACATATTCAGTGCGGAGAACGCACCCTACCGGACTAAAACCGTGGTCTGTCCCCCTTTTCTCCAATAAAATCCTGCCCATCGTTCTGATCGCCACTTATGTCAAGCAGCGCGATCACTCCTCCCATTCCCGCCCATCCCGCGCCAGCAAAGCCACCGAGGCCACCGGCCCCCAAGTTCCTGCCGGGTACTGCTTGGGCGGCTCATTGGACTTTTCCCAGGCATCCTGAATGGAATCAATCCACGCCCAGGAGTATTCGACCTCATCCCGATGAATGAACAGGGCCTGACTCCCCTGCATGACATCCAGAATCAGGCGTTCATAGGCATCGGCAACCCGCTCTTTTTTAAAAGCCTCGGAAAAACTGAGATCCAGCATGGTGCGCTGAAGATGGATGCCGTCCCCGATGCCCGGTGCCTTGTTCAGCATCTCTATTTCCACCCCTTCGTCGGGCTGAAGGCGGATCACCAGCTTATTGGCCGGTAAAGAGCGATACGAGTCGGTAAAAATATTATGGGGCAGCTGCTTATAGTTGATCACCACCTCAGAGCGCTTGGTGGCCATGGCCTTGCCGGTACGCAGGTAAAAAGGCACCCCGGCCCAACGCCAGTTATCGATATCCAACCGGATGGCGACAAAGGTCTCTGTGCTGGACGTCGGATTACCGCCTGCTTCCTCCAGATAACCAGGCACTGGTTTACCCCGAATAAACCCAGGGCCGTACTGGCCCCGCACCACCTTGCGCTCGATATTTTTCGTCGTGATCGGGCGCAAGGCCTTGAGCACCTTCAGTTTTTCATTGCGCAGGCTGTCGGCATGGAGATTGACTGGCGGCTCCATAGCAACCAGAGTCAAGATCTGCATCAGGTGATTCTGCACCATGTCCCGCAGCTGACCGGACTTGTCAAAATAGCCCCAGCGGCCCTCAATCCCCACCTGCTCCGCTACCGTGATCTGCACATGATCAATGGTATTATGATCCCAGTTGGTTGTAAAAATAGAATTGGCAAAGCGCAGGGCCAGCAGGTTCATCACGGTTTCCTTGCCCAGGTAATGATCAATCCGGTAGACCTGATCTTCATGGAAAAACCTAGCCACGAGATCATTGATCTGCCGGGAGGTGACCAGATTGCGTCCGATGGGCTTTTCCAGCACCACCCTGGTGTCCGGGGTGATCAGCCCGGCATGGTCCAGGCCTGTGCAGATATCCCCGAACAGCGAGGGAGCGACAGAGAAATAATTCACCATCACCCGGCATTGCTGATTCGTCACCTGACAGAGACGATTATACTGTTCAGGACGATCAAGATTGATCAATACATACTGCATCCGGGCCAGGAGCTGCTCTACAACCTCCTGATCAAGCGACTCCTCAATAAACTTTTCTAACTTTTTCCCCATCTCAACCTGAAAGGCTTCTTGGTCGAGATCGTGACGAGCCACCCCGATAATCCTGGTATCGTAGTTGAGCATACCTGCCTTCTCCAGCTGATAGAGTGAAGGCAGGAGCTTACGCTGAGCCAGATCACCCATAATACCGAAGATGATAAAATCGCAGGATCGTTTTTCCATTACCATTCTGTTGAGCTCCGTTTGGGTTGTGTTGGGTTTGATCCTCACTCCCTATCATAAAGAAATTTCCCCAAGCGGGGAAGTCTGATCGAAGAACAAATAAACCCCATCCCACCCCTCCTGGGGTGGGACAATAAAAAATGGCAGGGGAGAATACAATTCAATCCCCTGCCCCGTACGCCATAGATCGCATTGAACAATCCAATGTAACCTATGAGACGTGGAACCTACCCGTCGGCACGTTGGCCCACCGGTGCTGTAAATCGCGTCATAACCCAACCACGGCTATTATCAGGAAGCTGTACATACACCCAATCTACATTTCGTTGGATAACCAACAAGATATCTCCATAATTCACTCTGTTTGCTATATAATGTTGAAGGCCGGGACCAGAACGAACATTGAGTATAGTTGATGTCACAACAACCTTATTACTGATAACCGGCTGGGGCACAGTCCTTCTCGGGTCCGGCACAACCTGATAGCCACCTAGAGCTTGCAGATAATAATTTCCCGCATGGGTATAGTATCGTATTCCGTCTATATAAAGAAAACTGTAATCGGCAGGCAAAGCCGGGACCACGGCCCCAACAGGAGCATCAACAACAATATACCCTCCCGGATCTTGGCGATAAAAACTTCCTCCATGATAGTAATACAGGCTGTTGGCCAACATGATTGCTGCATATCCCAAAGGCAGGGCTCGCAACACTCTTCTTACGGGCAGAGGACGCCGTACCACAGCAGGACGACGAACAACCGGACGAACCCGAGGGCCTGGCAAAACAGCTCGACGAACGGGTACCACAGGCCGAACAGACCGACGAACCGATGCTGCTGGACGGGCTACACGTGGCGACGTAGAGCCTGGCACTACAGGGCTATGAAACGAGTGGCGGGCAAGAACCGGAGAAAGCTGGGCAAAACATAATCCTACGGACAGAAAGGTAACCCAGCAAACCTTTGCGGGCCGGGACAAGTTCCTCCTGCCATTATCTCTCCCTTGATCAAACTGCTGTCGACGCTGTGTCATATATTTTCTCCGTCAAAATTGATAACCATAAGGCATTCACCATAAGGCCATGTTCATGCGTTTCTCGTATGGGTTAACTGACTCCCCCTTTCCGCTGGGCAAAGGGGAGACGTCCCCCGGCGAGACCTCTAAAACAGAACGAAAAAATAACCCGTTACTATTCCAATACAGGATAACTATTGTTCATTTATCAAAAAATGACAAGAAAATCTTGCTTGCTCTTGCGGAGAGACCAAAACGCCCCTGTCCACCATCGCCCAGAAGACGACAAACGACACTCGTCCCTCACCCCCCTGATCTCCCAACAACAAGCTGTTAGAAAGAAAAAAGAGAGACATCTGGTAGCTTGACTTTTTATTGATATCAAGTACTATCGCTAAAAAGCTTTGGACACCGGAAAGACCCATGTATTATTAAATACATATTAAATAGTTAATAAAAAAACCATACCAGAAGGCAAAAAATATGCTGAAAATAAATGAACATTATCTGAAACTCCAGGCCTCGTACCTCTTTTCCGATATTGCGAAACGAGTGACTGCCTTTCAGGAAGCCAACCCGGAGAAGGATATCATCCGCTTAGGAATAGGTGATGTCACCCATGGACTCCCGACGGCCTGTATCGAGGCCTTCCATAGCGCTGTTGATGAAATGGCGGAAGACAACAGCTTTCGCGGCTACGGTCCGGAGCAGGGGTACGCCTTCCTCCGCGAGGCTATCGCCAAAAATGATTTCCAGGCCAGAGGCGCTGATATCAGCCCGGATGAAGTTTTTGTCTCTGACGGGGCAAAATGCGATACCGGAAATATTCAGGAACTCTTCAGCAGAGATGCCAAAATTGCTCTCCCTGATCCGGTCTACCCGGTCTATTTGGACACCAATGTTATGGCGGGCCGCACAGGTGGTTTCAGCGACGGCCGTTACCAGGGCATAGTTTATCTTGATTCAACCCACGAGAATAACTACGTACCAGATCTCCCCTCAGAACCGGTTGATCTGATCTATCTCTGTTTCCCCAATAATCCTACTGGCTCCACAGCCACCAAGGACGAGCTGAAAAAATGGGTGGAGTATGCCAAGGAGAACAAGGCCCTGATCCTCTTTGATGCGGCCTATGAGGCCTTTATCCGAGATGACTCTCTGCCCCGCTCCATCTTTGAGATTGAGGGCGCAAAAGAGGTGGCCATTGAGTTCCGCTCCTTTTCAAAAAATGCCGGATTTACAGGGACCCGTTGTGCGTATACGGTCGTTCCCAAGGAGTGCATGGCCTTTGACAGCGCAGGCAATAAGCAGGCAATTCACCCCCTCTGGAACCGACGCCATTGCACCAAGTTCAACGGCGTTTCCTATCCTGTCCAGCGAGCGGCTGAGGCGGTATACTCTGAGGCAGGCAAGGCCCAGATCCAAGAGCTGGTGAACTCCTATCTTGAAAATGCCGATCTTATCGCCAAGGCAATCGGGGAATTGGGCTTTGACTATGCCGGAGCAGCCAACTCGCCCTATGTATGGATTCAGGGAAAACGTGATTCCTGGGAGTTCTTTGATATGCTGCTGAACGAGGCTGGAGTGGTTTGTACTCCAGGTGAAGGCTTTGGTAAATGCGGTCAGGGATATATTCGCCTTTCCGCCTTTAACTCCCGCGAAAATGTGGTCAAAGCGATGGAGCGGATAAAAAAGGCTCTGGCCTGATCCCCCCTTCCTTTCTTTTTGCTCTTTACAGGAATCAGGAGATATTCTTCAGCAGTGAAAGCAGCTGGCTGAAAAATATCTCCTGTTCTCAATATGTCCGATCCGACCGCTTACTTCCTCTCTGGTCGATCAGTTACACAATCAATTGCATGATCGGTTACCCCCAAAGCGGTTTCTTTTCTCTCCATCCGGCGCAGACTGCCCCGCATGACCATCTGGAAGGAATCCCAATCCGTGAGAAGAAAAAGAGTCATTTTACAATAAGCCTGTTCGTTTGCAGTCATAGCAAATCCTCCTTGCATTGTGTAAAGGGGCCCGGAGATGCAGGCAAAAAAAAATCCCCGAACCTGATTAACAGATTCGAGGATGCCCTGTTCTTCCACGAATAAACTCTTTCTTCCGCCGTCCCCTTTCCACCACAGAAAAATATCCCTGAAGTAATAAGAAAAAAAAGGGCGGTTCACCTGGACGCATATCCTCCGATGCGCTAGGTTTCTCTTTTCCCAGACAGGTCTTCTGACTCCCGGATCATTCTCCCGACTGCGCCTTCCCGCATATTGCAGTGGCTTTGTGCAGCGTTTGTCCCCGGTTACAGCGGCGGGCCCGTCCCGGATTCGCACCGGGTTCCCTATTAAGCTCGGTTAAGAGCATCTGAAAAGATGCTCAGAATTTACCTTTCCCCCTCTTTCCTGTCAATACTTGATCTTTGATGAAATACAGTTTCCTTTACACTTCATCCATAAAGCATTTCAAAACAAGCCCGTACATAGCAACCAGGACCACCCACTATCAACAACTTAGCATTATTCCTTTGACAACGACCACCACGTGGTGATATATAATATTTTATACTTAGTGATAAATTATATCAAATCAAAAAGGAGGTCTGATATGTTAAGAAAATATTATTTGCTCGGCTCGATTGCTCTATTTTTTCTTTCGGGGTGTACAGGGTTACCATTAAGCCCTAATGACTACCCAATCTCAAAAGATATTCCAAAGAGAACAGCGACATATAAAGAGAAAATCAAACAACATAAGAAGGAAATCGAAAATCATGTCATCGCCATAGGAAAATATGGCGAATTGAGAGACCCTATAACAGGTCAAGAGAGGTCAGATTCTGAAGATTACCTGAAGAATATAGTCAACCAGATTCAAGAATATGCCAAGGATACAACTGACGCTGAACCTGAGCTGCTCATCTATATCCACGGGGGGCTCAATAATGAAGCTGCTGCGCTCAAAAGGGCCATGCAAACCTATCGATTAATCAGAGCAAGTGGTAAGTACCCGCTTTTCATTAATTGGAATTCAGAGGGACTTCGCTCCTATGGTTCTCATTTAGCGCATATCCGGCAGGGAGAACAGTCTGATACTGCATGGGCAACCTCCCCAATTTATTTTTTGAGCGATATTGGAAACTCACTGGTTAATGCGCCAAAAGCATGGACCGTAACAGGGATACATTGGTTTAACTCACTCCAGTCCAAGAAGCATGCTGACCAAGAGCTTTGCGCTCAACAGGCAAGGCATAATAACAAGCTCTATAACCATCCAGGAAGAGAACTTGTTCATTCCAGAGAAAGCGAGATTGACTTCAATCTCTCACGGAAGCTGCAATGGTTAATAACCATTCCGAGTAAAATCATCACAACACCCTTTACCTACACCTTGGCAAAACCGGCTTGGGATATTATGCTGCGGCGCACAAGCACGCTCTTTTATACCTGTGAGGATTTGAAAAAAAATCCATCAGATAACGAAGAGTGCGAAACAGAAAATTTTACAGGAAAAAAGGTGACAACATGGTCTATGCCGCCAACAAAGTTAAAAAATGGCAACGGAGCTTTATATCGTTTTCTTTCAGCCCTAGAAACAGACCAAAAAAAAATCGAAGCATCAAAAAAGGTGAAAATTACCCTTATTGGTCATAGCATGGGTGCCATTATTGTTAATCAGATAGTTAACCTCGGTCTTGACCTTATCTATAAAAATATTGTCCACATGGCCTCTGCCGACTCGACAGAAAATCTACTGAATAAAGTAGTGCCCTATATTGATTGTAGCCTTGAAGGAACCTGCAATATGGGGGGAGAGGAAAACGAGGGTAAAGAAAAAAATAAAGGGAAAAAAGATGAGAACAACCCGGTAAACTTCTACAGCCTCCACTTACATCCTGATAATGAAAACAGAGAAGTCAGCGCTCTGGGATTTACACCTAGCGGTAGCTTGCTTACCTGGATAGATGGAATGTATACAACCCCGAAAACCGTTTTAGACAAACGATCCGGTAGATGGGACAACATGACACGAGCAATTGATCTCATACCATCAGCAAAAGGAATATCAAAAAAACAAAACAATATCAAAGGGCAGATGCGGTTTACTATCTTTGGAATAAAAGATAGAAAGGCATATAGGCCAGCCGAACTCATAAAGATGAAGATTTGCAAATCAGAAAAAGATTGCGAAGGATATGAACTGTATTCCACAGCACAAAAGCACGGCGATTTTGATGAACTCCCCTTCTGGCTTCCCGAAGTCTGGCAGGGCACACATCCCGCTGCAAAAGACGACAGCAAATAATCCAACAAAAAAGGAGTGGCAAGGAAATGGTCTGTAAACACAAGAGATTTATGCTCAATATCACTCTTTCCCTTCCCCTTCTTGCCACCAACTCAAAAGGGGTTTATGATGCGCCGGTGCTGCGATAAGCACACATAACAAATATACGATGTTCAGTTAACGGAACACGGTGCGAATCCGTGGCATACCCAATGCTGTAACCCCTGCATACATCCTGCACATTCATGGTCACTGTTTCTCACCGGAAACGGGAAGGCCGCTGCACGAGAGGGGAAGCCAGAAGACGAACTGAAGATCTCACGAATATGGAACGCGATGGTAAAGGGTTCCGGAAGAGCAATTGCTCTGCCGGCACCCTTTTTTTATTCCGGCAGGGCGAACAGACAATGAGGTACACAATGCAGACCCAATTGGAACTGGCCCGCGCCGGAGAAATGACAGAGCAGATCAAAACCGTTGCCCAGAAGGAAGGACTTGCCCCGGAGCTTGTCAAAAGCCGAGTTGCAGCCGGAGAGATCGTTATTGCCAACCATCCCCTGCGCCCGCAACAGAAGATTGTTGGTATCGGCACAGGATTACGCACCAAGGTCAACGCCTCCATCGGCACATCTTCTGATATCTGCGATATCGATATGGAGGTCCGTAAGGCGAAAATCGCTGAACAGGAAGGAGCCGACACCCTGATGGAGCTCTCAGCTGCCGGTGATTTTGATGCTATCCGGCAGGCTGTTCTGGCGGCCACCAACCTGCCTGTGGGCACTGTCCCCCTTTATCAGGCCTTTAAAGAAACCACGACCAAATATGCCAATCCGGGCAAAATGGACCCGGAATACCTTTTCGACCTGATTGAAAAACAGCTGGCCGACGGCATCAGCTTCATGGCCATCCATTGCGGAATCAATCAATATACGGTTGAGCGACTGCGCAAACAAGGCTACCGCTATGGTGGGCTGGTGTCCAAGGGCGGCACCTTCATGGTGGCCTGGATGGACATCAACGGCAAAGAAAATCCGCTGTACGAGCAGTTTGATCGGGTCTGCGCCCTGATGAAAAAATACGATGCCGTCCTTTCCTTGGGCAACGGCATCCGGGCCGGGGCCATCCATGACAGTCATGATCGGGCCCAGATGGCGGAGATGATCATCAACTGTGAACTGGCCGAGTTAGGTCGGGAGATGGGCTGCCAGATGATGGTGGAAGGACCGGGCCATGTGCCCCTGGATGAAATCGCGGGCAATATCATGCTGGAAAAACGGATGAGCGGCAATGCGCCCTATTATGTGCTCGGCCCCCTGCCCCTGGACAGTGGCGCAGGCTATGACCATATCACCGCTGCCATCGGTGCAGCCAATTCTTCCCGGCACGGCGCAGATCTGGTCTGCTATATCACTCCGGCAGAGCATCTTGCCCTGCCCGATGAAAACGATGTGCGTGAAGGGGTCCGGGCCACCCGCCTGGCAGTCCGGGTCGGAGATGTTGCCAAGTATCCAGAGAGGCGGGATAACGAGAAGGCCGCTGCGATGGCTCGACGGGATATGCGCTGGCATGATCTGGAGCAGCACCTCCTCTTCCCGGAAATTGCTCGAAAAATGCGCCAGGAGAGATTACCGGAACAAAGCGACACCTGTACCATGTGCGGTGATTTCTGCGCTATGAAAAAAGGGACTGAGGTGTTTAAAGATGATATGGCGGGAGACAAGATTTTCCAGACAACCTAAGCCCCTGGAGTTCTCCGAAGATAAAGAATAAAAGATGCATTCTCTGCCATTTTCCGTTACGTTGGAAAGGCAAAGAATTTATTTGAGGCGCTATAGCCGGAAAAATCAATCAACAGGAGAACCGTTATGAAATTCAAACTCTTGCTGTTATGTTCAGCCGTGGTATGCTTGAGCTTGCTTGCCGCCAGCGGAGCATTTGCTCAGCAATGCAAAGCCCAATTGATAAGCGGACGCGGCGGGATAATCATTGATATCTTTACCGGTGCAAACTGTAGCTCGGTCAGTAACCGCTGTAACAGTAAATTACGGGAGTTAAGGCGTCGGGAGCCCTATTTTTATCGTGATGCATATTGTGATATCGTTAACACTTCTCCGCCTCCTGCGCCCCGTCCGGTTCCTCCGCCTCAGGCCTATGTCACCCGGTCCTATGATCGTTGTCAGGCGCCCGGTATTGTCCGCTGTACCCAGGAATGGTCCAACGGAAGGATCGTCACTGAAGACTACCCGTGTTCAGGATGTAGAGGCTATGGTAATCCGGCAGGCGACCCCTGCGGCTGGAAATGCTCTTTCCCGCAACAATAGCCAAGCCCAGACTGGTTACCTATCCACTCTAAGATGTTCCCTTTCTTGCTTACAAAGGGAACCTCATAACCAAAGTAGAGAACCTCTCTTCCTGCCGCATCCCTTTCCCAGGGTGCGGCATTTTTTTTATCCCGCCTCTGTCATTTGCATTGAGGAAAGCGGGCAAAGATTATAAAAAGAGATTTATCCTTGATAGACCATTACGAACTCACTATAGTGGCTTTTTAATAAACACTTTTTCATAGAGATAGACTTCTCGCCGACAAGAACAGACAACGACGATGCAGACACCAGACTTTCCTGTCCCCTTTGTAAAGATGAGTGGCACAGGCAATGATTTCATTATTATTGATCACCGTAAACCACTCCTTGCTCCAGAGGCTATGGCCGACTTCGCCGCTAAGGTCTGCCGGAGAAAATTTTCCACAGGGGCAGATGGCCTGATCCTTATTGAGGATTCTTCGGAAGCGGATTTTCAATGGCGCTTTTTCAACGCGGATGGCTCGATTGCTGAAATGTGCGGGAACGGGGCCCGTTGTGCGGCCCGCTTTGCCTTCCTGCAGGGGATTGCCCCGGCGCAAATGCGCTTTGCCACCTTGGCCGGAATTATCGAGGCCAGCGTTTCAGAAAAGGATGTTGCCGTCAAGATGACTGATCCGGTTGGTCTGAACATGCATCAGCTTATCACTGTGGAAAACCAGGAATACACGGTCCACAGTATTGATACCGGCGTACCTCATGCTGTGCTTTTTGTCGATGATATCGACCAGACAGATGTCCGTGCCTTGGGCAGTCACATCCGCCATCATGAGGCCTTCATGCCTGCCGGGACCAATGTCAACTTCGCCCAACGCCAAGGGGATGCCATCAAGGTCAGAACCTATGAACGGGGCGTAGAAGATGAAACCCTGGCCTGCGGTACCGGCGCTGCGGCCTGTGCCATCATTGCCGCACTCCTAGACCAGGCCGCCTCACCGGTGGACATCATGACCACGGGCAATGATCGTTTGACTATTTTGTTCGATCGCAAGGAGGACAAGGAGAGCGGATGCAACGATATTGTTTATAATGTTTTTCTCAAAGGACCGGCCCATACCATTTATTCGGGAGAACTCGACGCTGAGGCGTTGCTTTAAACTCCCATTCCGGTCCAGCGGGCCGGGACAACAAAACATGAAAGCCGGTACTTTAATATAAAGATTACAAAGGAGAAGGTTGATGACGACAACAGGAAAAAACATCCAAGGAGCTTTCACCGCTATTGTCACTCCCATGCGGGATGGCAAGGTTGATGAACAAAGCCTGACCGATCTGATTAATTTCCAGATCGACAACGGCATCCACGGGCTGGTACCCTGCGGAACCACAGGGGAATCTGCAACCCTGGGCTTTGACGAGCATAAACGCGTCATTGATATCACTGTTCAGGTGGTTGACGGACGCGTACCGGTCATTGCCGGAACCGGCGCCAACAGCACAGCAGAAGCCATTGAGCTGACCGAATCAGCCCAGGGCAGTGGCGCTGATGCGGTGCTCTCCGTGGTTCCTTATTATAATAAGCCGAGCCAGGAAGGCCTGTACCAGCATTTTCAAGCCATTACCGAGGCCGTGGATATTCCCATGGTGCTCTATAATGTCCCGAGCCGCACCGTCACCAATATGGCCCCGGCCACAGTGGCCCGCCTGGCCGAGCTGTCCAATGTTATCGGTATTAAAGAGGCCTGCGGTTGCCTCAATCAGATTTCCGAGGTGATTCGTCTTTGCCCCAAGGACTTTGTTGTCCTGTCCGGTGACGATTTTACTTCCATGCCCACCGTGCTCATCGGCGGCAAAGGGGTTATCTCCGTGACCTCCAATGTTGCTCCCAAGGCCATGTCCGAGCTGATGGAAGCGGCTCTGAAAGGTGATCTGGCCACGGCCAATGAGATCCATTACAAGCTCTTTGCTCTGATGGGGACCATGTTCTGCTATCCCAACCCGGCCCCGGCCAAAAAGGGACTGCACCTGATGGGCAAGATCGCCACCCCTGAGGTTCGTCTGCCCATGACGGAAATGGATGAGGCCTCGCTGAATAAGCTAATCACAGAGATGAAAGCGGTTGGGTTGATTTAAGGTGCGCAGGGGCGATCCTTGTGATCGCCCTTTTTTCATATCACCTATAATCCAATTATCTCACCGATTGGTTAATAGTTTAGCAATTGAACCAACTACTTCACCTTAAAAAACAACAGATTGAGAATTCAACAAGCACCATGCATCACATCGTAAATTCATGAAAAATAATGAGCATAAATAATAAACGAATATCTTACATAGTTTGATAAGCTGATCAACACCAATGATCACAGCATCCCGCCCATCTTGAGCGGAACGGCCTAAGATGATGATTCTATGCTATCAATAGACAGATGACTTTCCTTCTCTCCTTTATAGCAGGCATCCTCATAGGAGTGTTATTCAGCGGAACCAATGATAGCTTTATAGATTCTCTCAGAAAATGGTTCAACGAATCAACGAAGGATAACGAGAAAAAACGAGCAGAACTCGAAGATACTATTGAAAAAAACCTGCCCGATTTTCGCCAATGGATAAAACAAGAGGCGGAGAGAAAAAGAAAGCTCAAGAGAAAGCTCCTGTTATATTACCTGTTGGTGCTGACCCTCATGCTTTTCTTCCAAATCATGCAGCTCATCTCCGGTGAACACAAACAACTAGCATCAATCTTTCAATTTAATAATAAGCAACAATCAGCCCCTGAAAAAGAATCGACGACACCCGAATCAGCTGTGAAAGCAACCAATCGTTAACAGGATGCATCCTGCTCAAAAAAACTAAACCAATTGCAGAAACAATATAATCAAGACCAAGAGAAAACCATGACCAAAGTAATTGTAGCCGGAGCCTCCGGTCGAATGGGACAACGTATCTGTTATATGGTGCATCAGCACCCGGATCTTACCCTGGCCGGAGCCTTTGAACAGCCCGGCAACCCTAATGTGGGCAAGGACGCCGGAGAAATAGCGGGCATCGGCAACGCAGGTGTGACCATCGCGGACAGCCTAGAGGGGGTGATTGATCAGGGCGAGGTCATCATTGATTTTACCTTTCATAAGGCCACCATGGAGTTCGTGAAGGTCGCGGCCAAACATGGCCGGGCTATGGTGATCGGGACCACTGGCTTGAGTGCCGATGACTTGACCATCCTGCGTGACACCGCAGCCGCACATTTTCCCTGCGTCCAGGCTCCAAATATGGCTGTGGGCGTCAATGTCCTGTTCAAACTGGTGGAAAAAGCGGCGGCCGTGCTCGGCGACGCCTATGACGTAGAAATCGTCGAGGCCCATCACCGGATGAAGAAGGATGCGCCCTCTGGAACAGCCCTGAAGATCGGAGAAATGGCGGCCAAGGGCCTGGGAAGAGACCTGGCCGAGGTCGGTGTCTTTGAACGCAACGGCATCATCGGCGAACGAACCGACAAAGAAATTGGCATCCAGACCATTCGGGCCGGAGATATTGTCGGTGAACACACCGCCTACTTTGCCGGTCCTGGCGAGCGGATTGAAATCACCCACCGGGCCCACAGTCGGGATAACTTTGCCGGAGGTGCTGCCAAAGCAGCCGCTTGGGTTGCTAGCCAGCCCAAGGGGCTCTACACTATGTTCGATGTTCTGGGCTTGTCGGAATTCTGATTTTCCTACGTAACGGCAAAAAAATCTTCCCTGTCGATGAGTTCCGGCACCCGGTCTCATCGACTGATGCTTCTCCTCTTCAGGATAATCGCGATGAGCATATCTTCCTCTGCTTCCGCCTACATCGGCCTCGGCTCCAATCTCGGTCAATCACGCACCTTACTGAAGGAGGCCTGGCAATCTCTCGGCCAGCATCCCGAGGTCAACCTACAGGCCCTTTCCTCGCCCTATCGCACCCGACCGATGGGGATGGAGAGCAGCCATTGGTTTATTAATGCCGTTGGTCGGCTTCATACAACACTCCCTCCAGAAGCTCTCCTCGACCTCCTCCTGGAGATAGAGCAGCAATTCGGCAGAGTTCGCCACCCGGAGCGAGAAGGGTACCAGGACAGGACCCTTGATCTTGACCTCCTTCTCTTTGAGGGCTGTATCATGCAGACTGATCGGCTCGCGCTGCCCCACCCTTTAATGCACGAGCGACTCTTTGTGCTGATTCCTTTGGCGGAGATCGGAGCTCACACAGACCATCCTGTGCTAAAAAAAACGGTTGCCGAACTGCTGACAGAGGAGCAAGACCGGAAAGGCGGCAGAGAGGGGATTGAGCAGATACGCTGGCAGGAGGAAGGAACGGATTAGCAGGCTCCTCCCAGCTCTCCTATCTCATGGGGATGGGGCCGATGCCGCTTACAGATGATAAGGTCCTCCTCAAGCTCCAGATCGGCATTATTAACAAATTCTGTCCCTAAGACAAAGGGATCATCAGCCTCATTGAGAAGAACAGTTTGTAGAAAACAGAAGTCCTTTAATCGCATCGAGATGAACTCAAGGGCTATACCGTTCTGGTCCACCCTAATACTGGTACAAGCGGCATGAATTTCAAGATCCACATCAATTTCTGCTGGATTAAGGATAACGCTACAGATATCCCCTGCCCGTTGGTCAAAGCGCCCTTTGACGTACATCCCGCAGAGACTGATATCCTTAATTTCCTGCTTATAATATTCTTTTGCCCCGAAATCGAGATTAGCATCTCCTGGCACAGGTAATCGGGTAAATTGTCGTTGATTTCTATTACCGATATTAATCAAGAGATTTTGAATGTTCTGCACTAACACCCGTTGAATATTCTCAGGACCTACAGCTCCTTCATGGGGAACTTTCAGGATATCAACGATCTTCCTGCGCCTTATTTTTTTTTCTCCATCCCCGTTTTCTCTCGCCCTTGTTACTTCTGGCCCCTCGGAAAATTTATGCTTTATTCTCTGTTCTAACTGGGCAATTCTTTCTTTCAGCTTCTGATTTTCCTCTTCGGCATTCTCAATACGCACCTTTTGCCAGTCAATAAACTTCAATAATACATCAACGAACGGTGTCCGTTCATCTTCCGGAATCGGGCAAAGTATACCGTTATTTGCATCCATAGGCCCAGGTCAAATGATCTCAACGAAAAGAGGGGGATATTCTTTATCTATCAAATAGTTATTATCTAATACTCTCTACAACAAACATATCACACCGCTGTCAGCAAGACCCAACCCACAGAGAACCTGCCGCTCTCTGGGATCATCCCTAAGATACGGTCTCCTGGCTGCAATTTTCCAGAAGAAAAGAGTTCCTCCAGCATAATATAAAATGAGGCTGATCCGGTATTTCCCTTGGTGCGGAGATTGGTAAACCATTTTTCCTCGGGCAAAGAAAAACCTGCTTCGGAAAATTTCTCCATAAGCGGCTTTCGGAAAAATTCCGAAGAGTAGTGCGGCAGGAACCAGTCAATGCTCTCCGGCTTAAGAGCATATTGCTCAACTGCGAGCGGAAGACTCTCCTCAACTATGATTCTGATAATTTCCCTATTCAGCAGCCGGGCATCCTGCTTAACGGTAAAAACGCCTTCCTGACGACCTGCCCGAAGGCAATCACGCCAGCCCACGAGACTCCCATCTTCCTGTTTAAGCGCACCGGCGTACATACAGGTCTCCAGCTGATGAGCATGCGAGGTGAGCTTGATCCAGTTGACTTGAAGGTTCAGTTTATCAGGGACTGGTTTGGGTTCGATGAGCACAGCCCCGGCTCCATCAGAAAGCATCCAACGAAGAAACTCAGCCTCAAAAGAAAAGGCTGAATGATGTGTTCCTGTTTCCTCTTTTTTCTTTTTCCCGGACGTGGCAGTAAAAAAATCCTGCCGCATAAAGGTGGAGGCCAACTCAGAACCCGTAGCGACCGCATTCTTCGTCATCCCCAGAGCTACGGACATGACAGCATGCTTCATCGCAGTAATACCGCTGAGGCAGATTCCATTGGTAGAGATAACCTCACAGGATCCCCCTCCCAGCTCACCATGCACCATGGAGGCATGGCCAGGAAGAAGTTGATCTGCTGAAGAAGTGCCGCAGCAAAGGCACTCCAGTCGCTGTTCGTTATCCTTAAGCCCTAAACCACGCACAGCCTCTGCTGCCATGCAGGCATTGGTAAAACTGGTTTTTCCTGTTGCCGGATCAATGCCATAATATCTGGTTTGGATACCGTTACCAGCAAGGATCATCTGTCGGGTCCTGGCTGATACCCTGTCTGTCTTTCCCAGATACTCATCCAGGGCATCATTTTCTACCGGTTCACCGGGCAGAAAGGCAGAAATCGCTGTTATAAACGCATTCATCCTTTATATCTTCGCATGTTCATGACTTTTTCGGATAAGCTCCGCATAAAGTGTGTAAAATTCCTTTTCCGCAAGCCGCGTCTCGGTGACGGCATTGGTCAAGGTGTAATAATCAAGATCATGGTTGGTGATTCGATCCTGCTGCTGTTGATAGAGCTCTGTGCCTGGCAGAGGGGTCATCACCGTGATCATGGGCAGATCAATCTGGACCTTCCCGAGATACTCGTCAAGACGGAGAAAATCCTGCTCCTCGTACTGGGGGTCAATGATGAAATCACCCACCACAGTGATGCCCAACTCATTGAGCACAGCAACAGCCTCGGTATTGATGTTCGCCCGATTGGCCTTGTTCATGGCTGTTAGTCGCTGATCATCAATCTCCTCAAAGCCGATAACCACGGCCCGCAGACCGGCCTCTTTCCAGCTCTTGAGCAGCTCCGGGTAACGGACAACGGTATCGGAGCGGATATCGGCAAGGTACTGTTTCCCCAGATCGGGGGCCTTCAGGGCCTCAGCCAAGGCCCTGGCCCGCTCAATATCACCAAAGGTATTGGCATCCACCAGGCGGATAACCGGGATATCGGGGAGGAGTCGGATTTCCCGCAAGACCGCATCAATGGACTTGGTCAGGTAGCTGCCATTGGTCTGGCCCTTGATAGAGCAGAAGGAACAGCAATGGGGACAACCATAGGCCGAGGCAACAAAACCCATCGTGACCTTAAGCTTTTCCAAAATATAAGAGGAACGGTACTGCTGCACCTTATCATAGGCTGGCGGTCTCTCCTCCACAATATCAGCAGCTGTGCAGCATCGGGTCGGCACCTGGATTGCCCCGCCGGGATTGGTGGGAATAACACCGGGGATGACACCGGGACTGACAGCCTGTTCCTCGCGGATCAGGCAGGCGATGAGCTCGGCAAAGATCTTCTTGCCCAGGCCGACAATGATATAATCAACACTCGCTTGATTAAAAAAGGCTGGATCATTACTGGCGTGAATCCCACCCACAACCACCAGCGGCTGCCCATGCTCCTTAACCTGCCCGGCAAGACGGAGCATGGTGTTTGCCTCGCAGGTTAACCCGGTGATCCCGACCAAATCAGGCCTGAAATCTGCCAGCATCGGCTCTAAACCATCCGGGTCCACCTTCAGGTCCAAAATCCGCACATCGTACTCTGGCAGGTTCCCTGCCAACTCCTCCAGGGCAAGGGGCTCTCCCCGAAAAATCTGTTTAATGGAGGTAATCCCGTAGCGTTCTTCTGGAATACTGCGGCCGCAATTGGACGGGTTGATCAGCAGAATCTTCATTAACTTTCCGAGGCAGCTGTTGCGCTGCCTGCTCCATTATTTTGCCGGATATAGTCTGCCAGCGTAACCAAGGATTCAAGGACGGTCCTGCTGGTATTTTCCGAATCCATCCGCACCCCGTATTCCTGCTGCACTGTCACCGCGATCTCAAGGGCATCAATGGAATCAATGCCCAGGGGTGACTCCGGCCCGATCAGAGGATCGGTGCTGGCAACCGTGTTCGAGTCAATATCATCAAGCTTGCAGGTCCTGCAAATCAGATCAAGCAGTTCTTTTTCAAAAGCATCAGTTATCATACTTCACTATACCGTTAAAATAAGTCCCTTGCCAAGGATGGGCTTCACGTACAGGCCCAAATATAAGCTCAGGGACGGGTCAATTTCCAGGCCAACAGGACGCTCAAAAGAAAAAAGCATCCTAAACGGAGCAGATCATCCAGCACCATGTCCAGCGAATCTCCCCGTAATAAGATATCATGAAAGGCGGTCAAACCCCAGTTTAAAGGAGATATAATGCTGAACCGCTGCATGATCTGCGGCATGGCGTACACCGGCACCATCACCCCGCCGATGGCTGCTGCTGCCACAATCGTGGTTGACCCTAGGGTGGAGGCCTGCTCATAGGTCCGGCAGGCGGTTCCGAGCAAGATACCGTAACCGCAGGCGGCTAGGCCGGTCAACAGGACAACAGCGACGACGGACAAGACATCCTGACCAAGGGAAAAAGCCGGAAGATCGAGCAAGGGAAAAAGGTGGGCCCCGATCAGGGTGATCAAAAAAAACTGACAGCAGCAAACCGCAAGGTAGGCCAGCACCTTAGCTGTGAGGAGAAGAAAAGGAGAAACCGGCAGGGTGGTCAGACGGAGCTGGATACCGCTTCGCCGCTCTTGTAAGAGCCCGCCTGCAATGGGGATGGCTGTAAAAAAAATACCAAATAAGGCCCAGGCCGGGACATTTTGCTGGACCGGATTATAGTCGGAAGCGTCTGAACCTTCTTCTGAGGAGGCCGGGGTGCTGAGTTCGAATAATGATTGATCAAAGACGCTTGCAATACGCTCTCCTGAAAACCGGGATGAGCTGGGCCAAGGGAGCATGATATTGGACTGCTCGTCCAGTTTCCTTTGCAGCTGCTCTACCTTGGCCTGCATGGCTACCCTTTCCAGGGACATACGCAGTTGGGCTGTCAGGCCAGTGCGAAAACCGGGCATAACAGCAGGATCAAAAAAAAGAGCAATCGGGATCTGAGCGGGCTTGACCTCCGGGGCATCCTGCCCGCTCTCGGTAAATATGGCGACAGCTTCCTCATGCAGTCGCTCTGAAGAACCAGCAGGAATCACGATACCGACCTGAAAATCACCGTCGAGGACTGCGGCTCGGATATCCTCCAGACCTGTTTTTTCGTCATTGCGCCGGATAATCTCAACATGCCCCTCCTCTAACGAAGCAGACAAGTCCTTGCCGAGGCTGCCTCCATCCAGATCCGCCATAAGCAGCCGGGTCTTGCTCTGCCCGGTCAGTTCCATGACGTTTTTCTGCACCAGGGTAATCGCCACCACCAGGATAACCGGCATGAGAAAGAGGACAGCCAGACCTGCCCGGTCCCGCTTGAGCAGCAGGAGTTCCTTGATAACAGCGGCAAAGAGCTTCAACATCATGCGTCCCGAAGCTGCCTGCCCGTGAGATAGAGGAAGAGCTCTTCCAGATTATTGAGGCCGCTCTCCGCAATCAGGCTTGCAGGTACACCCTGCCTGACGATACTCCCCTGATCGATAATGCCGATGCGGGTGCACAATTTTTGGGCCTCATCCATAGAATGACTGGTGTAGATAATCGTTGTTCCGCCTTGGTTGGCCTCTTGCAACTGCTCATGAATCATATTGCGTGATTGGGCGTCAACACCGACAGTGGGTTCATCAAGAAAAAGGACCTGCGGTTCATGGAGCAGGGCCGCAGCAATGTTCAGGCGTCGTTTCATGCCGCCGGAATAGGTACTCACTAGCCGGGAGGCCCGATCAACCAATCCGGCAATTTCCAGACAGCTGGTAACCCGCTTACGCAGTCGTTCCCTGCTCAGGCCGTGCAATCTGCCGAAAAAGATCAGATGCTCCTGCGCAGTCAGGTTATCATACAGGGCGACTTCCTGAGGCACAAGGCCGAAAATCTGCTTAATCGCCTTGGCCTGCTTGCAAAATTGTTTACCTGCAATATGGAGGGTGCCGCTGTCCGGGGGGAAGAGACCGCTGAAAATGGACAGGGCTGTTGTTTTCCCGGCCCCGTTGGGACCGAGCAGGCCGAAGAACTCTCCTTTACCTACTTCCAGGTTAAAATCCTGCAAAGCCGGGGATGCAGCTCCTTTATACTGCTTGCATAAGCAGCGGGCCAGGAGGGCCGGGCTATCGATTTTTTTTTCTGCGCTTATCTTCATGAATGCATGGTCCTGCTGCCGAGAGGAGGGATTCCTGTTCCTGAAACAGGAACCTGCACCTTCCTAGCTCATGTTCTCGGGTATTTCAAGGGAAAACAGCGCGGTTTGTTCTTTCCTGGTGTTTTTGGGGAGGTGGGCTGATAAAAGATTAGGCATCGCTAGGAACACTTGGTGCTTCTATTTTTTCTCAATCAAACAAGTGTAATAATCTTTAGTTGTAAGAAGTTAAGTATGAGTTAACCTTGCGCCGGGTGTGTGCGTAGCGCGTGACCCGATTTATATACCCCACCTTTCATATTTCTGCCTTTCCCCTCAACATATCCCCTTTTTTCCACCATAAGCAATATTTCCTGTTTACTTTTCACGCCCAGCATTTTAGTCTTTGAAGACCAATAGATGCGCAAAGCGCGTCAACTTCTTTAAAAGCATATCGGAAACATCCGAAACATATGCTCACGGGAATCCACAACGATGGGGCGTCAATGAAATATTTAGTCGTTGTAGTTGATGATAGTAAATTCATCCATAAAATTATTGAAAAGCTTTTTGATTCAACGATTTTTAATGTTTATTTTTTTACTTCTGCTGAAGAAGCAAAAAAAACTATGGATGCCTTTCCCTCACAAGGACGGGAAGTTGATCTTGTTTTACTCGACATCTACTTACAAGATGGAAGCAAGAAGGAAAGTATCGAATTTCTTGATTTTTTAACAAAGGAAAGAAAGCGAACGCAGGTTATAGTCATGTCAGGCCGCTTATCTTCTGATGAATTCGCAGAATTTTACTCTAAAGGTGCTGACAGCTATCTGGTTAAACCTTTTCCCGAAGAGAAATTCCTCTCCTCAGTAAAAAAACATGTCAATATTGCTCAAAATATCCAGGAATACAATAATAGCCCACTGGCAAAAATTAAGGTAGCCGAGAGAGATGTATTCATAAGCTCTTTATCGAAAAATGAAAAACTCGCTTCGTTTCTTAGAGATGAGTTCATGAAAGATAACATAGGATCATACTGTGAAAACGCCGAGTTACTAGAAGATGATATATGGCGTACTGTCTTGCTGGAAGCAATCAATACGTGCAAAATATTTATATTGATACTCACGCGTGATTCTCTAACATCTGGTTATATGAAGCAAGAAATTATCCAAGCTTTTAACAAGAAAAAAAGCGATGGAAACAGTTTTTTTATTATTCCTATTTTGTATAATATAAAATCACATGAGGTCCCTCGCCAAATTAGTTCCATGCATTGTGTAGATATCACCTCTGCAAATAATAGAGCTGATCAAATTCGCTCTCTTATCTTTTTCATGAAAAAAATTTTAAAATTGGAAAATTAACTTCTCCCTCGAAACGACTCAATCTCAACTCAAGGTATCTTTAATGGAAAATGAGCCTGCAAAACCCAAAATCGACTTTGAAATAGATGATGCTGCCAACGCAGCGCTCGTCATATCCTGCGGCAATTGTTCAACCGCAACAAAAATCCCGTCAGAGGAACTGAGCCCGGACAGCCACATAAAATGCAGCGGCTGCAATTATGCCTTCGAAATAACCGCTGACGATATTATCGCCATCAAGAAGTACCTAGATGACGCCAAGAAGATGCTCTAATTTTTCCCTGCCCGTTGGCCAGCAAAAGTCCCTAAAGATTGAGCGCTCGCTAATTTCCCCATCAATCATCCACCTCTCCGCAATTAAAACGAATAGCGCAGCTCAGCAAACAGCCGATCATTATCCCCGACCTCCTGCATGGTGAGAAGATCACCAGATTGATAGAGCACTGCCCCGCCGCGCACAGTGATGGTATCGGTCAGGTCATAATCCAGGGCCAGCCGCTCAAAGGCGCCGTCAGCGTCAGAAGGGCCATAGAGCATCACCAACAGGCTGAGGTTCAGGGTGTTGTTGAGGAAATTCCGATTATAACGAAAGGCCAGCTGATACATATCCTGGAACACGCCGTCCGGGTATTTTTCCAAATAGGGTCTGTGGTTATTGATATGGCGATTGGCAAGCTCCAGGGAAATGGTGGTCTCGGTAAAACCGGAGTACTCTGCGCCTACAAGCAGATCAAGGCGGGTATAGCCAGCGCCGGGCCGGTTGGTGTAATGGACCCTGTTCAGCATAGCCCCTTCACTTTTCAACAGCCAGTTACCTAAGGCCTTGTTATAGGCAAAGCCGAACATATGCAGGCGTTCGTGCTTTTGCTGTATCTCTGTGGAATCGTCGTCGAACAGCACATATTCCAGGTGAGGGGAGTCGTTGAAAACACGGGCATAATAGAGGTCAAGATCCCAGCCGCTGAAGATACCGCTGAGGGAAAGCGCCCATTCGGTGTTTTCCAAGGAGTTATCCGGCTCATCTGCCGGAGGCATGGGCTCGTCAGCCGGGTAGAAATCATACCCATACACCGGCATCTTGTTAAAGCGGGTCTCGTGGACGGCTATACCGGACAGCTCCCAGTTGCCAAAATAATAATCCAGCTTGGTCATGGCCAGAGGCAGGCGCAGATCTTCAATATCGGTCATGCCGGGCTCGCGCATATCCAAGGGATTGAGCACATCAGTGACCCGGATATTATCCGACTTGCCCCAGACCACGATCTGGCGTCCCGCCTTGAGGTCCAGCTTGGAGGTGAGCTTCCCCTGCACATAGGCCTCGCGTAATTCCACTTCATCCTCATATTCATCAAGGACGGAGCGGGTATATTCATCCTGGCCCTGAAGCGAGTAAATCCCGTCGTAAAAGCCTTTTGCACCCAGCTTTGCTGACCAGGAATCGGAGAAGCGAGCATCAAGGTCGAGCTGGAGGTCGGTGCGGGCCTTGGAAAAACCGCGCCAGTCGGTTTCCCCGTCTGCCGGTGCGTCATGGGCGACAGTATAGGTGGTGCCGAACTGGAGCCAGCCGTCTATGCTGATCCAGGCTGGAAGCCAGGAAGAGGTGCTTTCAGCTTCCTTCTGCACATCGGTTTGCTCCTCTTCTGCAAAACCACCCAGCACCGCATCAAGGGCCTGATCGGACGAAGCCTCAGCGGGCTGGTCACCAACTTCATCTTCAAAGCCCTTCAGCACTACATCCAGCTCATTCGCAGGGGCCTGCTCTGTTGCCTCCTTCTCAAAGCCTTCAAGGACGGCATCCAGCTCACTAAGGCTGCTGTCGGGTTGGGCAACGGCTGGCCAGGGGGAGAGAAAAAGAGGAGTTGCGAGCAGGGCAGCAAGGATTGTTGCTTTTCTAGGAAACAGATTATTTTTTGTAGAGTACATCAATTGACACCTTTATTCTTTTGTTCCTTTTTCAGGATGTTCCATCTGGAGAAGCAGATGGATTTTCTCCCGCTCGATTTCAATACGCAATTCTTCTTCTGTGGGGAGATAGAGTTTATTCGCCCCAATGATTTCAATTCATCAGGTGATAAATAGTTTTTGGCCACTGCTACATCGGTTTTTACAATTTTGCCGTCCGGGGCCTTTTCCCATGTGGTCAATCCCATATGAGCTTTGCTGCTGTCTGATCGCCGCATGATCAGTTCAGCTGCTGTGTTGCCGTGGATGGCAAAATGCAGTTTATTCTGGACCTTGGCAAAAAACGTCTTCGTGGTCGGTGCGTCTTTGTTGTAATCTATGCTCGTACTATAAATATCAGTGATTTTCTGATAAAAACGACGTTCACTGAGCCGGATCTCCCGAACTTCTTCAAGCAAATGCTCAAAGTAATCTTCCCCGAGGAAGGTGCCGTTTTCCATCCTCTTTTTATCCAACGCATAGCCCTTGATGGCAAATTCTTTCAGCACTTGGGTGGCCCACTGGCGGAATTGCGTTGCACGAACTGAATTTACACGATAACCAACTGAAATAATGGCGTCAAGATTGTAGAAATCGATATTCCGAGCGACTTCTCGCTTGCCCTCCAGTTGAACTATCCGGAATTTCCGGATAGTTGCCTGTCGGGGCAATTCCTTTTGATTATATATATTTGCCAGATGTTCGTTTATAGCGCGTACATCCACGTCAAAAAGCTGAGCCATCAACTTTTGTGAGAGCCAGATCGTATCATCTTCGTACCGAGCCTCAATACTTTGTTCACCCGCTTGGATGGTAAAGATCAAAAACTCTGCCGTGCTGTTGCGGATCAACTGCGTTCTTTTTTTTTCGTCCATAAAAATTTTCCCCGTTGTTATGCGCTCTTTCGGGGGTGTCATCCAAGGTGGGCTCTTTGGGTTGCGTAGAGTTTGCGCAGGTCGGATTGCAAAAATATCTAGGAAAGCTAAGGAATTATTTCATCTCATAAAGTATCAAGAGACACCTCAACAGCTTCACTGCGCTCAACTTCTCTCTCCCGAACAATCCTGCCTAAATCCTTGTCTTCAATTATTTCAAGCAGATGCGCAGGTCGAATTAAGTGCAACGAAATCAGACAAGGGTTGCTGAATGATGAACGTTTGGCTGGGCGAGATGGCAAGCTAAAACTGGGGCTGTTCCTCCGGTGCTCCAAGAGGTTCTTCCACGGTGAAAAATTTACCCTCCTTGCTTGCATGCTCAATGACCATATTGGTCCACTCTTCAGTGCGTTCATTCAATTCACTTTTTAATTCCAACCAGTCTAAATTGACCAACGCGCCATTCAACTGATCCGAGGCCCACATGAGATCCTCTATACCTGAATGGAAACCATATTCCTGGATTCCGGCTAACCGCGTAAAAAACACATCCCACCCAGCCTCTTCGTGAAGATACTCCCCGATGTCTTCATCTTCATTATTGAGATCCATGTCATTAAATACCGGGCTGACTGAAAGTTCCTGGATAATCCCGAGGATAAAACGATACGAGCTTACCCATGTACCGCAGTTATCCATATATCGTCTGACGATGGATGCATGGGCCAGACTGCGTCGCCCATCTATCCCGCCGGACATCGCTTGCAGAAAAATCCAGGTTGGTTTTGTTTTATGGTACTGAGCCAGACTTTGGTTGACTGGATCAAATTGCCGTCGTTTCCATGCGAACTTTTCACTATAACGGAGGCGGGAAATCGGCTCATGGGTGATCAGGTCGGCCATGGTCGAGAACCCTGCAAACTCACTTGCATGCTCCCGCAGCCCCTCGTCCACGACGAGATAAGGAAGGTCTTTTCTGTGGAGATACTTGCACGTCGTTTGTGAAGGATTAAATATAACGGAGTCATGCTTTATGCAAAAGCCATCACCTCTGCCGATCAATAAACTTTGTCCGCCATTGTGAATGCAATTTCGGCAGCTATAGAGTTTATCCATGTTATGCCTTCCGAAAATATTTCTGAAAGCCCACGTCTAAATTTTTTGTTGATTTGCGTAGGTCGGATTGAGTGCAACGAAATCAGACAAGTTAAGAAATGAGCTGTCCGCTTTCGTTTCATTCAAGCAGGCCTCCTGCTCAGGAAGTTAAGTCACTCAATAAGATCGGCAATTGCTACTTTGTCTCCGAATTCAATTACTTTTAAAGGGATGCCTAATTTTTTTGCAACCACATAGGCATATTCAACCTCTTGAGTCTGCATAACCCTCAATTCTTCAGCTGGATATATTATGCCATCCCGCTCCTGTAGTCTTTTTTGGAGAATCTCTGGTTCTCCTATTATAACGACAAGCTTATCGGGTTTTATTCTTTCAAAGGTGGCAAGGGGAACTTTTGTAACATGTTTGTTTTTATCAAAGAGAACAAAATGACCATCCAAAAGAAACCTACCACCGGATAGAATCCTTTCATTTAAAGAAGCTATCAAGACTTCTTGATTATCCTTTATATTACGAACTCTCTTCTCTGAAGAGGTACTTGTATCATCGACGAAATTTGACTTAGCCTTAATAAGCTCACTCGCTACCAAATGAATTATATCTTCTCGGTCGGAGACATCTCTACAAATTGTAGTCTTTCCAACGCCGTGTATTCCACCGACAAAGACTAAGCTTTTATTATTACGGACGGGAGCACTACAGTCTCCATAATGAAAGACTCTTTCCAGGAAAGACAAATCAACATAGCAAAATGACTGAGGAATATTGAAATCTTCTTGTATCTGAAAAGGACTCAAAGGAACTTTTAACGGATATACATCTATCAATTCAATTGCAGATGCTTTTTTAACTCCGAAGAAATATTCTCGAAAAAATTTCCTCGTTATCCCACCGTGCTTCTTTGTTTTTTCCCAAATATAGGTCGGTGACCCTTCCAATATCTTATTGATTTTTGCGACACCTACAATTTTCTTTTCTGGAGATGATGAATAAATAACGATACAAGATGTTTCCTCATTAAATATACGCTTACGATACTCAAAAAGTTTTTCTCCTTTTACTATTTTGCTAGCAAACTGTGGTTTAATCGGCAAGAAGGCAATTTTTGATCCTTCCCTTTCTAATAATCTCAATAAATGATTCATCTTTAATTCTTCTTATAGTCTGGATAGGTCCTTTCACTACACCTTTTTTCTTAAGCCAATTAAACGGAATAGGGCCTGAGAGATGCTGCACAAGACGAAAAAGTATAACTTTCGTTTTCTTCTTCGCCATCTCATGTATTTCTCCATGAGAATATACTGTTCTTTTCGATACGAGCTGAACGATATCATCGAATCTATTATAATCACCAACTTTTTCAATGACACCAACAGATGTAATAGATTTTTGGTCCTTCGACCTATAGAACAGTAACACATCTCCTGGTGTTATTCCGCCAATCCTTGCATGACAAAGATACGCCTGCCGTATCGCATTACCAGCCACTTGACCTGTTCCAACATTTCCAAATCTAAAAATATCTAGTTGAATTTGTCCGTCAGGAAAGAGAATTTCATGGTACTTTGGCTGGATAGGAACGATATATTTAGTAATCACCTTACCTGCCATAAAATGCGGGAAGTACTTCCTGTGATATTCAACGGGGTCTGCATTGATCCCTATTGGTGGCTGATGAGGATGCTCTTTAACATATACCGCATCATTTTTATATTCGCCAAAATAAAAAAATCCAAATTCACGGCAAAAATCTATCAGAAACTCCTGTTTTTCAGCCCGAGTATGCAAATAAATGTGCTCTATTTCATTTTCAAATGCATATCGAAAAGCTGCTTTAAAAAATAACTCTCCAACTCGACGTCCCCGTACTGATTCCCCGACTTTGAATGTACACAATTTCAATACCTTTCCAGGAATTCCCTGGTGGTCATTTGTCAATATAGGATCATTTTCGATGTGAAATATACATACTGCACCAATTTTCCCAAGAACGTCCTTGTGTATCCAAGCTCGACGCCCCTCTCTTGCTTTCTCCTGATACCATTTATTAAAATCATAATCTTCTCTTAATGAATCGAAAAAGGGTACATTAACGTCAATCTGATAAAGAGGTACCTCCTCAATATTAGGCAGTGAAATTGGGGTGACAGCGTGTATACGCCTTAAAAATTCAACCGCCTGTTGAAGATAATGAACCCTGTTTGACAACCCCATCCTGCTCGCTTTTCGATGGAGTCCCCTATCTTCGCTTACTAATATATTTGCGGCATTGCGGAATATCGAAAAGAGAATCTCGTTATCTACACGATCATTTTCGTTAGCTTCACTGAGATTGTATGATGCCAGCTCATCATCTGTGGGAGGAGCCGGTGGAGGAGAGAGCAGAGAATATTTCTTAAACCGTGATAAACTGATTTCGCGACGAGTCTTATCGCGATCACGTTCAATGTCGTCACGAGAACTTGGGTGAACAAGGAGGCAATGTTCATTTGAATGCGCCAAACGAACAAACTCTGAGAAGCTATCATGCAGAGTTTTGGAAGAATCCTCCAATGGGATCAAGATATTCGTATCAAGAAGTATTCTCATACAAAACGACCTTGCCTTTTGTTATTAGAATCAGCTAAGCTGCAAGACATATCCATCTGCTTTATTTAACGAAGCAAGAGCTATCACAACCTCTATCTGGCAACCTCATAAATCCTGTTGCCTTCTCTTTTCCCATGGCAATGTCCAAAACAACAAAGCAGGGCTAGTGCTCGAAAAGTTCCGCCTGAGGAAGTGATTACAGCATTCGAAGATCAAACTTCACTCTATCTTCCAATTCAGTGAAAACTGTATCTCTCTCATCAATATCCTTGTTTTTCCGCAGTTCTCTCTCTGGCGCCATGCTTATGTTCAAAATCATCTTTCCTGGCATCCTTTGCAAAAAAGGTAAATTTCCCAATTCCCTTCCAGTTCTTAACTTTTTTTTGGGCATAAGCATAATCTTTTTTAGTAGTATTTAACACTTCGGCTTCTTCACAAACTTTAAAATATTTATTTTGTAGATTAACAACCTTATCGTAGAGTTCATTAATACTTACGACTCCATCTTCATACGCTCTGATTTGCAAAACAGCCTCTCGCTCTAAAACCATATAAGAATTGGCAACTCTTTTGTGCATTAGCGCGTTTTTATTGAATTTGAAAAATGATTGAAAAATAGTTAAGGTGGCTCCCAAAAAACCAAGAATTCCACCCAGCCATTTAGCATATATCGGTATACTTTGTGTCAGAGAAAAAAAGAGTACTGATCCTAGAAAAAGATTAATCATAAGTACCGGGATATTCATTATCGTATTTAATCGAGTATTCCGATCAGCCGCATGAAAATGAGCACTCTTGGCCACAGCAGAGTTTCTCAATAATTTCAGCATCTCTCTGATAATTGCAGGATAATTTTCTTGATCTTTTTTATTTCCCATATTTTCCCCTCAAATAGATTCCGAAAAACCACCATCAACCCGATATTACGAAAAAAATATCCTTTCCGCTTACAGCGCCAAAACACGTAACCTCCTGACATCATTCACCCAGCCCGCAACTTCTTCTCCGCCTCAACAATCAAAAAACCAATTGCCCCGGCCAGCATAATCCGCATCCAGGAGCCAAGGCCAATGGCCGTGCTGTGGAACAGCTGGTTCATCACCGGGACATAGGTGTACACCATCTGGATAAGCAGCATAGCCGCCACCCCGACAAAGACCCAGATATTGGTGAAAAAGCCGAGCTGAAAGATGGTCTTGGTCAGGGACCGGCAGTTAAAGAGATAGAACAGCTCCATCACAATAAAGACATTGACCGCAACCGTCCGTGCCTCATCAAGGGAGGCCCCTTGTGCCAACTCCCATTGAAAAAGGCCAAAGGCACCAATCAGCAGCAGGGTACCCACCAGGATAATCCTAGTAATCAGCTCGGTGGTCAGGATCGGGGTGTCAGGATCACGGGGCTTGCGCTGCATAATGCCCGGCTCCTTGGGTTCAAAGGCCAGCATCAGACCGAGAAAACCGGCAGTGGTCATATTGATCCAGAGGATCTGCACCGGCAGGATGGGCAGGGTAAGACCGAAAAAGATGGCCGCCATGATGACCAGCCCTTCCCCCAGATTGGTGGGCAGAGTCCAGACAATGAACTTAGTCAGGTTGTCAAACACCCCCCGTCCCTCTTCCACCGCCGCTTCAATGGAGCTGAAATTATCATCGGTCAGCACCATGTCGGCAGCCTCCTTGGAAACATCCGTGCCGGTTATACCCATAGCCACTCCGATATCGGCCTGCTTCAAGGCCGGGGCATCATTGACCCCGTCACCGGTCATGGCCACCACATTGCCCTTGGCCTGTAAGGCCCGCACCAAGCGGATTTTCTGCTCCGGCGTGGCACGGGCAAAGACATCGGTGTTCGCAGCGGCGGCAACCAAGTCCTGATCGGAAATTTTCTCCAGCTCACTGCCTATCAGCACAACAGGCTGCTCTGTCCCGCCTTCCTCGCCTTTAAGCCCTATCTGGGCAGCAATGGCTGCCGCCGTCGCCGGGTGGTCGCCGGTGATCATTTTGATGCGGATCCCGGCCTGACGACAGACCCTGACCGCTGCCACAGCTTCCTCTCTGGGCGGATCAATCATGCCCATCAGACCGAGAAAGGTGAAACCACCCTGCACATCTTCCGAAGCCAGGCTTATGGCTGCCCCTGCCTTCTTTACCGCAAAGGCCAGCACCCGGAGCCCCCGTGCCGCCAGCCGGGCCACATCATCATGGATGCGTTCCTGATCCAGCAAAGCAATCGCACCATCAGCGGTTTGAAAATTTTTGCATTTGGCAAGGATCTGCTCCACGGCTCCTTTGATGAAGATGAGGCGGGTCGTGGATGGGGCTGCATCATCTGTTTCATCCATAATCGTATCATGCAGGGTGGCCATGAACTGATGCTGGGATTCAAAGGGGATGCTGTCCAGGCGGGGATAACGGGCCAGGAGTACCTCCATCTTATAGCCCGCCTTGGTAGCAACGGTGAGCAAGGCCCCCTCCGTGGGATCACCGTGAATCTGCCAACCTTCCTCTTCCTCCTTGAGCACACTGTCATTACACAAGAAAGCGACCAAGAGGCAATGTTGGAGGGCTGGAGCACCTTGCCCAGGGGGAGTAAAACCACAATGGGGTATTGGGGCGGTATACTCACCTGAAAGAACAGAACTCGCTTGTTGGTTAGGGGCATCCTGCAGAACAATACTTCCCTGAGGTGCATAACCGGAACCGCTGACTGTATACTCCTCCTGACCGGCAATGATGGCCTGCACCGTCATCTGATTCTCGGTCAGGGTGCCGGTCTTGTCTGAGCAGATCACGGTGGTGCTGCCCAGGGTCTCCACCGCAGGCAGCTTACGGATAATGGCCCGTCGCTTCGCCATTCGGGAAACCCCGATGGCCAGGGTGATGGTGACCGCTGCCGGTAGACCTTCAGGAATGGCACCCACAGCCAGGGCAACTGCGGCCATGAAGAGATCAAACAGGGGCTGGCCGCGCAGCAGGCCCACGCCAACAGTGAGGGCGGCCAGGAACAGAATGGCATAGAGCAGCACCTGACTGAACTCAGCAATCTTGCGGGTCAGCGGAGTGGCTAAATCTTGAGCTGTAGACATCAGGCGGGAGATACGGCCCACTTCGGTCTGATCGCCGGTTGCGATCACGATCCCCCTTGCCTGACCATAGGTCACCATAGTGGAGGCATAGGCCATGTTGCTCCGTTCTGCCAAGGGAGTATCTTCGGAGAGGGACATGATATCTTTGACCACAGGCACAGATTCGCCGGTCAGGGCCGATTCAGCTACCTGGAGATCTCGACAATGAAGAAGACGCATATCCGCCGGAACCCGGTCCCCTGCCGTGAGCAGGACCAGATCACCTGGAACCAACTGGGTCGAATCTATCCGCTGTTTCCCGCCTGAGCGCAGGACCGTGGCCTCAGCAATCATAGTCCGGGCCAAGGCTGCTAAGCTGCTCTCGGCCTTGGCCTCCTGGATATAGCCAATAATGCCGTTGGCAATTACCACCCCGAAAATAACCCCGGAATCCACCCACTCCTGCAAAAAGGCGGTGATAATCCCAGAGACGATCAGGATGTATATCAGGGGTTGATGAAACTGAAGCAGAAAACGCACCAGCTTGCTTTTGCCTGCCTTTGTCGTCAGGACGTTGGGGCCAAAGCGGACGAGGCGTTGCTCGGCCTCCTCCTGGGCCAGCCCTTGCTCCTGATTGCTCTGCAAGAGGGAAAGGATTGTATCTGCCTCTAACTGGTGCCATTGCTTCTTGGGTATTTCTTTCATATCTCCCCTGTTCCGCTTATAATTTTTCTTAAATTTTATCCGGTTCCCCTCATCCGACAACCAAGGATCATACCGCTATCAACACCAGATCACCTCCACGACCCGCCCGGTCGAGGTAGTGCAGGTTTCCTAAGAAAACCGTTCCTCCTTGAGACGCTCACCTACAATGGAGATATTCGAGAATGCAAACTTTGACCGATTATACCTACAGCCCCTTCTCCAGCCGCCGTACCGTAAAGATATCCTTATCCATTACATCTTTAAAAACAACATTGTCCAATTTCAGAACCGTCTTATGCTCGGTTGCCTTACCTTTTTTCTTGGTCACATGGGTTTCGGTGGCCACCCAGATGCCGTTAATCTGCTCCAGTTTCTTCACATCAAAATATTTGAGATACCCACCATCCCGCACCCAGTGTACCGCCTTGACCACGTAATAATTATCCTGCCGAATAAAAACGATGGATTTCTCATACCCGGTTTCATCAATGACCTCCGTCCTGCGGGGTAGAGCCTGAATCAACCAGACCTTGTGGCCGTTATCCTCATGCTCCTTCAACAGAGTAAAATTGTAATCCTCCAGATCGCGTGAGGTCATGTCGGCATAGTTCAAATCCGACCCCATAAAGCTGGAGCTCTTATCATCCGTGGCAATGCGCTTAGTCTTGCGCAGAGCAGGCAGAAAGAGCCACTGGTCATCGTCCTTGGCCTCATCATCATAATCATAGGTGAGAAAACCAGTGTCCTTGATATCAGGCGGATGGAGAAAAAACATCATTCGATGGGTATCTTCGCCGAAGTCCTTGGTAAAGGAGTGGATCTTGCGAACCCGCTCGCTGCCGTTCTTGTCGATCAGGATCATGGTCATATCGCTTTCCTGATTATCGCCATCCTCCCGCTCTTCGACCTTCTCCATAATTTCTCGGGCCTTGGGGTCGTCCTTGGCACGGGCCGGACTGGCAGCCGCCAGCAGGGCGCAGGACAGCAGGATGAAAAGAGTAAGGTGCTTCATGATACGTTTCCTTGTAGAAAATTTTAGAGGAATTTCTTCGCCGTTAAAACGACGAATTATTAATGGTACGTCCTTTTCTGCTCACGCCGGAACTATATTTTTTCATCACGAGCTGTTGGGCTCTCTGCCTGCTCTCTGCCTAACCTGCCTGATGCAGAGTAACCTGGGTAAAGGGAATACCCCAGCCGTATTCGGTGCAGGCATCAACAGCAGCCTGCTGAAGAAAGCGGGAAAGAGCAAAATAATTTTCAGCCTGACTGCCGGGAAATTTGGCAAAAATCAGGAGATTCAATGAGGAAGCAGCTGCCTCCTTCAACTCCACCACAAGCTCGATCAGGTCTGAACCATACTCTTTTTCTTCCAGCGCCTTGCTGATATGCGCATGGAGAAGGTCGGGAATGGTCCGGATGATATCCGGTTGACAGGCGTAATCAATGCCGAAATCGGTAAAAACAGCAAAGGTGTTGATGGAGCAGTTGATTGGGTTAAGCCCGAGAAAAGCCAGAGTTGCATAGGTTTTATGCCTTCCGCCCCGTGTCTCCAGCACCACCTGCTCCGGGGTTTGCAGAGCGATGGTGCCTATGGAGCCATCAGATAACTCGACCAGATCACCGGTTTTGGTGGGAAACCAGGGTTCATCCGTATAAAAGGGTCGTGATTCGAGTCCGACAAGGGCGGATAAGGGGAGACGTATCATGCCGCCCCGGAGGTCTGGATTATGGAGCCGGGTATAGAGGTTCAAGGCCATAACCCGCCAGGGAAGCCCTTTATAGATGATGCGCTCTCCCTCGCGCACTGTGCTCAGATTGAGCAGGAGTTTAGCCTGCTCCCAAAATTTGGGCAGGGTATGCTTGCTGGTCCAGACAACGCCGAACAGGAAAAGGAAGGCAAGGCCGAGTAGAACCCAATCGCCGGAAAGATATAGCACCAGGATAAAGGCGGTGATCGCGATCAGGAAGGTCAATAAATAATAGACAATGACCGCCAGCCGTAAAAGAAAAGAGCGATGCTCTCCCAGTCGCCCCAAGCGTGTTTTCTTATGGGCGAACCGCTGGGTCTCTCGCATCAGGAGAAAAACAATAAAAAAGGCTGACAGGGCAAGGACGAAATTTAGTCCTCTGCTCTTGAAAAATTCCCGGAAAATCGCCCTGATCGAGCTAAAGATCGAAACTTTTTTCTGTTCTTTTTCAGTCAGTTGCTGCTGCGCAGCTGCCAGACGGGCCTTGAGTTCATCGTAGCGCTGCTGCCGGGAGAGAATCAGGGGCTTCAACTCCTGTTTCATTGTCTCGGAATCAGCTCCGTCAAGATGCTGTTGAATATTCTTTATCGCATTATCTGTCAGATTGATGCGTTTCTGATAAAGAGCCACCTGCTTACGCTGGGATTCCATCTCACGGGGGCGGGCCGTCATCCTTTTCATTTCTTCAAGAATCGGACTGAGCAGGTCCCGCAGCTCCTGCTGCCAGTCAACGCTTTCCGTGGTCACGAAAAACTCTGCCGGATCCACCCCGGAAACAATGCTTTCAAAATCACTGTCCAGAGCCTGAAGGCGAGAGGTTATTTCCTGGATATCTGCTTGGATAGCCTCCTGCCCGGCCTCAGTCTTCTCTTTTTTGAGGTTTTTCTCTTCTTCTGATAATTTCTTTTTCAGGGCTTGTTTTGCCAGAATAATCTGCTGTAACGTATCATTGGCAGGTGTTGACACCGAAGGTTGCGGCACCACTTCCGCCTCTGCCTGATGTCCGTTGAGCATCAAAGAGGTGCCGAGAAAAAAAAGAAGAAAGCATGCGCTAGGAACAATAGAGAAAAAAAAGCTTCTGTTGGTAATGCGAGCCATTCAGTATCTCTCAAAAATAATTCTTCTGACGGTTACAGATTCAAGGGGGGGCGCGCCCCGAGAAATTATTTAAGCATTTAAATACGTCTGATTATTTATCACACAGCTTACTCTGTTAGCTGTATAAAAAAACCCTTGGCGTATGAGGAAATGTATTATTTTTTCCCCAACCAGCTCTGCTCCACAAAAATAAGAGATTAAAGAACAGGCAACGGCCATAAAGACTTTCATTTGGAACTCGCTTTATTGTTTAATCATGTGGGCGTTGCGAGGGGATAGCGAAAAAATTTACATACAATTAAAGTAACTACCAATCTCTATCAAGTCTCATCTTGGCTACCTATCATTTGAACACCGCCCCCTAAAGAGATTTCATTCTTTTCTTGGAACAATTTATGCTTGATAAATATTAATAATATTATGCAACAGTTGATAATTATTTCTGAGATCTTATCCTGTCAAAGGAAAAAATCCAAAAATAAATCGTTACAAGCGAGGGACTGTTATGAATAATAAGACAACAAAACAGGATGGTATTAATGAATTAAAAAGCAAAATTTACTATGCTGAAACAAAACACGCGGCTCTTTATGAATCAAATTCTATTTATATAGGCATATTAAGGCAGGAGCTGAACTCTTTAGAAAGCCTCGCCCCGCCTGATGGCGTCTTCTCCCCCGAAAAAACGACGGGCTGGTAGCAGCCAGCAGAATAAAAAGCCTAAGGTATTTCATGACAATCCTCCTTGGGCAGAGTCGGTAAGGGTATTCTTTGCAGCGTACTCAGGTTGCTTAGCCTACGTTTTGTTCCGGTTGTGCTGCTTTTCGATACACAAGGGTGAGCAAAGCCGGAACCAAAAAAAAATCAGCCATCAGGGCAAAGAGCACCGCGAAACCGCAGATAACGCCAAAGCGGACACTGCTGACCATCGAACCCACCATAAAGATAAAAAAACCGCCAGAGAGTACCATGCTAGTGATAAACAGTGCTCTACCGGTACTGAGCAGGGTTTCACGGACTGCTGTTTCCACATTCCCTGTTTCTTCAAAGGCCCGGCGAAAATGGTGGAGGAGATGGATGGTGTCGTCCACCACGATCCCCAAAATCAAGCTGCCAATTATCATTGTGCCCAGATCAAGAGGAATATTGACCATACCCATCATTCCCATGACGCAGAGAATCGGAATCACATTGGCCGCCATACTCATCAGGCCGATGCGGACCCGGCCCACCAGGACAATCATCAGCAGGGTTATAATCACCAAAGAAATGGTATAACTCTTGGCTATGGTTGTCACTGAATTTTTAATTATCTGAACCAAAAGCGGCATCTTGCCAGTCATGGTCACAGAGGCATCCGGGAACAGTTCATTGAGACATTCCTCCATCTTCTCCATGTACTCGGCATAGAGGACAGCATCCCCCAAAGGCACGAGTATGGAAATTCGGGCCGTCTGAAAAGTGCTGTCGGTAAAATCCTCCAAATCGTCGCTGCCGCTTGCTTCAAAAAGAAGAAGCTCCTGAGCGATGAGTTCACGGGTCTCCGGTACGATATAGGCCTCTTCCTGATCCTCATGCAAGGCCCGGTTGGTCTCTTTCAGCACATCAGGGAGCGCCATAACCTTTCCGGCCCTGATCCCGGCAGCCTCAAGTTCTCCGATCTGAGCAACAGCCAAGTCCAGGCGGTGGAGAAAATCAGGGTCATGGAGACCGTTTTCCCGACCTGAGTCGATCAGTATCTCCAGTATCGTGGTGCCGCCGTTCACCGCATCAAGTCGTTCCGTGGCAATTCGAATAGGCGCGTCTTCAGGGAACCAGGAGATGCCATCATGGGAGAAGCGCAGTGTTAAGACACCGTACAGGGAGATAAGGGCGATAAGCCCGAAAACGGCAGTAACCGCGACGGGATGCCCTGTTGTTATTGCGGCTGTCCGGCTGAACAGTGCATCTACTCGTGAGTCGGTCGCAACAATTCCGCTCCTGCCCCGTTGCACCGGAAAGATGGCTATGAGTGCCGGTAGGAGGATGACCGTATAGACAAAGGCCATGAGCACTCCCATGGGCGCTGTCCAGCCAAACTGGGCCAGCGAGGCTATATCAGCCCAGACAAAGGAGAGCAGGCCGCAGGCCGTGGTCATGCTGGTCATCAGCACGGGCAGGCCAGCGAATCCGACCGCATCGACAAGAGCCTGTTTCTTATCGCCACAACGGTTAAAATTTCGATAAAAGATGGTGAGGATATGAACCGCGTCGGCAATCCCGACAACGACCAGAAAGCCGGGCAGGATCTGACTGGCCGAGGTGATGGGGATATTAAACAGGGCCATGAAACCGAGGGTGGAGAGCAGGGAGAGCACCACGATCAGGACGGGATAGACAACACCTGAAAGCCGCCGGTAGAGCAGGGTTAGAAAAAAAATAATCGCCAGCAGGGAAAGGGGCAGGGTTAAGAATATGTCTCTTTTGATGCTGGCATTAAGCGTAACTATCACAGCCGGGCTGCCAGCGAAAAATATCTTGAGATCCGCATCCTGGTATTTAGCGATCACCCTTTGAATAGCCTCGGTGATCTCCATGCTTTCCGCATTGCTCAGATAACGATCAACGGCACCTTCCTCCTCCGTCTCTTCCTGCTCAAAACCTGCCAGCACATCCTCTGGCTCGGCCTTGAGGGCCTGGGGTCTGATGATAATGGAAACCATTGAGCGGTCTCGGGAAACCAGGAAATTTTCATAGAGGGGGTAATGATCAATGAGTTCTCTGATCCTCGCCGCTTCCTCATCGGTTTGCGGCGGGTGTTTAAACAGCTCTTCAATAGAGAGGCTGTCCGCGTCGCCCCGAACCACCCTTGCGTTGGCTAGGCTGACGATCTCGTCAAGATACGGCGTTGTGTTTTCAAGTTCCTGATGCAACCGTCGCAAGGTGGCGAAAAAATCTTTATCCAGTCCCTGCCTAGGTTGGAGGGCAACGATAAAAATTTCGTCCTGACCGAAGCGATCCTTGAAATCATTATAGGCGATCAGGGCGGGATCAGTTGCATGGAATAAACTCTCGTCCCGGGTATCGATCGTGAGCTTGCCCAGCTGGCTGGCCAGTCCAGCGGTACACAGGACCATCAGGATCAAGGCTGCGTATTTTCGCTCGTAGACAAAGGCGGTGACCTCCCTGAACAGGGTTTCGCATTTTTTGTATATTTCGCTCATCGAAAGCTCTATACGACCAAGTACCCTTTTTTATCAGCCACACTGACCGTCGCCTCTGTGCCTGCGTTGAAGCGCAGGAAGTCTGATTCGATCCCGTCGCTGAAGATGACACCGTTTTCCGGCATCTGGGAGACAAGAACCAACGGCTTTGCCGCCGTAATCCTGCCGAAGGTGATCTTTGCCGAAGATGTCCTGCTGGGCCACGGTTCCCGCACAGAAAAGCGGAGGTAATCGGCGTTCCAGGCGAAGGGTTCCCCAAAGGCCTTGCCCTTTTTGGCTTTGAGTGACCGCCCTGTCAGCGCGGCGGTGATTCCGGTCGCCCCGGCCACTATGCTTCGCAGCCAGCCTGTTGATCCGAGTCCGGTGGAGACAATGATGCCGCTGGAAGAATGGTTCTCTGTCCGATCGCCGATGCGGATCGTGTAGCGAGCTGAGGTGTGGCTGCGCGGGCCGATGAACAGGTCATTGACAGCGGAGAGGGTTTCTCCGGTGTTGAGCACGGCCTGAGCCATGGTCACTTCGCTGACAGGTCGTTTTTCGGCAAAGACTTCGGGGAGCACCATGTCAAGATCCGATACGGTGAAGGGAACCAGGACGCCTTCCCATCGTGCCTGATCAGGATTTACGCCGATGAGCAGCTGTCCGTCCAGGTACTTGAGCACATTGGCCGCAAGACCGTCCTGGCCCAAGGCGACCACCGTGTCCCTCTGACCGAAGATGAAGTTCGGCACGAACGCACGGTCCACGACTTGGATTCGGCCATGGCGGGAGAGCAGATTCTCTGTTTCCCGCACCGCATCTTTGTATGTCCGGTCTTCTGCCTGGTAATCTGAAAAGTCAGCCCCGAGATGCTCGACATAAAACCGGGCCTGTTCCTCGGTGTTGAAACGTGTGATCAGATCGTCGAGCCGGGTGCGGCGGACGATCAAGACAATCTTGTTTTCAGTCCGTCGCTCCATCACTGCGGATTACGCTGATTGCTTTGCTCATTTTTTCGGTCAAGCAGCTCACGCATCAGTTCCGGTGAGACGTTCAGCTGGCCGATTTTATCCGCGCCATCAGCCAGTTCTCTAAATGACAACGCGACAAGCTGACCCGAATCCATGCCGACGCTAGAAAGCGCCTGAAGAATTTTTGGATCGGTTTCGGAAAGAGATTGCATCATGGCGGCGACAGCGTAGGCCTTGGAGTCTGCTTCTTCTCGCGCATTGGCCGTGGACAGCGCAACCAATTCCCTGTTTTTTTCCTCAATGGCGATCTTGGCGGCCATCTCTGTTTCTCTGATCTGGCGTTTCTTATTCTCGACCGCGATTTCCGTATTGAGTTCATTTTCCTTGATCGCACGTTCCTGCTCAACCGCCGCATTGCGCCGGGCATAGACAGCCTCGTCCGCTTCGCGCAGTATCTGTTCTCTCGCTTCCGCCTCCAAGGCTCTGGATGTTTCAGGCGTGGGCTTGATAGCGAGGATAGACAGGCCGAGCACCTCAATACCGAGGGAGGCGACCATTTCGGCGGTCTGGAGGCCTTGGCGCAGGGATGCCACAAGTGCGTCCGACTGTCCCAGCGCGGCACGCAGGTGGAGTGATTTCAGAGAAGCCCGTGTCAGGACTTGGGCATGATTGATGAGTCGCTGCGGCAGCTTCTTCGGATCGTCTGACGCATATTCCTTCCCCTTCGGGGCAAGGGTAAAATTCATCAGCCGCGAGAGTTTATTCGGCTCAACGACCCGATAGGTGAGCTGTCCCTGCACCGTGACCTCCTGAAAGTCGGCAGTGACCTCTTCAAAGATAAACGGGACATCCACACTGCCCATGGGAATGCGTACCAGCGAGGTCGCGGGTGCGAAGTAAAAGAAGGAGAGTCCGGTTCCTTCGCGCACGATCTCGCCTCGCTTGTATTGCAGGATAAAATCTGTCGGCTCAACCTTGATGAATCGTATGCCTAACATAGCTCCTCCTTGTTTGCCTTATGCTTTCCGGGGTGGTTTGGTCCTCCCCGGTGAGGTGTCCCGTACTCATTTTCCCCACTTCCCCTATTAATTCAAAGGTCCTTCAAAAGAACCGGTCCCTCTCAAAGAGACACCGATTCCGTCAAAATCACACGCCTCCCTACAAAGAATTTCCGCGAATCTCTCCTGACCGATTCACCAGCACCATCAGGGCCGGGGCAATGAAATAATCGGCCAGCAGGGCCGTAATAATGGTAAAGCCGGTCAGCCAACCAAAGTTAACCAGATTATTCATGGAGGCAAACATGAAGATGAAAAAACCAAGGGACAGGACACAGGTGGTAATCAACATGGCCCGGCCCGTACTGTGCAGGGTTTCCATAACCGCCTGCTTGGCATCTCCAGTCTGCTCAAAATAACGACGGAAATTATGCATGAAATGGATCGTATCATCCACAGCCAAACCAATGGAAATACTGCCCACCAGCATGGTGAACAGATCCAGAGGCACTTGGAACCAGCCCATGATTCCAAGCGTCAGAAAGATAGGAAAGAGGTTGGGAATCATACTCAGCACGCCGGTACGCAGCTTGCCGATCAGCAGGATCATCAGCAGCGTGATGACGATCAGGGCAATAGCGTAACTCTTGGCCATAGTGCGGATAACCCGGGCCATAGTCTGAAAGATGATGGACGTCATACCGGTGGTGGTAATTTCCAGCTCAGGAAAGGTCTGCTGAAAATGCTCGTTCACTGTCTGAATGAAATCGGTATAGGCCACCGCATCCTGAAACGGCACCTTGATGGTGAACCGGGCCTTGGAAAACTGGCTGTCTGTTACGTCTTCCAGATCATCGGAGCCGCTGTTTTCAAAGAGGAGAAACTCCTGGGGAATCAGGTCGGGATTGTCAGGGACCGCATAGAATTCCGGTCGATTTTCGTTCAAGGCCTGATGAATTTCCTTCAGGATGGTGGTGATGCTCCAGGCCTTGCCCGCAAAGATCTTCCCTTTATGCAACTGCTCTACATACCCGATTGAGTTGTCTATTCGTTGGAGGAGATCCGGGTCATACAGGCCGTTGACCTTGCCCGTGTCCAGAATAATCTCCAAGGCGATTGAGCCCCGCATCTCCTCATCGATGGTTTCCGAGGCAATACGAATGGGAGCGTCTTTTTGGTACCAGCGAACAACATCATGGGAAAACTTGATTCGGGTAATACCGACGATGGAAACGATAAAGATCAGGGCCGTGATGACCAGGATTGCCTTGGGATTACCCGTGGCAAGATGGCCGATTGTGGACAAAATGTTATCGAGCCGGGTAGTGGTCTGTTGAGAAGTCTTTTCCTTTTGCTCTTTCAGAGGAATGAGAGCAAGAAGAGCAGGGAGGAGAACAATGGTGTAGAGCAGCGCCAGCATAACCCCGGCAGCCGCATAGATTCCCAGATCGGCAATAGGTGCCACATCCGCCGTGGAAAAGGAGAGCAGGCCACCTGCCGTGGTCAGCGAGGTCATGAAGACAGCAAGCCCGGAATGACCGATGGCATATTGTACAGCCTCAGCTTTATCACCCTTGTTTTTGCGGAAGCGATGAAAGAAAATAGCCAGGATATGGACCGAGTCACCCACCCCGACAGCCATCAGGAAAGAGGGGAGAATCTGGGTGGGGAGCTTTATCGACGTACCAAAGACGGCCATCAGGGCCAAGGTGGAGAGAAGCGAGAAAGCAACCACTAATAAAGGCAGGAAAACAGCTGAAGCCCGCCGGAACATAAGGAAAAGAAAGGTACCAATGGTCAGGCCGACCAGCAGCATAAACTTTCTCATGTCCTTCATCATGGCTTTCTTGAGAAAGTCGGTGACCACCGGGCCTCCGGCAACATAGATCTCAAAATCCGGGGCACGGTAGCTATCAACAATGCTGGTCACGGCCTCAACAACTTCGCTGGTTTCCGCATCCGTAAGAAAGATTCGCTCTTCCTGCGCAGTTGTCTCGGTATCCTCTGTAAAGCCAGCCAATACATCATCAACCCCTTCGCCCTGAGAGGAGTAGGCCTGCGTCTGGAGAACAACGGCGGTAAAATCTCCTTTCTCCGAAATGAGCATATTTTTATACAGGGGATTTGCCAAGGCCCGTTCCTTCACAGCGGCCAGCTCTTCCGGTGTTTTCGGCCAGTTTTCCAGCAGGTCTTCGACAATCAGCCGGTCCCCATCCCCCCTGGTGCTACGGGCATTGATCAGGCTGTTGATATCATCAACATAAGGGACATTATCCCGCAGTTCAACGTGCAGTTTTCTTAATTTTTTAAGAAATTCCGGGGCAAAGATGTCCTTGCTTTTGACAGCCACAATGACCATCTCGGTATTGCCGAATTGGTCCCGAAAATCATTATATGCCAGCAAGTCAGGATCCTGCTCATGAAGAAAGCCTTCCGTGGAGGTATCCAAGGTAAGGTTGGGTAGCTGCGAGAGGAGTACACCGGTAAAGATTGCCAGCACAAGCAGGGTGATGATATTATGCCGATAAAACAGACGCGCTGCCCCGGCAAATTTGTTTTCTATACGTTCTCTGATACGATTCATCGGATGTTCCTCCGGAAAAGGTGTGTTATCTGTCGAGGTTATTTCGTATTTTTTGTAAGATCTGTTTAACGGTCTCCAGCTCTTCTTTGCTGACGCCCTGGTAGGCCTGATCAAGAACTGCCCGACCGGCAGTAGAAATTTCTGCCCAGGTTTTCGCGGCTTTTTCTGTGGGAATGATCATCTTGACCCGTTGATCTTCAGGGGCACGCTCCCTCCTCACCCACTCGTCCCGTTCCATCCGGTCGATGAGTCGGGCCGTGGTTGCGCCGGTAATGGCAAGACGGTCAGCCAGCTCAGACTGGGAAAGCGGGCCAAGGGCGGTCAGGTTGGCCAGAGCGAGGAATTGCCCCGGACTGATACCGCTGCCCTGGAGCTTTTCGCCCAAGGCGCTGAGAAAGGTCTTCGTTGTGAGATTACAATGAAAACCTATACTTTCATAAGGGTCAAGTTTCAAGAGAATATTTCGTTGTGTGTGGACGTTGTGTGGGAAGACTTCTTTTACTTAGTAAGCTAACTATTATTATCAGGTGATGTCAAGGCAGGATATCACCACCCATGACCAAGTTTTTGTAATCGCTAATCGCCCTTGACAATCCCTATGAGTACGAATGAGAACATGATTACTTATGATAATAAAGAGAACTGTGAGTACGCAAAAATGCTTAACTGGTTGAAATGAAAAATAGCAATGCGTCAAAACGATTATATTTTATATTTAAGTTGAACCTTTTCATGCTTTATATATAATAACATGTCCTTTCAAGAGGAGTTAAATGCAAACGAAAAAAACATATGTACTTAATATTACAATAACTTTCTTGACAAAAGAATGAAGGTGAATTATTATTAAAAATAACTTGAGGAAATACCATGACAGCAAGGAGACCCACTGTCAAAAGAATAGGTACAAGGAAGCTGGCTCTTCGGAATAAACTATGGCCGAACCTTGATGAAAGCCAAATATGGATTAGAACAAAGAGCAAGGGCTTTACCACTGTCCCACGTTCCATGACATGTATTTTGCAAATAATGGACAAGCTTTCGCCTGGAAAACCATTGGGATCTACTTATTTTACCCTTTGGTGCCACGTTTTTGATGAGTGTTTTGTGGTAATTAACAACCCAAGACTGATGGCTTTTGAAGCGGGCTTCAGAGGACAACGATCTGAGAATACCTGGAAGGTAAGAATGAAGAAGTTATTAGAGTTAGGATTTATTGATGCAAAAGAGGGAGGCGGAGGACCATTTACTAATATTTTGATTTACAACCCGTACTTAGTAATTCGAAAACTAAAGGATAGTGGGCAGAAGCTGCCAGAAGATATTTACAACTTTTTAATTCAAAAAATGTCTGATATTGGTGCAGATGATTTTTAAAGGAGGGGAGAGATGAAATGGGTATAAAAAAACTCGTTGAACCAAAACGCTGCCAGGCAATTAGGCTCAACGAGTTTCAGGTAAGAATCCTCACGGAGAGAATATATAGTTATATTATTCGCTCCGTAAAAAAAAACAACAATTTTAGGAACGAATAACTATGGAATCTTTATTGAAGTCTTTTGCAATAAGCGTAGCCGCAAGAATTATTGTTGAATTAACGAAGTATTTCTGGATACTTCTAAAGCCTTTCCCTAAACAGCAATATCAGCAGACGATACATTATTGTTGATATTTCATAGCCCCGGTCACCGCCGGGGCTTTTTTATCCGCTCGTCGAGACCCAAAAAATGGAAAAACAACATGCACACAACTCTGAAAAATTAAATTAGAGTAAATCAGGGACATTGATTCTCTCTCTGAGAAACAGGTTGAGAAAGTTTTTTTTGTTCTTGATTTGATAGAGCAATTTCCTGTTGTGCCCCGTAAGTTTTTCAAAAAGCTTGAAGGGACGGATGATATTTGGGAAGCAAGGGTTCGGCATAGAAACAATATTTTTCGATTGCTCGGGTTCTTTGGCAGCAATGAACTCGTTATTCTGAATCATGCTTTCACCAAAAAAACTCAAAAAACCCCTCGGAAAGAAATTAAAAAAGCTGAACAGAGGAAGAAGGATTATTTTTCGAAAAGGATAACGGTATGAGCGACTTGCAAAAATACAAAAAAAAACGAATGGCTGAAGATCCTAATTTCTGGAAGGATTATGAAAAGCAATTTGAAACATTCAAACTTGGAGTTCTTTTAAAGCAGGCTCGGGTTGAAGCCGGATTGACGCAGAAGCAGATTGCCGATGAACTCAAGACAACAAGGTCTGTTATTTCCAGAATGGAAAATCATGCCACTGATATTCGTTTGTCCACCCTTGAAAAGTTTGCAAAAGCTGTTGGCCGTCATATCCATGTAGCTTTGGTTTAACCTCCTCCCTGTCATTTACACAGGGTGGGCTTCAGGTGGCGCGGGGTCAATCTTTCCTTCATAATGAGTCCACAAACGGATAACCTTGACGGTCTTTTCACTGTCAATAATCTGATAGACTATCCGGTGCTGAATATTGATTCGTCGGGAGTGCAAATGAGGGACAGCCCTCAATTTAACACCAGCGATTTCAATTTGGAAATTGATACATGTTGAATTGAAAAAGTCAATAAAAAGAACTCATAGCGGTGTCACAGGCCAAAGTCAAACCGCGCAGTGATGCGGGTTACAGGTCGGGGTTGAAGGTTTGAATCCCAAAGCCAGGGCAAAAAGAAACCGGGCTACGTGATGATCACGTGCCCGGCAAGAAGTGAAGTTTGGTAATTTCATGAAGGAACGGCATGAACTTCAAAGTTAATTTTGAAATTCTGCCGGAGAACCTTCAGGATCGCTGCCAGGTTGTCCATAGTGGGATTGCCTTTGGCTGACAGCATTCTGTGAAGGCTCTTGCTGGGTTTTGTCGTTTCGGTCGCCAATGCTTCGAACCCTACTGTAGCATTTACCAAATCTCTCAGGATCAGTCTTGCTGTGTCCGGTTCACCGTTAAGAAACAAGGTAACAGCCTCGTCAAGCAGAGCGGAGGCAAATTCAGGCTCGCGTTGAGCCCGTTCCTTAATGGTTTCTTTATATTCTCTGACTATCGGCATCTTTCACCTCTTTTTCTGACGATCCGCTGTCATACGTTTTTTATACTCCTTAAACAGTTCATTAACCTTTTTTATATCGGCTTGCTGAGCCTTCTTCGTTCCACCTCCGAAAAGGATTACCAGTTCATCTCCCCTTTGAGCCAGATAAATTCTGTATCCCGGCCCCCAGTGGATACGGTACTCACCGATTCCGCTGAACCATTTCACCTCTGATGCATTACCAAGTTCCAGTCTAGCCAGGGCCACAGTGACTTTAGCTGCTGCCTGCCGATCAAGCTTATCAAACCATTTTTTAAACGGATTTGAGCCGTCTTCCCGAATATATTCTTCAATCTTCATACTGTGCATGGTAACATATAGGTTACTTTGTAGTCAAGTAAGGAATAGCCTATAAAAATGAAATATCAACAATGAGCAAAATCCCCAAAAACGGGGTTTGGAGGGCCGTAAGGGGCCGGTTTTGTGCGACTGGTGCCAATCTGACCCGTTCTTCCGTCTCAAGTGGTCTATTGTGGGCACAGTCGGTCATTTTTCACAGCCTCTCACGCCGTTGTCAGGGGCAATAATAAATGTAAACATGACGGCATAATAGAATAAAAACGGAAAACGCACTGACGGGGAATACAGCGGGGCGTCACAGGTTCAAACCTCTCCTTCATAATGAGTCCACAAACGGATAACCTTGACGGTCTTTTCACTGTCAATGATCTGATAGACTATCCGACGCTGAATATTGATTCTTCAATGTTTCTTTTGGCGTACCGCTCTTCGGATTGAGTTCAAGAATTCCTCTTTTTGAACAGCACCAGTTATGCCGAGCCTATTGACAATTAATCATCTTATCTGTACCATGAAAGTATGATTTATTCAGCATACAATAAAGAGGTAATAAGATGCGTACAACTTTGAACATTGATGACTTCCTGTTTCAGGATCTCATGAGCATAACCAGAGCAAAGACCAAAACAGAGGCCGTCAGAACAGCCCTGACAGAATATTTGCGAATGAAGCGGAAAGAAAAGGTGCTCAATATGCGGGGGAAACTGAACATCAATGATGATTGGAAAAAACTGCGCCAACAGGAAATGACGGAATTTGAGGAGTACAACAGTGAACGTATTGATTGACACTTCTGCCTGGATTGATTTTTTCCGGAATACTGACGGAACCCCCGGAAACCTGGTCGCCGACCTGATCCGTCTTGACCGGGCGTATTTAACAGGCCCTGTTATGGCCGAACTCCTGCATGGTGTTCGCAGCAAACGAGAAATAACGCAGCTGCATTCTGTTTTTGCAACAATTCCTGTTCTGGAAATCAGTCAGAAAAATTGGATCGCGACAGGCAATACATTGCATACTCTGCGAAAAAAAGGCCTGACAATTCCCCTCACAGATGTACTGATAGCCTCGGTTGCTATCGCCAACAATATGCCGGTTCTCACCTTGGACAAACATTTCCGGCACCTTTCAGCTGAATGCATCCAGATTCCCTGAAATCATAAGGGATTCAATAAGAAATGCCCTACCCATCATTTCGGGTGCCGTAGGGGCGAACCTATGTGTTCGCCCTTTTATGCCGGGCAGACACGCAGGTCTGCCCCTACAATTCCGCACCTGTTTTATCCAGCGAACAGGTGTGATGACCTGCCCTCCCTCTTTCTGTATCCCAACGCAAAATCCACCACAAGCCGAAATCAATCATTGACAAAAGAAGGGTAATAGCAATATAGTCATATTCGCATCTATCTATTTGAGAGGGGTATATGAAAACGTTTATACGTATAATGAAGGCGTTGTCCGATCCGAACAGGGTAAAAATCATCAAGCTTCTGAAGCAAAAAGAACTTTGTGTCTGCGAGATGACCGCGTTGCTCGGGCTGGCTCAGCCGACAGTGTCCAAGCATCTGAAAAATCTTGAAGATGCTGGCTTGGTTGCATCAAGCCGGGAAGGTTCCTGGGTGAATTACCGACTCGCCGCAGGGGATGAATCCGTCTATGCCGCAACCATGCTGAACAATCTTACGGGCTGGCTGGACGATGATCGGCAAATTCAAGAAATTTTGGCCAAATTGCCCCAGGTTGATCGGGAACGGATTTGCGCCGCCTAATTCAAAGGAGAACAGGATGAACATTAAGATTTGTGGTCCCGGTTGCAAAAAATGCGAGCAGGCTACTGAAGCAGTGCGAGAAGCTGTTGCCGAGGCCGGGCTTGAGGTTGAGATTGAAAAAATATCTGATTTTGCCGAGATGGCGAAATTGGGGGTGCTGTCCACACCAGCGGTCATCATTGACGGGCAGGTAAAATGTGTGGGTAAAGCTCCCTCTAAAAAAGAAATTTTATCTTGGATTGCATAGAAAGATAAGGCCGGGAAGAGAAAATGGAACCCATTAAACCGACAGGCTGCTGTGGAGCTGATGCTGAATGCCACCAGGTGACTGGTGAAGAAAAGAAAAACGAGCCAAGCGAGCAAAATGAGCAAGGCGAGCAAAAAGACCAGAAGATAAAACGGGTCGCATGGGGCATCTTCGGGATCGCCCTCTGGTTTGTCCTGTACAAGCAACTTCTGCCGTTTTCCCATTGGTTTGCCTATAGCCTACTGGGCCTTGCGCCGGGCAGTCATCTTGGCGAGGCTGTCCAATTCTTTGTCTATGACACCCCCAAGGTTATGATGCTCCTGCTCCTGATTGTCTTCACGGTCGGGATAGTTCGCAGTTTTTTCACCCCGGAGAAAACCCGGAGCCTGCTGGCCGGAAAAAGAGAAGTAACCGGTAATGTCATGGCAGCAGGGTTGGGAATTGTTACACCCTTTTGTTCCTGCTCCGCAGTACCGCTTTTTATCGGCTTTGTCCAGGCAGGAGTACCCTTGGGCGTCACCCTGTCTTTTCTTATCGCCGCCCCTATGGTCAATGAGGTCGCGCTGGTTCTTCTTTACGGCCTCTTGGGGTGGAAGGTGGCTGGTCTTTATCTGGTTACAGGTCTTGCCGTAGCCATTGTTTCTGGCTGGATTATCGGTCGTTTTAATATGGAATCCTCTATTGAAGACTGGGTGCGGGAAATACGGGCCGGTGAACAGCCGAACATGGGCATGAAGCTTACCTGGACGGATCGCATTGCGCAGGGTAAAGAAGCGGTGCGGGATATTGTCGGCAAGGTCTGGCCCTATGTCATCGCCGGTATCGGGGTAGGCGCGACCATCCACGGTTATGTGCCTGAAGACTTTATGGCCGCTGTCATGGGGAAGGATGCCTGGTGGTCGGTGCCCGGAGCGGTCTTGGTCGGTATCCCGATGTATTCCAATGCGGCGGGCATTGTACCAATCGTTGAGGCCCTGCTCGGCAAAGGGGCTGCTCTTGGAACGGTGCTGGCCTTTATGATGAGTGTTATCGCGCTGTCCCTGCCGGAAATGGTAATTCTTCGGAAGGTGTTGAAGCCTAAGCTGATAGGGGTGTTTATCGCCGTGGTGGCTGGAGGAATTCTGCTCACCGGTTTCTTATTCAATATAATTATTTAGCCGTTTAACCGTTTAATCGATTGCGCAATGAAAGAAAAATACGTTTGTTACTGCTTCCGACATACGCGCGAGGCTCTTGCAAAGGATGCTGAAAAGCATGGTCGTTCAACCATTATGGAACAGATCATTGCCGACTCTAGGACTGGTCATTGCAACTGCGAAATCAATAACCCCAAAGGCAGGTGATGCCTTGTCGATGTCCGCCGGGTGGTGGACAATGTTTTGGGAAATTTCCTTTCAAAAACGCTTTAGTTTGCAATAATTTTTGACAAAATACATATGAAGAAAAGATTTCCTGTCGCTCTTGTTGTGTTCCATTTGATCCTGATTCTCGGATCAGCCACCATTATTTCTGCTGATACCCTTGATGACTACCTGACCGGATTTACCTATCAGGAACGCAAGGATATGAAAATTGACAGCAACGAGCTGGTTACTTTGCTCAAAAAAGGTGAAGCTCAGCTTGTTGATATTCGTTTTCCTGAAGAATTTGCTGCCTGGAGGATGGGGTTTGCTGTCAATATTCCGCTTAATGAACTCCCTAACCGCCTTGGTGAGCTTGATACAACAAAAATGATTGTCACTGCCTGTCCCCACAAGGATCGAGCCGCCTTAGCGCGTATGTACCTTACCTTGAAGGGCTACCAGGTGAAATATCTCAAAGACGGGCTCCTTGGCCTCGCTGATTTGCTGCGTGGTGATCGGGCCAAAGAATTCATGAACAGTACCAGCCAATTAAAATCCAGAAAAAATTGATAAAGAAAAACCACTGTATGAAAAAAGCATATATACTTTTTATCGTATTCTCCCTTCTTCTGCTGTCTATTCCGGTAATGGCAACGGACGTTCCGGTACCTGGCATGGTCACCATGGTGGACTTAGGTGCCCATAAATGTATTCCCTGCAAGATGATGGCTCCGATCCTGAAAAAAATGACCGACGAATATGCAGGTCGGGCCGCCGTCATCTTTATAGATGTCTGGAAGGATGCGAGCCAGAAAAAGAAATTCAAGATATCCACCATCCCGACCCAGATTTTTTTTGATGCACAAGGCAAAGAGGTCTATCGACACCAAGGCTTTCTGTCTGAGAAGGACATTATCAGTCAATTTGCCAAGATGGGTGTCAAGCAACTGGCCAAGGTGCAATAATGGACAGCGTATTTATCACCGTCAACACCTGGATGACCAACGGGGGCTGGATCGCCGCCTTTGGCTGCCTGCTCTGGGGAATGGTTTCAGTGCTGTTTAGCCCCTGTCATCTGGCCTCTATTCCGTTGATCGTGGCCTATGTCGGCGGTCAGGACGAATTGGTGGAAGGGAGGCGGGCTGTCAAGTTCGCTGTACTCTTCAGTGTTGGTCTTTTTATCACCATTGCGGCGGTGGGGATTATTTGCTCTTTGCTGGGCAGAATGCTGGGTGATATCGGCTCGTACTGGACAATCCTTATCGGGGTTATCCTGCTTTGGGTGGCCCTTGATATGCTCGGCGTGGCAAAATGCTCCGTACCCGGCAACAGCATCATGTCAAAATTACAGCTCAAGGGCTCTTCCGGTGCCCTTACTCTTGGGCTGGCTTACGGCATACTCTCCGGATCCTGCACCTTTGGCTTTATCGTCCCTATTCTTGCTGTTATCACGGTTCAGGCAAAAGTTGCCACCGGTATACTGTTCATCACCCTTTTTGGTATCGGCCATTGCCTGCCCATCGCTGTGGCAGGCAGTTCTACGGCCACGGTTAGGAGGCTGTTGGAAAGTTCTTCCTTTGGTCAGGGAACGACTTGGTTCAGGAAGGGGGCAGGCGTGGTGACCACTGGTTTGGGTTTTTATTTTATCGTCCTTCCCTTTGTCTGAACAAAAAACTCCAGCATAAATTGGAGCGGAGAAAGAGGATCAGATACTCCCTGATACCCAGAGCCTCTTCCGCTGAGAAAGAACACCTGAAAAGAATACCGCTATGATCAAAAATCCCCTGGAACTCTATAAACACCTGGACCAATCCAACTGCCGCCGCTGCCTGCTGCCCTCCTGCATGGCCTTTTCTGTTGCCGTGATTCAGGGACAGAAAAAGCTCAGCGACTGCCCTCTGCTGAGCGCTGAAAAAATTAACGAGCTCTCCGGCGGTATCGTCCGAAAAAAATCTATGAGTGAGGAGCAGGACGCCTATCTTGCCTCATTGCAGGAGGAGATCAACCAACACGATCTCAGCGATATTGCCAGCAAACTGGACCTGCCGCTCAAAGAAGAAACCGTGGGCGTAAAATGCCTGGGAAAATATTTCTGGATTGATGCTCAGGGAGGGATGGCTTCGGAATGCCACTGCAATAATTGGGTGCATATTCCCATCCTCCACTATCTGCTGCAAAGCAAGGGCTTACAACCGGCAGGAGAATGGATTGACTTTCCGGCTCTAAAGGATGCTGGCGGGAAGGAACGTTTTTTCGCCCATCGCTGCGAAGAGGCCATGCAACAGCTGGTCGATGAAAACACAGAACTTTTTTTCGAAATCCTGGATCTTTTTGAGGCTGAAGAGGTCCGGGAAACCGAGGCTGACAAGGCGCGTATCCTCTATCCCTTGCCCAAGGTTCCTTTTTTGATCAATTATTGGGAATCAGAAGAAGCCTTCCCCTCAAAGCTGAATATCCTCTTTGACAGTAAGGTCTCGGAAAACACCAATGTGGAATCCGTGTATATGATAGGGCGGGGACTGGTGGAGATGTTTCACCAGCTGATCATCCGCCATTCCAGCGGAGAGCTCTTTTAATCAGGTATAAGGGATTTTCCAAAAAATAAGTTTCCCGTTTTCGGTACATATTGTAGGGGCAGACCTCTGTGTCCGCCCTTTATTTTCTGAATGGCGGCAAGGGTAAACACACAGGTTTACGGCCCCTGTGCCTGCCCGGTATGCTCAGCCGAGCAAACAGGTTTTGCGCTTCAACTCTTCAGTCAACACGGATTCATTTTCCGCATAATCAATGGGCAACTCTATCAGATGCACTCCGGGCGTGTCGAGACAATGCTCCAGCACTTCCGCAAGCTGCTCCTGATTCACACCCCGGTAACCGCGTGCCCCGTAGCTCTCCGCATACTTGACAAAATCCGGGTTACCAAAATTGAGCCCAAAATCGGGTAATCCCATGCCCCCCTGTTTCCACTTGATCATACCAAAGGCATCATCACGGATAAGGAGGATGACCAGGTCCAACTTGAGGCGGATAGCGGTTTCCATTTCCTGAGAATTCATCATAAAGCCGCCGTCACCGCAGACAGCAACCACCTTCTTTTCCGGAAAGAGCATCTTGGCGGCAATAGCCACCGGCAATCCGGCCCCCATAGTGGCCAAGGCATTATCAAGCAGCACTGAATACGAATTCATGGAGCGATAATTACGGGCAAACCATATCTTGTACATCCCGTTATCCAGAGAAAGGATGGAATCCTTATCCATGAGTTCACGCAGAACCCGAGTCAGCTGTTGCGGGGTATAGGGGAAGGTGGCAGGCAAGGTGCGTTTATACACATGCTTGTCAATCTCTTCCTTCAGGAGATTAAAATAACCGTCTCCACCAAGGGAGTTCGGGGTAATAAGAGCAGCTAAACGTTGCATGGAATCCGCAATATCACCGATCACCTCGTGCTGCGGGAAATAGACCTCGTCAAAAACAGCATGAAAATAGTTGATATGAATAACGACAAGTCCGTTTCTTTGCATGAAAAACGGCGGTTTTTCAACAACATCATGCCCGACATTGATAATGACATCTGCCTTGCCGATGGCACAGTGGAGATAATCATAGTCGGAAAGAGCGGCTGTTCCCAGGCAACGCGGATGAAATTCATTGGCTGCGCCCTTGCCCATCTGGGTGGAGAAAAAATGGATCCCGGTTTGCTCAATAAAATGCTCAAGGGCGGTACCGGCTTGATGATGCCTGTTACTGGCCGCCGCAATCAGCAGGAGAGGATTTTTCGCCTTCTTGATGATCTCCGCCACCTCTTCAAAAGACTCATTTGAGGCAAGTTTCTTTCGGATGGGTGTCAGAGGAAAGGGGGTGACCCTCGTCTGTTCAGCCGCAATATCCTCAGGCAGTTCTAAATGAACCGGCCCGGATTTTTCCTGGACCGCAACCCGGAACGACTCCCGAACCAAGGTGGCAATGGAGTCGGCTCCGACGATCTGGCGGGTCATCTTGGTGATAGGGGCCATCATGGAGACCACGTTAATGATCTGAAACCGGCCCTGCTTGGAGCTCTTGATCGGCTTTTGACCGGTGATAAACAGACAGGGCATACCGCCCAGAAAGGCATAGGACACACTGGTGACAAAATTTGTCGCCCCCGGCCCGAGAGTGGCAAGGCAAACGCCCGGTTTACCGGTGATTCGGCCATAGGTTGCTGCCATAAAGCCAGCAGCCTGCTCATGCCGAGTCAGGATCAGTTTAATGGAAGAGGACCGCAGTGCCTCTAGAAAGGCGAGATTTTCTTCACCAGGAATACCGAAGATGTATTCAACTCCTTCATTCTCTAGGCATTTAACCATGAGTTCTGCGCCGTTCATTATACATCTTCTCCATGAAAGAGGTGGAAAGAGAAAAAAAGAGGAAAGCCGACAACAGCAATCATTTCTGTGAATTTGTAGAATTATCCAGAGAGGGAGCCCGCTTGCACCGAAGCGTAGTGATCGTTCAAGGAGTACTTATCTAATGGCATGGAGAAAGGCTAGTACTGTTCATCACCTGACAGTACTCCTTAACCAGTTTGAGCCGCTCAGGGAGCGGTAACCGGAAATACATAGGACTCAGCATTAAAATACGGATAGCATCACGGAGATTCATTATGGCACCTCTATCTTGAGTTACTTACCTGCTTGCAAGATAACGTCCAAAATGATATTTTTCATGATCTATCCATCAAGCTGCCACTGCAAAGTACTCCTGCTCTACAGGTCCCCTCACACACCACTTCCTAACGAACGGCATGCAACACATTATCATGTCGAGAAAAAAATATTATTACCAATACGTCTCCCCATCATGAGACAACATCCTGCCAACAAAAAATCATAGTACACAGGTCATGCCCCCTTGTCAAGATTCTGCCAACTCCCCTGGATTTGGATTACGGGCAAGAAGCGACTTTACGAACGACAAGAGAATCTATATACTGCCAGAAACACTTACTCGGTATTTCCACTTAAAATTTTTTATAAGGGATCAACATCTTGATTCAACCACCTCTTATCCTACACACTGATTGGTCATGCTCTTGGGGCGGCCAGGAGATACGCACACTTACCGAACTGCGAGAACTGAAAAAATTAGGTTTCCGCGTCGGGATGGTTGTTCGAGAGGGAGCTGAACTTGCCCGGCGCGGCAAAGCCGAGGGTATCCCGGTCCATTACATCGACTTTTCTTCCAAGTTCAATCTTGCTGCCTGGCGAGATCTCTACAAACTGATCCGCCACCTTCAACCTGCCGTCATCAACACCCATTCCTCGGAAGATTCCTGGATGGCCGGTTGTCTGGCAAGAATCTGTCGAGTGCCCCTGGTTATTAAAACCCGGCATGTGCTGGCCCCCATTTCCTCCTCTTTCAGCTATAACGCCTTTGCCCATATTGTTTTCGCCTGTAGCGAATCTATCGCCGACCAATTGGCGGAACAAAAGGTGCGGCAGGAAAAAATTATTGTTCAATCCACCGGTATTGATGAACAGCGTTTTCGCTTTTCCGTCGAGGATCGCCAGGAGATCCGCGAGCAGTACGGGATTACGGAGCAGGATATTTTGGTAGGCAATATTTCTTTTCTACGGGAATATAAAGGGCATCAATTCATTGCCCGCACAGCAGCAACCATGCCAAAAAACTATAAATTCATGATTGTCGGCGGCGGCAACGGGCAGGCAATCCTGGAGAAAGATATTGCCGAAGCAGGCGTTGAAGATCGCTTCATCCTTACCGGTCACAAGGAAGATCCTGAGCGTTTTTTTCCCGCCCTTGATATTATCTTCTTTTCCTCCTATGAGACCGAAGGCATTTCCCAGTCCTTTATCCAAGGACTACTCTACGGTATACCCCTGCTGGTCTGCCGGACCCCTTCTCTCCTCGAACCCTTGGAGTTCGTCAAACAATACCGAGCTGTTGACTATAATGATCTGGCTGCGGCTAAGACAGGCTTACTTGAGCTGGCTGAACATCTCCAGCGGGATGAGGAGATGATTGCGCAACAGCGGCGGGAGATTGCGGGAAAATACGGGCTCACGGCTATGGTTGAAAATATCCTCCGGGTTTATGCGGGATATGGTGTTGAGGTTTAGGCTTGTTGCTTATTACTTTTTCCCGTACGCCGTATTATGATCGCATAGGTTGCGGGTGAGCTTGCGAACCCCAACAGCAATCAAAACGGCACAACAGAATGTCGGGCTCATATCCCGTACCCCCCTCCCTTAATCGAAAGGGAGAGGTTCTCGTATCATGGAACTTCTTTATCGGTCTTGAGTTGCGTACGTTACAACTTTCGATCAGTTTTCGGTATCGGTATCAGTATCGGTATCGACCTCCTCCAGCACATCCTCCATCTTTTGTGCTTGAGCATTCTGCACGGCCTGGGATTCCTTGGCCTTATCCAGGGGCTTATTGATATACTCCACGGCCTTGCTCGCGACTTTGTCCGAGGCCTGCTCAACCACTCCAGCTTCCTCTTTTTCACCCGAGCATCCAGACAATACAACCAGGGTACCAAGCAACAACGCGCCAACCGCTGAGATCCAATTTCTTTTGTTCATGTTATCTTCTCCTGTTGAATTTCAGCTGATCTCTTTCAATTTTTCCTGAACCGTCGGAAAAAGACTCATATCCGTATGAGGGAGAAAGAGGGCAGCCATATAATGCTGCATGAATTCTGGATTCTCGGACAGCTCCATATTGGTCATAAGCTGGCGCACCGCAAGACGTTCTTGAAAACGGTTGACATCGGAAAGACTGATCTGACAACCCAACATGGAGGCATTGCCGATATAATAAAAATTTTCCCGATCCACGTCCGGCAAGAGACCAATGCAGATGGCCCGTTCCAGATCAATATAGGCCCCGAAATTTCCGGCCATGATCACCCGATCCAGATCGGCAAAACTGAGCCCAACTGACTCCAGCAGGGTCTGATAGCCTGCGTACATAGCTCCTTTGGCCCGCATCAAGTTATCCAGATCCACCTCGGTGATCACGATATCCTCCCCGATCAGGGAGTCTCTGGACCAGGCCAGCACATATTCCCAGCCGTCAACTCCCTGACGAATCCTGGGGGTATCCAGGTTTTGCCGGAACTTTCCCTGCTGATCAATCACGCCGTTTTCCAAGAGCTCGGCCACGATGGAGATCAGGCCGGAGCCACAAATCCCGGAAGGTTTAATATGACCAATGGTCACGATCATGGGATCAAAGGTCTCTGGATGGATCTGAAAATTCTCAATAGCTCCGCTGGAGGCCCGCATCCCGTAACGGATTCCCCCGCCCTCAAAGGCAGGTCCGGCAGAACAGGCCGCACAGACCATCCAGTCCTGATTGCCCACCACGATCTCACCGTTGGTGCCGATGTCGATAAACAGGCTCACCTTGTCCGACTTGGCCATCTGGCAGGCATGGACCCCGGCCACGATATCGCCGCCTACATAGGAAGCGATGCAAGGATAGAGAAAAAGGCGCATGGAGGGATGGGCATGGATTCCCAGCTCCGCAGCCTTAGTCAGGGGAAACCGGCTGACACTGGGCACATAAGGGGATTCCCGGAGATATTTCGGGTTCAATCCCAACAGGAGATGCGACATGACCGTGTTGCCTGCCGCCATTATATAGGCAATATCCGCCGGAGAAATAATCAGCTCGCGACAGATATCCTCGATGATCGTATTAATGGTACCAACCACCTTGTCCTGCAGGGCCTTCTGGCCGCCAGGCCGGTTGGCATAAACAATACGCGAAATAACATCCTCACCGCAGCTGATCTGGCCGTTATAACCGGAGGACTCAGCCAGGATCTCGCCGTTATTCAAATCAACCAAGACCCCGGAACAGGTGGTGGTGCCGATATCCACAGCCAGCCCATAGAGTTTGGACGTGGTATCACCTGCCTCCACATCAATGATGCGAAAACCACCTTGGTTGCGACGAAGCAGGAGCAGGGTGATTTTCCAGTCCGACTCGCGCAGAACAGCAGGCAGGTATTTAATCAACTCGGGATGGTCGTAAGAAGGCTCACCGACATGGTCAGGAAAGGCCTGCTTGATCCCCCGCATCACCCGGTCCATATCAGAGATATTATCTTCCAGAGAAGGAGGGGTAAGCTTCAGATAAAGTTTGCTCACTGGCGGTTCCACCTCCCAACTGCCGATCAGACTGTCCAGGGCCTTGGCTGAAATAGTCCGGGTGGTCTTAGGTTTGCGCTTCAAGGCCTTGCCGCTCTTGGTGGTCATCTCGGGAACGGTTATCTCCAGATCCGACTCCACAGTGGACAAACAAGCTAGGCGATACCCCTTGTCCCAGTCCTCCTGCTTCAGGTTGGCCTTGTCCGAACGCACCTCCCCCTTATTGACAACCACCTTGCATTTGCCGCAGATCCCGTCGCCGCCGCAATAGGCATGGATATATACGCCTGCCTGGGCAGCCGCATTCAGGAGGTTTTCCCCTTTATCAACAGTTGAGGTGATGTTATCCGGCAGGAAGGTAATGGTGTGCTTCATAAAAAGCTCCGTTGGGCACAAAAGGTATTGATAAATTTTAATAATTGAATTCAAAAGTAGAGAAATATAGCATACCACAAAGCGTTAAGCAATAAGGGAAGAAAAGAGGAGAATCAAATCAGGAGCAGAAAATCATTCTCTCTGCTGATTGCACCGGACATGAAAATGCTGTATTCTGCCAGCTCGTAACTGTCTGTTACGCTTTAACAGTCTTTATCGGTTATGGCCTGCGGCCCCGGAATGGGACAAGCCCGTACACAATCCTTTCTGAAATGCAGAATAAAACTCATCTTCAAACAAGAGGACTTTCAATGATCTGTACCAAGAAAACGGCAATCCTTACCCTGTCTCTGGCAACGACTTGGTCTGTCAATGCCTTGGCACAACCACAAAACAGCATATCCAAACCACCACTTGAGGCCTATACAGCCTGTGAGGGCAAACAGCCCAGTGAAAAAGCGAGCTTTGTCACCCAGACAGGGAACACTATCTCGGGACAGTGCAAACAGCAGCAAGATGGACGCCTTATCCTCATACCGGACCACCTCCGCGAGGGAAGCAGGATACCGCCTGCGGCATACCAGAATTGTATCGGCAAGAAGCTTGGCGATACAGCACAAGTCACCATCCCCACAGGAAAAACGATCTCTGGGACATGCCAATCAGACGGGGACCGACTCTATCTGCGTCCCGATTCTCCTCCAGGCATGAACGCTGGCATACACGCTGGCATGAAAACACATAAAGAAGGTCAGTACCAGGAACTCCGAAACGGGAGCAGGCAGCAAGCCCCTGATCAGAACGAGGATGAAAACTCCTACGGCAATCAGCAACAGAATACGCCGCCCGAGGGCATCCATTCCAATGTCCAGCAGCAACAGGAGCCCGACACCCGGCAGCAAGCCCCCCGTCAGAACAAGGAGAACAACTCCTACGGGAATCAGCAACAGAGCACGCCACCCGAGGACATGCATTCCAATGTCCAACAGCAACAGCCTCAGCAGGCCGAACGTGGCAACGGCAAGATAAAAGCGCCGGAGCCAGCCTACAAAGCCTGTGAAGGAAAAAAGGCCGGGGACGAGGTCCAGCTGACCACTCCGCAGGGCCAGAAAATCATCGGAACCTGCGAACAGGACGGTGATCGACTCTTTCTTCGACCAAATCGCCCTGGCACTCCAAATGGTAACACGTCTTCAGGCAACGTACAACAGCACCAGACCGATCCAACAAATTCTGTTGAAAAACCGGAACAACAACAGAGCCAACCACCTCAGCAACCTGTGCAAAATCCAGCGCAAAAGCCTGAAGAAAAACCCAAGGGGGTCCTGGGTAAGATGAAAGACTTGTGGAAGAAATTATGGTAGGGGTTTCAACAAAAAACACCTGATCCCATGCCACATAGAGGACCCCCCCTGTGTTCGCCCTAAACGTTCCGTGCGATGCATTGAGCGGGCAGACACAGGGGCCTGCCCCTACGATAATACAAATAAAAATCGAATCATAACACATCAAGAGAGCGTACCATTATGCCCTATGTAAGCATTCGTGTTGCTGGCAAACTGAGCAGGGAACAGAAAAAAAATATTGCTCAGGGCGTCACCAAAGTTATTGCCAAGGAAGCCAACAAACCCGAGTCCTCTGTTCTGATCTTTATTGACGAAGAGCAACGGGAAAACATCGCCAAAGGCGGCAAATTACTTGATGAGCAGTAAATTAAAAATGGATAATCAGCAGGCAGAAAAACGCCTGGACGATCTGCGTGTACAGATCACCCGGCACGCGCATCAATACTATGTCTTGGACGCCCCGCTCATCTCCGACGGTGAATATGATCGGATGTTTCGGGAGCTGCTGGATCTGGAAGAGCAGTTCCCGGAGCTGCTCACCCCGGATTCCCCAAGTCTGCGGGTCGGTGGTGAGCCCCTTGATGCCTTTGCAGAGGCGGCCCATGCCGTGCCCATGCTCAGCCTGGATAACGTCTTCAACACCCAGGAACTCCTGAGCTTTGAGGAAAAAATCCAACGCTATCTGCAATCAACAGCCCAGCCTACCTACTTGGCAGAACCCAAGTTGGATGGTTTGGCGGTTGAGTTGATCTATGAAAACGGTCTCCTGGTCCAAGGCTCCACCAGGGGTAACGGCTTGGTCGGTGAAAATATTACGGCCCAATTGCAGACTGTGCAGACCATTCCTTTGCGGCTGGTAGCAAAAGAAGGGGAAAAGGGGGGAACCATCCCGGAAAGGCTGGTGGTCCGGGGGGAAGTTTTTCTGCCCCGTAAGGCCTTTCTTCAGCTCAATGAGCAGCGGGCAGCGCAGGGAGAGGCCCTCTTTGCCAACCCGCGTAATGCCGCTGCCGGTTCCCTGCGTCAGCTTGATCCTAAGGTGACCGCCTCCAGATCGCTCAGCTTTTATGTTTACGGCGTGGCTGATATTGAGGCTGCTCCCTGCACTGACTTGGAGGAACTTTTTTCCTGGCTCGGCCAACTGGGTTTTCCGGTCAATCCGTTGATCAAATTTTGCAGCACCCTTGCGAAGGTGGAAGCACAGTATCATCATCTCCAAACGATCCGTCATGAATTGGCGTATGAGATCGATGGCATGGTGATCAAGGTGGCTGATTTTGCCCTGCAACAACGCCTGGGTAACACAACCCGTGCTCCGCGCTGGGCCACAGCCTGGAATGTTCCGGCTACCCCGGCGACCACCGTCCTGACCGGGGTCGATTTCCAAGTAGGCCGGACCGGTGCGATCACGCCGGTGGCGCTGCTGGAACCGGTTGAGGTTGAGGGCGTCATTGTTCGCCGCGCAACCCTGCATAACCAGGATGAAATTGAGCGTAAAGGGCTGATGATCGGCGACACGGTTCTTATCCAACGGGCCGGAGATGTTATTCCGGAGATCGTCAAGCCCATCACGGAACAGCGCACCGGCGAAGAACTGCCCCTTATCTTCCCGACCCAATGCCCGATCTGCGCCGCGCCGCTCCAGCGTCCTGAAGGCGAGGCGATCACCCGCTGCGTCAGTCTCCTTTGCCCGGCGCAGCAGCTGCAACGGATGATCTATTTTGTCGGCAAGGCAGGCCTTGATATTGACGGCTTTGGTCGCAAAAATGTTGAGCAGCTCATGGAAGTCGGGCTGATCCAGGAGATTCCAGATATTTTTCGTCTCCCGAAAGAGCAGTTGGCTGTCCTTGACGGCTGGGGTGAAAAATCTGCGGAAAAATTACTGCTGGCAATCGCCGAGGCAACGCACCCCACCCTCTCTCGCTTCATCGGTGCCTTGGGGATTCGATATGTTGGTGAAATGACCTCTGAGTTGTTAACACGCCATTTCAGCACCCTTGACGATCTGCTGGCAGCGAAAAAAGAGGATCTGCTGGCGGTGGAGGGCATTGGTGAACAGGCCGCTATGAGCCTGACCGAGTATTTTGCCAACAACGAAAACCGGAAGATGATTGAGACGCTGTTGGATCTTGGCTTGACCATAGAAACGGCGGCTCAGGGGAATAGTGAAAACAATCCGCTGGAAGGGGCTATCTTTCTCTTTACCGGCACGCTCAGCCAGATGTCACGCAACGAGGCCAAGCAGCTGGTCAAGGACCGGGGCGGCAGGGTTGTTTCCGGGCTGAGTAAGAAGGTTACTCATCTTGTGGCTGGGGAAAAGGCTGGGAGTAAGCTGAAAAAGGCTGCGGAGCTGGGGATTGCTGTTGTTGATGAGGCGGCGTTTTTGGGGATTGTTGGTAGGATGTAGATGCTGGTAGCCAATTTTCTGCAATAGCATGGGAATTTGTCATTTATTGATACTATTGGATATTAACAGCTGAGGTGGCTTTACGATGAAAACAAAAGCACTAAAACATCTAAGAACAGCTTTAAGCAAGCCTTCTGCTCCCTTTCGTGATGGTCAGTGGGAAAGTATAGAACAACTTCTCAATAGAAACCGTGTTCTTGTCGTGCAACGTACTGCCTGGGGAAAAAGCATGGTCTATTTCCTTGCCACAAAAATATTGCGCGAGCAAGGTGCTGGTCCGACTCTTTTAATCTCACCATTGCTCTCGTTAATGCGGAATCAGCTTGAATCCGCACAAAAAATTGGAGTAAGAGCACGCACCATTAACAGCACAAATAATGAGGAATGGCAACAAATTCAGAGTGAATTGGCTTTGAATCAAGTAGATGTTCTTTTAATCTCACCTGAGCGATTGGCAAATGAAAATTTCCGCCAGAACGTTTTGGCGAATATGGCTAACAATATTGGGCTATTTGTTATTGCAGACCTCGTAAAGAAAGCTGTCAGGTTTAATTAACGACGATGCAAAATCAA